>REDT01000191.1 GCA_007693295.1 Balneolaceae bacterium
CCTGGCTATTGAGCCGGGATGGAGATGAAACCTCGGAAGATGATGTCCGAGAAAAGCGCCACTCTCTGAACATGAAACCGGTTTTCAAAATGGTTGATACCTGCGCATCAGAATTTCCGGCCGAAACTCCCTACTACTACTCCACGTACGAAACAGAGAACGAGAGCGTGGTTTCCGATCGCAAAAAGATCATGATATTGGGAAGCGGCCCTAACAGGATCGGTCAGGGTATTGAATTCGACTACTCATGCGTACACGCTGTGCTTGCAGCACAGGAGATGGGATATGAAGCGATCATGGTGAATTGCAACCCCGAAACTGTCTCCACCGATTTTGATGTTGCCGACAAACTCTATTTTGAGCCCGTTTTCTGGGAACGGGTCATCGACATATTTGAGCACGAAAAACCGGAAGGAGTCATACTCCAGGTTGGCGGGCAAACCGCCCTCAAGCTGGGCAAACGCTTTGTTAAAGCCGGTATAAAAATCTTCGGCACTGCATTTGAGAAAATCGATTTTGCTGAAGATCGAGGTGAATTCTCCAAACTTCTGAAACGGCTTGGAATACCTTTCCCGGAGTATGGAATGGCCAGAAATGCCGATGATGCCATAGCCATAGCCGATAGAGTTGGATATCCCGTGTTGATTCGTCCAAGCTATGTACTGGGCGGGCAGGGAATGCGAATTGCCGTAAAAGAGGAGGAGTTGAGGCGATATGTGGTTCGCATCCTCGAAACTCACCCTGAGAACGACTTTTTGATAGACAAATATCTCGACAATGCCATTGAGGTTGATGTAGACTCCGTCTTTGATGGTGAGCAGCTTCACATTGCGGGCATTATGCAACATATTGAACCGGCCGGTGTGCATTCGGGTGATTCAACAGCGGTTATCCCGCCTTATTCACTCAGCAAACTCGTGATTGAAACCATCGAGAATTACCAAAAGAAGATTGCAAAAGAGATGGAGATTGTCGGGTTCCTGAATGTGCAGTATGCCGTGAAAGACAATGAGGTGTTTGTGCTTGAAGCCAATCCGCGCTCAACCCGAACCATCCCGTTTCTGGCGAAAGCCACACAGCGTCCCGAAGCTAAAATTGGGGTAAAAGTAATGCTTGGAGCCAAATTGAAGGAGTTCGACCTGGAGTCAAAACTGAAGAACTGGGCAATTAAAGAGCCTGTGTTTCCATTCGACAAATTCCCAGAAGTTAAAAAGGAGCTTGGCCCCGAAATGAAATCCACCGGCGAAAGCATCTACTTTATGGACAACTTCGACGATGAGAGGTTCAGAAAGCCGTATGAGTTTAAGAATCTCTATCTATCCAAGTAAGATTGGGGATTTCACGGATTTTAGTTGGTGAAATTTTCTCTGTATTTCGAGTTAATGAAGCGTTTAAAGTTTAGGCTTGGTTCACCAAAATTTATAAGTATGAACCGAAATCAGCCAACTCCTTACAAAATTAACCCCAATAAATTAGTCTTTATCAATCCGCGAAATCCCCAAATCCCTTACATCCGCGATCAATCCACGCTACCTCCGCGATGAAAAGGTACCCGTCCTGGTCATCTCTCCCCATTTCTTGTCTCCCTTCATGAAGTCGATCATGCCCCTGAATCGCCACCAGGCGTGCATTTGGCGAAAGCCCAGATTTTCGAAGAATGCAAAGAGAATGAGTATTAATACATCACTGAGCCGGTCGTAGCGGCGAAAGGTAAGCTCTTCCATTAAAACCGAAAGAACCGACAGTATCATGCCAAGCAGTATTGCAGCTGTTAAAAAGAGCAGCGCGAACTGAATATTAATGACGCCAAGCCAGAGTGAAACAGCCAAAACTATGTATCCGCCCAGCTCAACAACAGGCGATAATAGCTCTACAAAAAAGAAAAAAGGCATAGCGAAGAAGCCGAGTCTGCCATATTTGGGGTTCAGCATCATTCCCCGATGCCTCCAAAGGGTATCGGCAAGTCCTCTCTGCCATCTGTTACGCTGCCGGCCCAGAACTTTCCACGTTTCCGGTACTTCAGTCCAGCAAACCGGTTCAGGAAGAAATCGAATTCTGTACTTCTCCTTCCTGTCTCTGTAGTAGCGATGCAGCCGAACTACCAGCTCCATATCTTCACCGACGGTATCATCAAGGTATCCGTTTACTTTAATTACCGATTTCCGGTCGAATACACCGAATGCGCCGGATATGATCAACAAACTGTCGAAATAGTCCCATCCTGTTCTGCCGAAAAGAAATGCCCTCAGGTATTCAACGGCCTGTACGCGGCCGATAAAAGATTTGGGCACATGTACTTCCGACACTTCCCCCAAATCAAACTTACAGCCATTGGCCACGCGAACCACACCGCCAACGGCTACTGTAGTGGGATCGGCCACAAAAGCCATGAGCATTTGCTGCAACACAGTAGGTTCCAACAGGGTATCTGAATCCACAGCGCAAATCAGGTCCTTCCGGGAAACATTGATTCCGCTGTTCAGGGCATCCGCCTTTCCGCCGTTGTATTTATCTACTACAAATAGATTCGGATATTTTTTACTGCCATAAATGTCTTTAATCTTTTTTGTCTGAATGCTTACCGGCACATATCTGTCAATTTTTTTCAGTCCAAATTCTGTAATCAGTTTTTCAAGGGTACTGTCTTTGCTTCCATCGTTCACGACAATAACTTCATAGTCTGAAAATTCCAGATTTAAAAGTGCACGGGTTGATTCGATTATTGATGCCTCTTCATTGTAAGCCGGTGAAAGAATACTGATGGAGTTGTAAAGACGGGTATCAAACAGGCCGCTGAGCTGAAAAATTGAGGACTCCTGTTTAGATCTTCTGGTTTGTATATATGAGAAGAGTATCAGCGAAATATATGAGAGGTTTACAACTATAAAATAGAAGAAGATGAGTACATTAATTACCAGTAAGGTCCGAAACAGAACATCCATCAGTAACCACCCTCCTTGCTCGCTTCAATTTCACCCAAAAGCTCACTGTACTCCTTATCATCCATATCGGGAGTTTTCAGTTTCCTGAGATCAATCTCAGGAAAGTTAGAAAGCGATGTAGCGGCATGAAATCGAACATAAAAATCCTGGTCGACAAGCAGCCATTTTAAAAATGGAATACTCTCTTCTCTACAAAAAATACCGAGAGCTTTCGCAACCGCCTCTCGCACTTCACTGTGCTTCGACTGCACAAATTGTTTATGAAGACGATCGATAATTTCGGCCATTCCAAACTTTACCAATATATCGATCAGTGCTGTCGCAATCTCAGGGTCATAACCTGTTTTCGGCAATTCAAAAAACTTCTCTAACAAAAAATCGGCACTTTGAAAATATCCCAGTTCACCCAAAGTACGTATCATTAACGCTGTTCTGTGATCCGTAAACTTGCCTTTTTCAATCAACTCCATAAGCAGGCCGGCTCCTCCGGTATCTTCATCCGCAGAGTTTGCCTGGAATTCGGCAAAAATATCGTTTAATGCCTGGTTTGAAAGTCCGTCGTTCTGCAAAAGATTCTCAATCGCTAATTTTTTTTGCTCGTCCGACCCATGATTTAGAATCACCATGCAGGCTGCGTAGGCAAGCATGGGATGTTCCTCACTCGTCTGTTTAACAATCGCCGGGATCAGCGTTTGCTTGATATTGGTTTTTTTTGAGAAATAGAGACAGGCTTTTGCCCTTTCAAGTGGATTACCCGACTCAAATCTATCCTCGAAATAACTCCTTATTGGCGGCAGATTCATCAATCTTTTCAATCTCTCCGCTTCTTCCCCTTCAAGCGATCTGCCCAATTCATTGGATAACTGCAGCAGAATTGCGTAATCGGTTTTAGTAGTGAGTTCTGACTTAATCTCTTCAAAAGTTATATCGTTGCTGATGTATTGAATAACCAGGTTTGACAGGTCGCTGCGAATTCTTGCTTTTCTTTTTTCAGATCTGTTGAGCAGCCACCTGCTGCAAATAGCCCCCACAAAGACGAGCAAGCTGAAGAAAGCCAGAAAAATAACGACTATCAGTACAATCTGTTCAGCATGTGTATTTAAATAGTCAATCAAATGGGATATTATTGATTTAATACTCTTTTCAGACGAAGTAAAAATTCATCCATTTTGAATGGCTTGGGAACATACTCCATGGCGCCCAAATTAAACCCACGTGAGACATCCTCCACACTCTTCTTATTGGAGAGCATGATTACCCTGATATTGCCCGATTCAAACTCGGGATCATCGTGCAGTTCCTGTAAAATTTCAAAACCTGACTTCCCGGGCAACATCACATCCAAAACCACCAGGTCGGGGTTGAACTCTTTAATCATTTTCAACCCTTCCACCCCATCTTTTGCATGACGGGTTTCGTGCCCCAATGATTTGAGCCTGTAGAGAATTAACCGCGCAGTCATCTCCTCATCTTCCACAACCAGAATCCTTGCTTGATTCATTTATAACACAATACTTTTTTATGAGAACTGATATCACTTAGCTGCCAAAATAACATATTCTATGAATGTTACCCATCACAATTCTTGATTAAAAACTCGTTTAAAAAATGATAAATAAGATTACTTCTTGCAACATACTGTTAATTATAGAGTGAACTTTGTATCATCACTCATCTTTTCACTAAGCAAGCTATGGAACAAAAAAATCTGATAATCGCATTTGGTGGCCCTTCACCCGAACATGAAGTTTCGGTGCTCACCGCAATTCAGGCAGCATCTGCCCTAAAAGAATCAACTTATAACATTCTGCCTCTCTATATATCAAAATCGGGAGTCTGGTTTACCGGGAAGACACTTCTTGACCTGGAGCAATATCAGAATTTAAAAAAACTGGAGCAGAGTGCCGTCAAGTGTTCCTTCGCTCAAAATGCAATGGGCCAGTGTGTACTGCGCGAAAGCGTTTCAGGATTCTTTTCAAAACCATCCGAAACTGTAATCCATGCTGTGTTGGCTGCCTTTCACGGCTCAGCCGGTGAAAATGGATCCTTCCAGGGCTTATGTGAAACCTTCAACATCCCCTATACCGGCAGCGGTGTTATGGGGTCGGCTGTCGGGATGGACAAAGTGGCGGCAAAGGCTCTCTGCAGAGCCCATGGCATCAGCGTAGTGGAAGGGATCGATTTTTTCGAGTCAGACTGGATTGATCATGAGGAGGGAATTCATGGTAAAATTGAGACCATTGGGTATCCTGTTGTAGTAAAGCCGGTGCATTTGGGGAGCAGTATTGGGGTTGAGGTTGTTAAAAACCGGGACGAAGCCATTCGGGCTGTTGAAACCGCATTCCGGTACGATTCTCATGTACTTGTCGAAAAAGCTATCTCTCCGCTTATCGAAATTAATTGCTCTGTTTTAGGTACACCACAAAAAAACCGTACCAGCGTTTGTGAACGCCCTGTTGGAGCCGAAGAGCTGCTCTCATTCCGCGACAAATATTTACGCGAGGAGGGAAACAAGGGAATGGCTTCGGCCGACCGTGTTATTCCGGCTGATATTAATGACGAGCTTTCTTCATCGATACGTGAAACCTCCGGAAAAATATTTCGCCTTTTCAATTGCAGCGGGGTTGCAAGACTCGACTTCTTGGTCGATTCAAATACACAACAATTTTACTTTAACGAAATTAACACCATACCCGGTTCTTTTTCGTTCTATTTGTGGAAAGAGAACGGACTATCATTTTCCGCACTCCTACATGAACTTCTCGACATCGCTGAAGAACAACACCGACAGAAAAACGGGCGTATTCTCAGCTATGAAACAAACTTACTGAGTCAAAAAGCTGTTAAAGGCATGAAAGGCTTAAAAGGATCTAAATAACTTATGTCAAATAAAATCAGAACTCTTCTTTTGCTCATGCCTCTACTCTTGCTGCTTAAAGCATGTGGCACTACCGACACCGTAACCGTTGTTCCCGACGCCCCCCGATCCGGAGTGACTGAACGGGACACCCTTGATGATGACGATGAAGACTTTCAGCATCTCCGCATTGGTGTAATCGATCCGGTAACCAATTTTGACCCTCTCTTTGCAGACAATTTAAGCACCATGCGGGTAATTTCGCTTATTTATGACGGCTTATTCACTCTCAACAGTGAGGGTGAGGCTGAAGCTCAACTCGTAAGAGAAGTAGAGGTTTCTGATGATGGTCGTGAATATCTCATCAAACTCAAACCGGATATCCATTACCATGACAGCAGGGCTTTTATGGCAGGTGTTGGGCGAAGATTACATGCCAACGACATTAAATGGGCATTTGAGCGAACAGCGCACTCAAATGTACCCCAATATGCTTCAGCTCTTTTAATGAATGTAGAAGGTTATCGCAACTATTTTCTGGAGCAGAGAGAGGTATACGATCGATCAAAACGTGTACTTGAAGGCGTGAGCGGCATTGAAGTTATAGATCGGGAAACGATTCGTTTCCGGTTAAACCGGGAAGACCCTGATTTTCTGAAAAAACTGAGTTCACCTTACTTATCTGTTTATCCACGTGAAGGGGTTGAACGAGGTGAAATGGGTCTGAGATCAACGCCCGTGGGTACGGGCCACTATCTATTCAGATCTGCTGAAGAGGGTACAATAATACTTTCGCTTAACGGCTCAGAAAATGCAGAGAACAGAAGCGGCAGGCCGGAGGTTAACCGGATTGATTTCATCCATGCATCTAACGAAGGTGAGCTTTTTCAGAAATTTAACCGGTATGAAATCGATTGGATACCTGAATTAGGCCCTCAATCATCCAATCAGGTAATTTCTTCGGATGAATCCTTAATTTCCGCATACCACAATCAATTCACCCTTGTTAAACAGGAATCACAACGGCATACCTCAATCTTTTTAAACAAAAACTCAACGGCTCAGACAGAGTGGCTGGCAAACAGACTGAGCGGGCTGGATATTGAAGAAATAGATATTCACGGTTCAATTTCGGTTGATCCGGAAGGCCTCCCGGCTCTTGAAACCGAAGAGCCAGATTCACAGCCCGATTCTGAATACTTTATTAGTTTTACGGATAATCTGACCGCAAGATATGCCTTATCAATCATTAACAGTCAGCTATTAGAACCGGATGCATCCCTGGTTTTTTTCGATATACGGATTTCGACTCCCGAAACTTCCTTTTTCACATCAGTGAGTGACTCATTTCACCACTCTTATCATAGTAAACCGGATGCTCCATGGCTTACTATTTTTACCCCGATATTTGGGCTGAATCATACCTATATTCGTGGTATTGAACCAACGATGGTACCCTGGAAAATTCATATAGAACCGATCAGGGTACAGGACTCTGAACGCCGCGAATCATGAAATTTTGCATCATTGCAAATCCTGACAAGTATTCCGTTGAAGAACCTCTCAAACAGGTTATCGATTGGTGTGCCAAAAATGATGTAGGCGTATCTGTCTCGTTAAAACTGCACTCTCAGTTTACCAATGCCTTTAAAAAAGTTTCTGCTTCAGTTCATGAAGAGGAGATCGAAATTATTGAAGGATCAGAAGCTATAATCGCTATTGGGGGGGATGGAACCTTGCTTCATACTGCTCATTTAATAAAGTCGAACAGTATTGTACCTGTACTTGGTATCAATACGGGCAAGCTTGGTTTCATGGCGAACATACAGCCCGATTTTATTCCAGAGGCTCTAAATCAGGTTATTAAAAAAACGTATTTCCTCGATAAACGCACTCTGTTAAAGGCTGAAATGCCTTCAGGTAATTGTTACTATGCCTTAAACGAATTTCTGTTTACAAAAAGAGATACCTCTTCCATGATCACGCTTGAGGCTGAATATGACGGAGTGTTTATAAACAGCTACTGGGCAGATGGCCTTTTGATCTCAACACCAACCGGTTCAACAGCCTACAACCTCTCGGCCGGTGGGCCAATTGTGTTGCCCAACACGCCGGTTATGCTGCTCACACCCATCAATCCGCATACGCTTACCACAAGACCACTTGTACTGCCTTCCAATCGTTCTTTGCGGATAGTGAGCGAAAACTCAACCGGTAACACTCTGTTTTCTTATGATGGCGTGATTTTGCCGGAAGAGACCCAACTCGATGTTACCATATCGGAAAGCAGCTACTCAGTGCAGCTTATTCAGCTTCCGGGACAGAACTATTTTGAAACCCTGCGAAATAAATTGATGTGGGGAATGGATAAGCGAAAGGTTTAAGCCGGGAAGTTTAATTCTTCAATAACTCTCTTTTTTCCCATATCTTAGAAGTATATAAAAAAATTAATCTGTCCGTAATCAAGACCGGGTATTTAGCCTGAAGGACACAACTAACCTTAACGAATAATAGAGAATAGATATGAAAGTAACCGTAGTAGGAGCCGGAGGAAATGTAGGCGCAACTGTAGCCTACACTATAGCAGAACGTGATTTTGCAAAGGAAGTGATAATGGTTGACCTTGAACGAAAAGAAGGAGACAAAACATTTTATCCTTCAAAAGGGAGAGGTTTAGACCAGTGGCAAACAGCCCCGATTATGAATTTCGACACACGGCTGGTAGGTACTGTCGATTATGAGCGTACCAAGGGATCTGATGTTTGTGTAATCACTGCCGGTGTGCCGCGTAAACCGGGCATGAGCCGCGACGATCTGCTCGGAATTAATGGCAATATCGTAAAGAGTGTATCCGAAGAGCTTGTGAAACACTCTCCGGATACGATTATCATTGTGGTTTCGAATCCGCTTGATGTGATGACCTACGCAGCACATGCTGCAAGCGGTCTGGATTCCAAGAAAGTGATGGGTATGGCCGGCATCCTTGATACCGCGCGCTATCGGGCTTTTCTGGCCGAAGAGCTGGATATATCCCCGAAAGATATCCAGGCGCTGCTGATGGGCGGGCATGGTGATACCATGGTGCCACTTCCAAGATATACTACCGTTGCGGGTATTCCCGTTACCCAATTGATCTCTGAAGAGAGATTAAACGCAATTATCGATCGCACCAAATCGGGCGGTGGTGAAATTGTAGGCCTGATGGGTACCTCTGCCTGGTATGCGCCGGGTGCAGCAGCCGCACAGATGGTTGAAGCCATAATGCTTGATCAGAACCGGATTTTCCCGTGTTGCGCACTCCTGAATGGCGAATACGGCATCAATGACCTGTTTATAGGCGTACCTGTTAAACTAGGGCACGG
This sequence comes from Balneolaceae bacterium, assembly GCA_007693295.1. GTDB lineage: Bacteria > Bacteroidota > Rhodothermia > Balneolales > Balneolaceae > Rhodohalobacter. Next base: position 9,162 of record REDT01000191.1, read on the forward strand.
TGGAATTAAAGAAATTATTGAAGTTGAACTTGACGAACCAGAAACCGAACTTCTAAGAGCATCAGAAAAAGCCGTCCGCTCAACAGTGGACGACTTCAAAAAGCTGATGGATAAATAAACAAACCGCAAATAAACGAAGACTGGCTCTTCACTACTTGCACTTTAACCCCAATTCGAGCAATCGGATTGGGGTTTTTTTATGTTTAAAAATCAATCGTTAGAAAATTGTAACAATTGCCCCGGCCGCTCGTCACATTTGCAGAACCAGAATAAATCTACGCACTGGTTATCTAAACGTGACTAACAATTGAATTCATAATGAAATCGATAGAATTCGATACAAATCGATTAAAGCACTATAGCCATGATAGGTTACACAGAAGTAATTCAGGTAATGGGAGCCATGATCATATTTTCCATGATCATGTTGAACGCCAATCAAATGATACACCGGAACACAATTCTGCAGATTGACGGTGAGCTGGAACAGGAAGTAATCTCACTGGGCCAGGAGATTATAGAAGAGGCAAGATCAAAAAGTTTTGACCAGGTAACTGAGAATTCAGTGGCCCCTCCAACCCTTATACCCGAAGGGTTTACTCCTGCCGGTCAGCTCGGGCCCGACGCCGGCGAAAGCACCCGATCCGACTTTAACGATTTTGACGATTACGACGGCTGGGAACAGGTAATAACCACGGCCCATGGTGAGTTCAGAATCGATGTTGAGGTCTTCTATGTGAATGATACCAACTTTGAGAGAATCAATACGCAATCCACGTTCAAAAAAATTGAAGTAACGGTTAGAAGTGAATTTTTACGAAGCGGTGATGAACCAAGAATCTACCGCATGGAGTTCATCCGCAACTACTACGCAGATTAAATCTGACATAAAAAAGGAATCCAAATATGAACTTAGGACTGATTACAAGCTACATTATCGCAGGTTTCATTTTTATCGGTATTTCCATGGTGAATATCAGCCTGCAGAGCAGCAGTTCCGAACTTGCCATCACTCAAATCACCAGAAGCCATGTTTCCAACATTACGGAGATTCTGAACGACGATATTTCAAATATGGGCTATGATGTAGATCAAACCACAATGGAAACTGTTGGTGCTATTCTTGACTGTAAACTCCCCCATAGAATCAGCTTTTACAGTAATATTTATAGCGACCCCGACAGCACTGCCAGAAAAATTGAATGGCGTTTTTTAAAGGATGAAGTCCTGCCTGATGCCAACAATGAACAACACCGTGCGCTGATTCGAACCGTATACGACTCTGAAAGTGGAGCTGAACTGGATAAAACTGAAATAAAGGTCGGTATTACAAAGTTTCAGATTCGCTATTTCGACACCGTTGGCAAACCGGTTGACGAGAGTCTCCCCTCCGGCGGTGGTTGTTCCGATATTACAGATGTAAAGCAGATTCATATTGAACTTGAAGTCCAAAGCCCGGAAAAAGTTTACAACCGCGCTGTGGGAGAGGGAAGGTACCTCAGGTCTGTTTGGGATAAACGATTTACCCCCATTAATTTAAATTTATAATTTATAACCAGGATTGTCATGGGTAGAGCAATGTTAATTATATGTGCCGGTGTATTAATTGCGATGGGGTTTGTTTCAATGAGTACCACTGGCACCTCCAAAATGCTGATGCAACAAAATGTTGAGTATGCCGAATATACAATGGGTAAAAATGCTGCGCATACAGCTATTCAAATTGCCATGCAGAAAATAAATCAAGATGAAGATTGGCCAAACCAGCATGGTGAGAATTCTCCCTGGATCACAACCATTCAGGGTTTAGAAGTGAGGCTACATGCAGAGTTTGAAAAGAATGATTTTTGGGAAACCGGCGAGCACGATTTGCTTTGGTTTAATTCAAAAGCCCAGTTAGGTAAATCGTTTGGAGACAAATTTGTTGAAGTAAAAAGCCATTACCAAATGCGCCCATTCTATGAGCTGGTACCTGATTTTACAGGTGCACTGCAATTGCCTACCGACATTGGAAACTTTAATGTTGATGGGACAGCTCATGAAATAAATGGAACCCCTCCCGCAGAAAGCGGCTGTGAAGTTGATGACATAAAACCCCCTGTTGTAGTAAATTCGGTCGAGACAAAAGATAAAATTAAACTTGAAGATCCAAACCTTGACGGAGATATAGAAGTTGATCCATCTTTAAACTATGAGCCAACGGATGAGCTAATTGAGCGTTTACACAATTCAAATAATGCTATCCTTGTAAATTCGGAGTACAGCAGTGAGCTCGGAACAGCAGAAAACCCCGGTGTGTTTTTTATAGATGGAGATGTAAAACTGACCGGAAACCAAAGTACCGGTTACGGTATTATGGTTATACGGGCAGGCGGAAATTTGGAATATGAAGACCATACGCTGAGCGTTGCGGGTAATTTCACTTTTAATGGACTCATTATTTTTGAAAATGCTTATGATTTTGACGGCAGGGGTACGCCAACTATTAATGGATCCGTTTTAGTCGGAAGCACTTCAGATTACACCGGAGATCCGATTGATATCGACCTGGGCGGAGATATTACTATAAACTATGACTGTATGGGAGAACGGTATGCAAAGATGGCCGCAGATAATGCCGTTCAACAAAATAAATACACAAAACAAGTATCTACAGAGAGTGTGAGATTTAATTAAATCAATCAATCTCTCTCTGCAAATAGTAATCTGTTACTATGAACCCCAATTCGAGCAATCGGATTGGGGTTTTTTTATGCAGAAAAGCTTAATAAAGAAATATGTAACGAATTGTTTCACTAACCGTCTTTATACTGTATTCAAGTCTCAACTATTGAACCCGGTGTCGGTTGAAACCTGATTATGCAGAGAAAGATAGGTTATCACCATCTTTAACCTGTTCATTAACGTATTACTTATATGATCGGATACACAGAAGTTTTACAAACCATGGCTGCCATGATCATCTTCTCGATGATACTGATGAACGCCAACAGCCTGATTCACCGAAATTCGATGATACAGATCGATGGCGAGCTTGAACAGGAAGTGATTTCACTGGGACAGGAGATTATTGAAGAGGCACGGTCCAAAAGCTTCGACCAGGTTACCGTAAATGCCGCAGCACCACCGGCCGACATACCCGGTGGATTTACAGCTCCCGGTAATTTAGGCCCCGACAGCGGTGAAAATCAGCGATCACAGTTTAATGATTTTGACGACTATAACGGGTTTAACGATATATTTACAACTGCCCACGGTGATTTTGGTGTCAGTGTTGAGGTATTCTATGTGGATGGTACAAATTTTCAAAAGATAAACTCCCCATCAACCTTTAAGAAAATAGAAGTCACAATAACAAGTGAGTTTTTGCGCAGCGGGGATGCTCCACGAGAGTATACACTGGAGTTTATACGAAATTATTATGCCGATTAAAGAGATAGAGAACGGATAAAATTATGAATTTAGGAATCGTAATAAGCTACATAATCGCCGGAATGATCCTTTTGAGCATCGCCATGATGAACATCAGGGTTCAAAACAGCGCCGCTGAACTTACAATCACCCAGATTGTGCGAGAGCATGTGGTAACCATTACCGATATGTTGAATGACGACCTGC
>REDT01000202.1 GCA_007693295.1 Balneolaceae bacterium
ACCGGATTACCCTCTACAGCACCGTAGCGAAGGAGCACCAGCATGTGAGCATGAAAAGGCGGCTCTATCTGCACATGGATATGAACTGTTTTTACGCACAGGTAGAGCAACGGGCCTACAATCTGTATGGGCTGCCGCTGGCAATGGGCGGTTGGCGAAAACCGAACGGTGTGGCGCGGGGTATTGTGGCTACGGCCAGCTATGAGGCGCGGGCGCTGGGTATTAAAACGGCGATGAGCGCTTTTGAGGCGTCGCAGATCTGTCCCTACCTGGTGTTCATGCAGATCGACTACGACAAATACAAGAGTATCAGCCGGCAGCTCAGGACCATTCTCGATACCTTCTCGCCCGATGTGGAGAAGTACTCGATGGATGAGTATTTCATGGACATCACCTTTCTGAAAGGCAAGCCGCGGGCTCAGCTGGAGGCTTTTGGCCAAAAATTGAAACGGCACATCTACCGGGAGCTGGGGCTGGTCTGCTCGGTGGGCATAGCCACCAGTAAAACCTACTCCAAGCTGGCATCAGATCTCTGCAAGCCGAACGGGCTCTCTATGGTGCTCTCCAACGATGACGCCGCACAGCTTCTCTACCCCCTGCCTGTTGACGAGGTGTGGGGCATTGGCCGCCGCCGCTACGAACACCTGAAGCGGTATGGGATCTATACCATCGGCGATGCGCAGAAACAGGGTCCGGTCCCCTTTAAGAAACTCTTTGGGGAGATGCAGGGACAACTCTTCTGGGAGACGGTAACCGGCCGCGACCGCGCCAAAGTGCTCGACAACGAAGTGCACATCCCCGATGAAGTGAGCTACATGCATACGTTCTCCGACTGGACAGAAGACCCGGTAGCTGTAAAGGGTGAGATCGTCAAGGCGGTGCGGAAGGTGTGCTACCGCCTGCGCGGCTATGGCAGAAAGGCGCGGCGATGGGGCTGCCACGTTCGCTACCAAGAGGCACACTGGGAGGGCTACTCGTTTGTTTTCAACACTCCCGGTTTTACCAACCTCGACGACTATGTGCTGAAAGCGTGCCTGCCGCAGGCGATGCAGATTGTTAACAGCGCCCTGAAAAAGGGGATTAAGATTCGCGGGGTTGGCCTGCACACCATTGAGATGCAGCAGACCGAACAGATGGAGATCTTTTTCCAGGAGAACGAGCAGGTACGCCACCTCTACCGCGCCGCCGACTGCCTCAACAACTGCTACGGTCCCGATACGGTATCCAAAGCCGCCATTCACGAAAGCGTTAAGGGGAATACACATTTTGTGAACCGGAGCTGATGAAGTCCATTTTTTCAGCTACTTAAAATCAGGTACCGCTTAAATGTATTGATTCATTATTGAGTGTGTAATCATTGATTGTTTTTCAATTGAAACATTAAACGTCATAACATGTTAGAATCTATGACGTTAAATTTTCAAAACTATCCTGATCAAGAAACTGTAATCCATGCGAAATCCAATCATCCTATTCCTGTTGATACCACTCTTCATCGCCTGCGAAACCAGCACCGAACCCTTCCCTCCCCCTGTAAATGGTGATGATGAAGGAGTTGTTGAGCCTGCATTTCCGGAGCTCTCTTTCTCACGTCCGTTAGATATCCAGCACGCCGGTGATGGCACCAACCGCCTCTTTGTGGTGGAACAGGGCGGTGTGATTTCCGTATTTCCGAATGATCCGGAAGTTGAAAGTGCAGACGTCTTTTTGGATATCCGTAACCGCGTAAATGACTCCGGCAACGAAGAGGGATTGCTTGGACTGGCATTTCACCACAACTATGAAAACAACGGGTACTTCTATGTGAACTATACGGCATCAAACCCACGAAGAACCGTTATTTCCAGGTTTCAGGTATCTCAAAATAATCCAGATGAAGCCGACTCCAACAGTGAGGTTGAATTGCTTTCATATAATCAGCCACAATCGAATCACAACGGAGGCCACCTGGCCTTTGGCCCGGATGGGTATCTCTATATCGCTTCAGGTGATGGCGGAGGGGGCGGTGATCCCGGAAACAATGGTCAGGACAGAACCAATTTATTGGGCGCTATTTTGAGAATTGACGTGGATGACCCACAAAATGGAAACCAATACGGCATACCGGCCGGTAATCCATTTGTGAATAATAACGAAGGATACGCTGAAGAGATCTTTGCGTGGGGCCTTCGAAATCCCTGGCGCTTCAGCTTCGACGCAGAAACCGGGGAGATTTGGGCCGCTGATGTGGGTCAAAGCGACCGTGAGGCGATCCATATCATTGAAAATGGCCTGAATTACGGATGGAATATCATTGAGGGATCGATCTGTTATCCTCCCGGATCAACTTGCGATAAAGAGGGACTCGAGCTTCCCATATATGAATATGACCACAAAGAGGGCGACCGTTCCGTTACCGGCGGTTTTGTATACCGTGGTTCAGCTTTTGAGCAGCTTCAGGGGCTTTATATCTACGGAGACTTTATCTCCGGCAGAATCTGGGCGCTTGATATCTCCGATATCGAAAATCCTGTAAATACCGAGCTCATCAATGCCAATTTCAATATCGCATCGTTTGGTGTGGATCAG
>REDT01000139.1 GCA_007693295.1 Balneolaceae bacterium
CCGGGCAATCTTCGTGCAGTAATTGGGTTCCCTTTTTATTCAATAGATTCAAAACTATGATCTGTGAATCATTTTTTCAGCTATTCTGAATAAACATTTCTTCTAATCCCTCGGGACACCCAATAACTCATTCATGCATTTAGAACTCATTAATTATCAATACCGGGAAAGTTCAAAGTTAAAAAATGCGGAAGTCAGGATTATTCCGGAAGCGTCTTTTTTTTTGTAAAATTAGATCGGTAATCTCCGTTTAGCCTTAAGTGCCGATTATGAATAAAATAATGTAATTGAAGTCAATTCGTTTATATTCAAGAACCCAATCATGTTCAGCTGTATGATTGATATCAAAATTTGTGGAGTTTGACCTAAAAAATATTTTCATTACTATCCATATAGTTAACTATTAATATTATCCACCCGGTAAGAGGGAACAATGAGAACGTGGCTTTTAATCTTTGCATTTTTCATAGGTTTATCTTCACTAACCTATGCCCGGCAGGCCGACCCGCCGCATGGGCTGAGTGAAATTGCAGCCTTTTCAATTTTCACCGATGCAATCCGTAACAACGACCATGAGATGGCTATTCAGTTCGGGCAATGGATGCTGGAGGCAAAACCACGTACGATAGAAGGGGTAACCACGTTCAGGCTCGACCGTCAGTTTGAGCGTCTTATAAACGTATATATAGCGATTGCAGAAGATGAAGCAGATCCCACCGAGAAAGCAAAAAAACTGCAGAAAGCCGACGATATTTATGAGCTGACATTTGAAACATTTACAGAAGATGAGATTGACCAGTTTCGCTGGTTTCACCAGAGAGGACGTTTTTACCAGGAACACCATAACCACCTGGCTGCAACACTTCAGGATGCATTTGCCTGGTATGAGAAATCGTACAATGAAGATCCGGAGCGCTTTGTTGAGAGTGGTGACGGATTTTTTGTAAGGCTTTTGATCTCCAATTATATAAATCGGGGAGAACGTGAAAAGGCAATGGCCATGATAGATGAAGTTGAAGAATTGGCATCTCCCGAATTGCAAAGTGAACTTGACCAGTTCAGGGAGCAGCTCTTTGAATCTCCTGAAGAGAGAATTGCGTTTCTTGAATCACGCCTTGATAATGTAACAGGAGAGGAGAGGGAGCTGATGATGGCCGGTCTTTTTGAACTCTATGAGGATACCGGGCAAAGTGACAAGGCTGTGGATATGGCCCGGCAACTTTATGAACTGAACCCCGATTTTGAAAATACACGACGTGTTGCCGATATCTATATTTCACGTGGCGATAATCAATCGGCCTTGCCCTATTTAGAAGAGTTGCTGGAACTCAGTCCTGCAGAGCCTACAACCGGGGAAATACTGCTGGAACTTGCAGAAACCCATCAGCAGCTTGAAAACTTTCAAACTGCCCGCGATTATGCTCGAAGGGCATCAAATGTGAGTGCAGTTCGGGGTGAAGCGTTTGTACGAATCTCCTCGATTTATGCATCGGTGGTATCAGAGTGTACATCAGGCCGTGCCCTCGAATTTAACGACCGGGCTGTCTATTGGCTGGTGATCGACTACCTGGAGCGCGCCGTAGAAGAAGATGCATCACTCCGTTCGCTGGCACAAAGACGGATTGAAACGTACCGGGCGGCAGCACCCTCAACCGAAAATATATTCTTCAGCGACTGGGACAGGGGAGATACGATCAGCATAAATGGTTCGATTGGGGAATGCTATGCATGGATTGATGAAACTACGACGGTGAGATAGAATATTTATCTGCTTTTGAAGCTTCAGTACGTCTTTCAAGCATTGGTGTGAATTAAATTAAAATCGTAAAACCACCAGGTCAATATTCCATTTGCCTAAAGAGATTCATCAATATGCCAAGGATTTTACCACTGTTTTTCACGCTCATACTCTTTGCAGCCGCCTGCTCTAACGAGCCGAACGTAGAGATCCCGGCGGAAATCGCTTCACTTGAAAACCTGACCATAATTGAAGCGGATGCCAAACCTGTTTACTCCATCAGCCTCACTCCGGCTGCTTCCTATGGCGATACGGAGGATGTTATGATCGGGCAGATGGGGCAATTTTCTGTCGATGAAATCGGACGAGTCTATGTAGCCGATTTTAGTCAGAACGTGATTCATGCGTATGCTCCGGACGGTAGCTACCTGAGGCAAATTGGCCGGGAGGGAGATGGTCCGGGTGAATTCAGGAGAATAAACGCGATTCGGCCGGGTGACCGGTACCTGCACGTGCTGGATACCGGCGCAATGCGAATCTCCCGATTTTCGCTGGACACACACACGTTTGTCGGCAATCAAGCCGTCCCTTTTGAGTTTAAGGCTGAAGGGGGCTTTGTGAGTTTTCCGGGCAATTTTCACATCGCGAGCTCCGACCACTATTTGATTCACTTTGGCACGGGCTTCACATCTGCATTGGATAACTCGGATATTGAGCCCAAAGATCGGGGACAGCTGTTGAATCGTGCCACCGGTGAGTTTGAAGAGGGATTTGTGTATGAATTTCGAATTAGTGAGGCGATTGTGCACCGGGAGGGTGGCTCAATGAGCATAATGAGTCCGGATTACAAACGCCGCTCCCTCACAGTTGTTAACAACAATCAGCTAACGCACGGATTCAGCGAAGACCTGCTCTTCAAATTTTATGATCTGGACGGTGCCTATCAGAAAGCAGTTTGGCAGCCCTATGAGAAGCCTGAACTGAACCGGAACGAGGTGCTGCTGGAGTATGCCGACAGGGACGAGCCGTGGCGGGGCATGATTCGAAATGATAATATGCCGGAAACCTGGCCGGCCTACCGGCATCTTGTATTGGATGATGAGAACCGCATCTGGGCCGCTGCGTATACCGATGATGAAGAGACCTACGACTGGAGAGTCTTTTCGGACGAGGGTGAGCTGCTTGGCACATTTACCTGGCCCAGAAACCGGGAGATAGCAGAGATTAGAAACGGTTCAGCCTACACCCGTGAGACGGACGAGGAGACCGGGCTGCAAGAAATTGTTAAATACCGTATTCAATTGAATTAAATTTAATAAAAGATAATTATGCCAAGAATTTTACCATTGTTGTTATTTGTGCTGATACTTTTTGCAGCTGCCTGTTCAAGTGATCCGGATATAGAGATTCCGGAAGATATAGCCGAAATGGAAAACGTTGCGATCTACCCGGGTGACGCAGAGCCGAAGTATGATATCACTTTCTCAAAAGAAGCGGTGTTTGGAGATACGGACGAGATATTCATCAGCTCCATATCGGGTATTGCCGTGGATGAGTCAGGAAACCTGTTTCTGGCCGATAACAGTGAAGCGATTGTTCACGCCTATGATCCGGAGGGGAACTACCGGTTTAACATTGGCAGGCGGGGCGAAGGGCCGGGCGAGTTTAACAGCACGTATCAACCCATACTACATAATGCGAATCTGTATGTGCTGGATATACAGCAGCAGCGGGCGTCTGTGTTTAATCCATCTGACGGTTCATTTATTCAAAACATTCGCATGGCCGGCGGCGGGCAGAATTTCAGCGGCTTTCCCCTTGGATTCTATCCGCTGAGCGGGGACCGCTTTCTGGTCTATTACAACAGCATGGAGAATGATGGAGATAGATATCACCGGAAGTTTTTCCCGAGAATTTTGGATTCGGAAGGTGAGATACTGCAGAGCGATATTGTGGATTTTAAACCCGGCGAAATGTTCATGCTCCAAAGTGAAAACAGCATCCAGATTACGTCACTTCCCTACATGGGTGAATCACGGTATTCACTTACACAGGATGAGGAGATCATCTGGGGTTTCACAGACCGGGTGTTTTTGCAAATCCTATCCACAGACGGAGAGTACAAACGCTCCATTTATCACTCCCGCCAGAATCCACCGCTTGACCGTACAGCATTTCTGGAAAACTACGAGGATGAGGCGATTAGAAATTCAATTCGCGGGTTGGGAATACCGGATGTACGCCAGGCATTTCTAAGCTTTATCATTGATAGCGAAGACCGTATCTGGATAGCTCTCACCACAGAAGACATGCAAGAGAATGAGTGGTGGGTACTGGACAAAGAGGGAGAAAAACTGGCGGCTTTCATGCGTCCGGCAAGCGTCCGGCTTTTAGCAGCGAAAAACGGCAAGGCCTACTTTTTTGAAGAGAACGAAGTGGGGCTTCAGGAAGTGGTTAGCTACCGAATAGAGTTCGAGGAGTCGTAATGAGGGCAAACCGCTACAAATTTGCCCATACATCATCCCGAAATAATGGGTCCTGAAGTTCCAATTTAAATTTGCATGGCGCGAAATGATTACCTATTTAGTACGATCATATTAGTTTCCTGATTTCATGCCACCAAATCATCAAACTTCATTCAATGAGTAACTACCTCAGATTCATCCCTGCAGGTCTTTTACTATGGACCATGGCAACCGGGTGTACCGGCAATGATGCAATACCGGAGGCGCCGGATCATATACTTGCATTGGAAAATGTAACGATCTACTCTTCCGCAGATGTTGAGAACGCCGATACCCTCAAACTCGTCCGTGAACAGATTTTCAGCGATACAGATGAAAACCCTATTACTACTTTTGGGGCGGTTATTGCGGATAGCCTTGGCAGAGTGTACATCGGTGACAGAAACCAGCGCACGGTTCATTTATTTGAGCAGGATGGCGAGTACCAGGGCCGTATCGGACGCGAGGGAGACGGGCCGGGTGAATTTCGCTGGGTGGGCGCTATGGATATCCATGATAACGGGCTCTATGTGTATGATCCGAACGGAGGCAAAATCAATCTTTTCGAAGTGGGAACCGGTGTTGGGAATCTACCTGAATATGAAACGTCTATTGTGATTGGAGGTGACAGCTGGAATGATTTTCCAGAAGAGGGTTTTATGAATCCGGGTTTTCATTCCGTCAGAAGTGACGGTTCACTGTTTTTAACATCCCGTACTTCTCCTTTTCTGTACAGAGAAAACCCCGACAGTTTGGGCGTTAGTAGATATTATCGATGGACTGGCGATTCCAGCGAACAGCCCGAAGTCTTTTTTGAAATCTCAGAGCCAAAATACATCGTCACAGATATGTTTTTCATTCCTCCTCAATTTGCAACACGTGGTCTCGCGACCATATCGAGTGACGATCAAATTTACTCGGCAAATACGGGAGAGTTTTTGATTCATCTTCATGATGCAGAGGGCAATCGCCTCTCTTCCTTCTATTATCCGTTCGAGAAACATGAATTAACCAGGAGTGAGGCGGTAAATAGTGTGGATGATATTGACCAGCTTCGGGATGCGGTTCAATCTATGGAACTGCCCGGCACCTGGCCGGCACTTCGTCAGATGATTGCAGACAACTCCGGTCGGGTTTGGATTTCGGTTTACACAGGAAGTGAAAACGCCACCGAATGGTGGGTCCTTGAAGAGTCGGGCCAACTGCTGGCACGGTTTAAGCTGCCCGATGGAATGTCAATCGCCAGGGTAAATAAATCTCATCTTTACACCCGCGAAACCGATGAAGAGACCGGTCTGCAAAAAGTGGTACGGTATCGGATTGAAATTGGGGATGAAGAAGCTTGAAGATAATTGAGTGATTGCCATTGCATGAATTTTCCTATGGATATTACTTCCCTCACACATTAGGGATGAACAGAAAAATTAAATGAAGACTATGCTGACATTAAAAAGATTCATTCTTCTATCTGTGCTGATCACTGTAACGACAGAAATTATTCAGGCACAAAAAGTCTCCTACACGTTTAACGAAACGCTTCGCCTCGGAGATCCGGAGGAGTTCGATGAGAACTATATTTTTCAGTCTCCTAACCACATAACAGTAGGGAATAACGGGGAGATCTTTGTTTCTGACAGAAGCCGAAACAACATAAAGCTATACAATAGCGACGGTGAGTTTGTCAGGCAGATAGGTAGTAGGGGCCGCGGGCCCGGTGAATTTATAGAAATCTCTTCGATGTATATCGACCCTTCTCAAAACCATCTGATGGTGGTAGATCGTATGAATTTGAGGGTAGTGCGGTTCCAGATGAATGGGGAATATATTAAAACCCACAACCTGCCGGAAGGACCGGTGATATCACCTTGGATGGGCCGGGCCGACGATAACGGGTTTCACTATCTGCTTTACCGAATTCCGGTGATGCCTGATGAGCCCGGACCTAGTGAAGATCATCTGATTCATATTTATGATTCTGAATTCTCAGAAGTCGTCTATTCATTGGGTGATGTGTCACGTTTTGGTGATACAAGTGAATACATTATAGACAAGTCGCTTGGTGGCCCAAATACAGGACTTTTTGAGTTGTTGCCCGGTCAAAGATTGATTGGAGCCCCCCATTTTTACGATGGGCAAATTTATCTGTATAAAAAAAGCCAGTCTGGCTGGACCATCGATGCAGAATTGGAAGGAGAGCAACCCTGGGGAGAGGTAGCTCAGGAGGTTGATGCCAGCGATCCGCCGGGTTATGCAGTGCGGATGGGTACTCCAAGAGGGGCTATTGCGTTTTTGAAATTCAGCACAACGATCGGGCTTCATTTGGTGGATGAAAATACGTTGGCTCATTACGTGCACTTTCAGGATGAAAGTCACGAAAACGGGGAGGTTGGAGTATCGCTTTTCGATCTGTCAGATGGGCGCTTCTTAGGTTACACCAAAATTCAAGAGCTAAGCCGGGACCATATGGAACCCAAAAGCACCGGCTGGGATATTCAGATCAAATACTCCGTGGGCAATACCATCTATTTTGTAGACAACCGATATAAGGAACCACACATCGTGGTAGCTGAGATTGAGATTATAGTTGAGTAGGATAGCTGGATAAGTTCCGGATATTTTTTGAAGACGGATTCAGCCGTGATTACTGACAAAAAATGTAATCTCAGAAATGAAAATGATGTTTGAGACTAAATATATGATATCCACAGAGCAACAGAAAAGCACAGAGCTCATTGTGAACCTCCGTGCCTCTCGAAGATCCCTTCGGGGGGTGGCAATATTTTTGATTGTTATGGTTACAGCCTGTACTGCGGACAGCAATATCCAGGCGCCGGATCATATACTGGAAATGGATAACGTAACGATTCATTCAGCAGAAGATATCCAGGCAGCTGATACACTGAAGCTTATCTACAAACAATCCTATGGAGAGAGTGATGATGTGATGTTCGGATCTCCGTCGTTCATAGATGTTGATGGTTCCGGGCGAGTCTACATCGCCGACCGGCAGGAGAATGATATAAAGGTCTTTAACAATGAGGGAGAATTTGTCAGAACAGTAGGCAGGAGCGGTGACGGACCGGGGGAGTTCAGGCAGATCTCATCCGTATTGATAGAGAACCATTCACTATGGGTTTATGATAATAACCTGAAAAGAGTGAACAGTTATGACACGGAAACGGGGCACTATAATCATGGCAGCCGAATAGCTGTGAATCGAAGTGATTTTGAGGATTTGGATAGCAGGTATGTAAGAGGAATTCATAGGCTGCCCAATAGTCGTTTTTTGATCGATTTCCTGAAAACTGAGATGCCCGAAAACGTTACAGGGTGGGAGACGGTACAGAACCGAAGCAGCTTCTACATCATGAATCACCATGGAGAGCTGACCGGTGGTCCGATCTTTGAAAAACCCTCATCCTATCACGTGATGATGGTTGCAGGCCCAAGAATAACAGGTACGCCGGTTGATTTCTATCCGAGTTTACAGGTTGGTGCTGCTGGAAACGGCCGAATCTACGTAATGTGGCCGGAGCATTTTCTTCTGGAGATTTATGATGAGCGGGGTGAACAGGAGCAAGCGATCTACTACCCAATTGAAAGGGTTTCATATGATCCGGCTGGATCTTTTGATGGTGAGCAAAATGAACTTACCGAGCGCGCCAGGAGAGAGGTTGACTTCCCTGCATTCGAGCCCGTGTCTGACCGGATGCTCATGGATGACAGGGACAGAGTTTGGGTCTCGGTTAATACCCATGAACCCAACAAGGATGAGTGGTGGGTGCTTGATTTAGATGGAAAGCTTCTGGCGAGGTTTAGCTGGCCATCTGATGAGCCGCTTGAAACCGTACGTGGTGATCACGTTTACACGAAACAGACAGAACCCGGTTCAGGCCTGCAGAATGTGGTGCGGTATCGAATTCAAATTGGAAGGCAAGATGCTTAAAAGAAAATGTTTGATTGCCACGCCCCGAAGGGATCTGCGAGAGCCACGGAGAGTCGCAAGATTCTCCGTGTTCTTCCGTGCCTCTCGCAGATCCCTTCGGGGAGTGGCAACAATAATCGCAGTGATGTTCACAGCCTGTACCGGATCAGAGAGCAAGACAGAGGTGCCGGATCATATCCTGGAAATGGAGAATGTGACGATCTTTTCTGAAGAAGATTTTGAGAACCCAAATACCATCAGGCTCATAAAAGACCGGGAGTTCGCAGACAGTGACGATCTGTACTTTGCCAATATCAGAGGGTTTATTACGGATGATTCAGGCAGGGTTTATATTAAAGATATTGCGCCGGGGACATTAACAATCCATGTGTTTTCACCCGATGGTGATTATATAGCAAGTCTTGGCAGAAAGGGCCGGGGACCGGGAGAGTATAACAGTCTATGTTGCTTAAACGTACGTTCGAATGTGTTGTATGTAGTTGATAAAGCACTATCCCGGGTTACCACATACTCAACGGATTCATTGGAATTACTCGAAACACTCAGCATCGATCAGAACAACTTAAACAGTGCCGGTCAATTGAGTGGTAAACGATTTAGGGATCACTATTTTATCGATGATGAAACACGTCTTCTCTCTTTCATCAGGCCACAAAGATATACTGAAGAAACGCCCGCAACATTTCACTACTTCATCGCTGATAGTGCTTATCAAAAGATTGGTGACGAAGTATTTAAACAGGTTGATATGTTGGAAACGTGGGGAGATTGGAATGGTCATATGATTATGCAAAAGTTTCCTTTTCTGAAGAAACCGTTGATTACGGTTACCCCCTCCGGTCGAATTTTCATTGCTGATTCGGATGAATTTTTCATCCGTGAACTGAACAAAGAGGGCGATGTAATTGGAGGGTTCTATTATCCTGTCCCAAGAATTCCCGTAACAAGAGAGGACGCGCGAAATTCTTCAGATTCAATGTCAAAAGATATAGCAGAAAAAGTAGAACTACCGGATTCTTGGGCGGTGATGCAATCCATGTGGTCTGATGATAGTGAACGGTTGTGGATACCTGCATTTACAGAAGCTGAAGATGAACTTGAATGGTGGGTTGTTGAGGCTGATGGAGAGTTGATTGGTAAATTTCGCTGGCCTGGTAATCGTGAAGCACCACCATATACCCATGGAAGTACATATACTCGTATCCAGGGTGATTATTTCTACACTCGTGAGGTGGATGAAGAGACAGGTTTGCAAACGGTAGTGCGGTATCGAATTGAAATCGGGGATCAAGATGCTTAAAAGAAATTGTTTGATTGCCACGGAGCCACGGAGGGATCTGCGAGAGCCACGGAGGAGCACGGAACCCTTTGCGAGTCTCTGTGGCTCTGTGGCAATATTAGTCATCACCACGTTCACAGCCTGTTCCGGAGCAGAGAGCAATACAGAAGTGCCGGATCACATTTTGGAAATGGAGAATGTGACGGTTTATTCCAGTAATTATTTGAGAGAGGCAGATACACTGGGATTTATAAAAGATCAAACGTTCGGGGATTCGAAAGATTTAATAATCGGACATATTGGAGCAATTGCTGTGGATGAGGAGGAAAGGCTTGTTCTTTACGACGGCCATCAATCTGCGAAAACTATTCATCAGTTCAGTCCAACTGGAGAGTACATCAGGCAGATAGGACGCGAAGGAAGAGGTCCGGGTGAATACCTTTCCGGCTCACAACTGAATATGAGTAATAATCATCTATTGGTTTTTGACCGTACGCTCAATCGACATTTAGTGTATTCTGTTGAAACAGGTGAACATCTTCAAACGGTTCAGATAGACCCTGCCAACATGCAGAGTGAAGATCCAATTACTCATTTGCGATTGGGAGGATATCATAAACTGAACAATGAATTGTTTCTCTTGAGCCTTGCCAGAGCTCAACGCTATTATGAAGATGAACCGGGAACAACTCGCTACTTTATTACAGATTCAGAGTTTAGGGAGCTAAGTCCCGAAATTTTCCGATTAAACCGACGGCTTGAGAATTTTGGAGAGTGGCAGGGGATGTGGATTATGTCCTTCTTCCCATTTCATTCCAGATCATTGTTGAGCATATCCGAATCGGGGAGAATATATACGGCTGTATCTGATGAGTTTTTTATTCGAGAGCTAAACCATGAAGGGGAAACTATCGGTGGTTTCTACTATCCCTACGAGCGCAAGCCATTAAATCGTCGTGAGGCTCTGAGAGATATTCATGAACGCGAAAAAAATATTGTTGAAAATATGCCCATACCGGATTACTGGCCGGTACTTGACCGGATGTTCTCCGACGATGAGGATCGGTTATGGATTGCGACCGAAACAGATGAAACAGAACCTCAAAAATGGTATGTAACAGAAAGTAATGGTGAATTGGTGGGCACTTTTAATTGGCCGAAAGAGAGTGTATTACGCATGGTAAAAAATGGATTCCTCTATGCAGTAGAGAATAACAGCGATTCTGGGATTCAGCAGGTGGTACGATATCGAATTGAAATCGGGGATCAAGATGCTTGAAAGAAATTGTTTGATTGCCACGGAGTCACGGAGGGATCTGCGAGAGCCACAGAGGAGCACGGAATCCTTTGCGAGTCTCCGTGTCTCGCTTCGCGTCAAAAGATGTGCTGTGGCAATATTAATCGTAGTGATGCTTACAGCCTGTTCATCCGAAGAAGAGTCTGCTAAAATTGAATTGCCTGACCACATCAGCCAACTGGAGAATGTGACGGTTTATGATCCCGACATCCAGCCAGCAGATACAGTTATGTTAACTCGTGAGACGATCTTTGAGTCTGGGGAAGATGTTTTTATGGAAGGTAATATTCGTCGTCTTGCGGTAGATGATAAAGGGCGAGTATGGGTAGCCACAATCGTTAAAAACTTTTCGGTTCACGAATGGTGGGTACTGGAAGAGAATGGTGAGCTGATGGCCAGGTTTGAATGGCCGCGGGATGAACCGATAGTCGTTATAAAAGAGGGCAAGATCTATACACGTCAAACAGATGAAGAGACCGGGCTTCAGCAAGTGGTACGGTATCGGGTTGAAATAAATTAACTTAACAGATTAGATTTTGGGATTTTTTAAAATGAAAAAGCTAAACTAGGCCATAATCGTGATGTAAATTAAATTTCACATGGAAAAATTTTTAAAATCATTATTAATCATAATCTGCGCCATTCAAATAGGATGTTCAGGGACTTCACAGAATGAAAATGTATTGGATTATAGTACACTCCCTGATCTCGAAGTAGATATCATCGTTGAAATTGAAGAGAGTGAAGATTTTTTACCGGGACGATTGAGAGACTTAATTCTTGCTCAAGATGGGTCAATCATCATATCGGATTGGGGTAACATGAATATTGTACATTTCGATAGTGATGGGTCTTTTAAAAGTGTCATAGCCGAAAGAGGTCAAGGCCCCGGTGAGTTAAAATCGCCCTTTTCACTCATCGATTCTAAAAGAGATACGTTATTGGTTAATTATCGTGGGATGACCTACCAAACAGATGTCTACATCCGGGATGAAATAGGGAATACTTTTTTCTATGAACATTCATTAACCTCAGAAATAGAAAACAACAGACTTATATTTATTGAAGAATCTGCTCCCGGTTTCGGTTATTTTGCAAGATTTGAAGATTTAAATCATTCCAGAACGAGAGAAAGATTTGATCCTCCAGCCTATAGGTCTGAAACAATAGGTATAGTTGGAATGTCCGGTGAAGTTTTAATTGACTCACTACATCTCTTGCAAACACCTAATACAGTATTTATCGAGCGGGAAGGTGGCGCGATAACACCACTTGGTGCTCCTCCCTTTCTTAGCCGGGACCATTTGAAATCTTTGGGAGACGATAAGTACATCATTGCTAAATCCGGAGAAGGCAAGATTCAGGTTTATGATCAAAACCACGATATTCAAAATGAAATCATCCTTGATGTAAAGGAGCGTTCTGTAACAAAGAACGATTTAGACCATCAGTTAAGAAATATACCCGAACAATTTCAGGGAGAACTTAGAGAACGAGCTTCATCTATTAAACCGGACTTTACAGATGTTTGGGTATCAAACGAATACTTTTTACTTCAGACTGATGAAGGTGAAAAAGGGATAGAAATGGTGCTGCTAACTGAAGAGGGGGAACCCATTGGTAAGTTTACCCTGTCTCATTATGATGAAATTCAGGTTTTTAAAAACCATAGAATTTATACACTTCATAAGGATCAAGAGTATGGCGATTCCATCAGAGTTTATGAAGTAAATATCTAAATGGTAATGAAAACGTTGCCCGATACTCCCAAACGGATCAAACAGATCACTCAAATCCTTGATGAAATCCCTGAGCACATTCATGAGATATAGGTACTATAAATTTGCCACGGCACATCTTTTGACGCGAAGCGAGACACGGAGAAGCACGGAGTCTTTTGCGAATCTCCGTGCCTCTGTGGCAATATTAATCGTCTTCGTGTTAACAGC
>REDT01000248.1 GCA_007693295.1 Balneolaceae bacterium
GAGTCATCACCCTGGGTGATGATCAGCTCCAGGTTATCCAGGAGCAGATATTCAAGCATAAACAGTGTGTTTGGACGTGTGGTATTAATCTCATTCAGGATGGCAAAAAAGGTGCGCCGGTTTAAATACCATCCGGTTTTAATAGAGGTCGTGCTTCCGGAACTGGTTTGAGTGTTGTCTATCTGAACCACATCGATTCCCAGCCTTTGTGCAGCGAGCATCTCTACCCGGTCGAGCAGTACATCCAGCGCAAGATCGGCAACTGTTGGGCTGCCGCCCGTGCCGGCCACAACCTGTTCCCACGACTCAAGCTCATAAAACGGTTTACCAAACAGTGTATAACTGACAATATCCTGCAGTTCGAGCTGCGGCTCACTGTCGAAGCGGAATTCCGGATCCTGCACTGTACCCTCAATTATATAAAAAATTCGCACATCAACAGCCTGTGGCGGTTCATGTGCTGTAATAATGTTCAGTTCAGGATTATCAACCGGCCCGTAGAACGTGACTACGGCTTCATCTAATTCAAAATTTCTACCAAGCGGCCGGGCATACCCCCTCACTCCCTGAAGTGAGCCAAACATCTGCAAATCACGGCTGCGCTCCTTCACAAGGTCTACATTACCACCCAGCTCTATCTCCATATCCAGAAACTGACGATTGCGTATAAAAAACTGCCGGGTAAAGTTTACGCTCATTTCAATAGCCATTGCGTCATAAAACTCAAATGGCTCCGGTTCTACCTCGTCATCAAGCTGTACATCTTCCACAGCCCGTTCTCCGAAGTTTTGCAAGTTCACAAAACCGCTCAAAAAGGTTAAACTCCCCGTAATATCGGGCTCTTCAACGGTTCCTCTCAAGTTTGCAGTCAGGTCAACAACTGCATTATATTCAGAGGTATTGGCAGCCCTGAACTGGTTACCGCGAATATCAAGCTGAATATTTCCGGGAGTCAGATTATCAATTTCGACAAATCCATTGGCCCTGATTCTGCCGGGTCCGCTGGTCATGCTAAACTGCTGCAATACCACCCGGTCGGGTTCAAAGATAATTTCAGATCTAATATCGGTGAGTGTGATACCGGCCGGTACAATTCGCATATTCCCCCGGGTCAATTCCATTCGGCCACTTGCCTGGAGATCGGCAATTACTCCCTCCAGTGAAACCTCGCCGTTCAGCCTTCCGCCGACCTGCCTGATAATATCTCTATCTACAAAGTCACTAAAAAGTGCCAGATTAAAGTCCTCGGTTCGAAGATGTACTGAAACACTGTCCTCATCGCCGGGCAGCAACACTTCGGCCTGCCTCAGATCAACTTTGAACGGTAACAGAGCGTCAAAATCGAGAACCGGGTTTTCTTGTGCAATTACAAAACCGTCAAATTTTACATTTTCCAAACTGTGCTGATACATGAAATCGACGCCTACTGAGTCGATACTGATTCCGGAAAAAAGGCCGCTTCTCATGGCAAGCCGGCCCTCCAGCTCGGGCTCACCTGCCAGACCGCTCAAATCAGCCTGAAAGCTGATATTTCCCTCTGTCTCTTCAAAACCATCATCAGGCAGAAATGATAACCAGTATTTCAGATCTGTATCAAACAGGTCAACCCTGCCTTCAATCTCCCTGTCGAAAAACTGATCGTCGAATGTAAGCGGATCTCCCGGAAGATATGGTACCCTTATATCTGCTCTGATCAGTTCACTTGCATTGTGCCACGCTTCCATATGGCCGTCGAGCCACTCATCAGCTAAATTAATATCAAATCGGACAGAATCCATTTCCCCCGATTCGTACCTCAGATCTGCAAGCAGGCCGGTTGCAGAAATCTCAAACCTATCCGGTTCGTTATAGAGTTCTACCCGGCCTGAAAGTAATCCTTCAAATAGTGTATCATCAATTACTGCGGCTTGAAGGGCTCCTAAATTAAGATTAGCTGCATCGAGGCCAACATGCTGTTTCAGTGAGTCAACATGTGGTGCCCACAGCGTTAGAAATGTATTCTCATCGGTACTTACGATTTTCAAGGTATCTACCCGCAGCACATCTTCTGAATAGGTAATATCAAACGGTTCAATCAGGGTGAGCGTGCGCAGACCGGCAGTAAAGTCCAAAAATTCGGTGTGAAGCCTCACCATGGCAGAATCAACCGTAAAATTTCCTCGGTGGCT
Organism: Balneolaceae bacterium; assembly: GCA_007693295.1. Classification (GTDB taxonomy): domain Bacteria; phylum Bacteroidota; class Rhodothermia; order Balneolales; family Balneolaceae; genus Rhodohalobacter. The sequence goes on from REDT01000248.1 coordinate 2,169, forward strand.
AATTGAGCTCTCCTCATCATTAACGATCCTAAAACCGACACTTCCAAAGGTTGCATCTGCTCCCAGTGTCGCATAGGTGTTGATCGTAACGTCTTGCACACCAATGCCGTTTACGTAAGGTTCAATCAGCTCAATATCCACGTCCACTTCAATTTCATCAAACAGGTAGGCTGTTACATTGCCAATAATTTTATCTGCCAAAAACAGGGTATCCACTACAACATCCCCGATATCCATAGTTCCATCAAACTGCAGGTACCCGGTGTCTCCGCGAGCCAGGCTGCCCCTGACGTCACCACTCGCCCCAAATCGCTCAAATCCAAACAGCGGAGCCAATGCCTGAATATCTTTAAGCACAGCGTTGAAGCTTAAGGTATT
>REDT01000154.1 GCA_007693295.1 Balneolaceae bacterium
AAGGTTTTCACCTGTTTAGTATATTGCATTTAAACCCAATCCAACCTCTATGAAAACCATAAACCGCTTCTTTCTGCCAACAGTGCTTTTGTTGATACTCTTTTCACCGGTACAATCACTCTATGCCCAGGCCGATACCGGCCAGTTTCAAAAAGTGACCTACTACCAGGTAACCATGGATGGATTATCTGATTTTCTGGAGGGTGTTCCCGACTGGAAGGCGTCGCATCGGAATAAAATAAATTCAGGAGAGCGTTTGGCATGGCGAATCTACCGGGTTCCGATGAGCAGCAGCGGGAGCGCCTGGTACAACTTTGTTACGGTTGAGATCGCTCCTAACCTGAATGCCTTGCAATCAGAAGAGCGAAATACCCTCTCATCATTGAGAAATGAGACGGATCACCGGTTTAAGCTTTCATATGCTGTGCATTCTGAAATCTGGCAAACCGAGGCTGAGGTATATGGGGAAGGCACTCCGCCCAGCCGCTACCTGAACGCCAATTTTATGTATGCATTTCCCGAGAACCTCAGCGAGTACCTGGAGCTGGAGACCGATATCGCAAAACCGCTTCATCAGAATCAGACCGATAACAACCGCATGGACGGATGGAACTTCAATCGTCTTGTTTTTCCCACAGGAACCACCGTAGCCTACAACTTCATCACAAATGATTTTTACCGCAACCTGGAACAGATCGAAATGGGCATTACCCGTGAGGTGATCATGAACGTGCATCCAAATATGAATGTGGACGAGTTCGAAGAGTTCGCCGACTCCATCCGCGAACGCGTGTGGAGCGATTTATGGGAGCTGATCGATCACGTTAATTAGTGGCGGGCGGGCCCTATCGCAAGCGTCCCGCTTGTGATAGGGCTCGCTTGCGATAGAAGTGCTTTAAACCCCTAATTCTTCTCAATCTTCATCTTCAACAGGGCTGCCGCAATCTCAATCGTGGTGAAGTCGCCCTCAACAATGGGCTCGAGCTGCTCGATGTAGTCGCGCAGGCCGCCTGCCTGAAGGGTCTCAATGATTTCATTGATGTGATTATCCATTTTCGAGAGCTGTACTTCACGCGCTGACGGCATTGGAAGCGGCTTCAGCTGGGTTCGGATCATTTTTTCGATAAACCGGATACCCTTCTTTTTCCGGCCGGATGTAAACGTAATCGCCAAACCGCTTTTTCCGGCTCGCCCTGTTCGTCCAATCCGGTGAACATAATATTCGGGATCATTGGGTACATCGTAGTTGAACACCACGTCCACATTGTCCACATCGAGGCCTCGTGCAGCTACATCGGTAGCCACCAGAATATCGATCTGTCCCCTGCGAAATTTGCCCATTACCTTATCGCGCACGCTCTGATTCATGTCTCCATGGAGCGCGTCGGATGAATAACCTCTTGACTGTAAATCCTGCACAAGCTCATCGCATTTTCTCTTTGTGTTACAGAAGATGAGTGTCAGTTTAAAGTTGGCCATATCCACAACCCGCGTGATCGCTTCTGTACGCATTGAATCACGCACTTCCATGAAGTACTGGTCGATGCCTTCAGCCGTTTCGGTCTGGCCTTCGATTTTGATCATTTCTGGATTATCCATCCACTTGTTCATGATATTTCGAATCGCCTTCGGAACCGTCGCGGAGAACATCACAGTTTGTGACTTTCCTTTGCTGTAGCTTAAAATCTGCTCTAAATCCTCACGAAAACCCATATTGAGCATCTCATCGGCCTCATCAAGGATCACCATTTTGAGATTGTCGAGCTTTAGTGTTCCTCTCTTGAGGTGATCAATCACGCGGCCGGGAGTTCCCACCACAATTTGAACACCCTGTTTGAGGGCTTTTAACTGACGGCTGATCGGCTGCCCGCCATAAACCGGCAGAACAGAGAGACCCCTGTCATATTTTGATAGTTTGATAAGCTCGCCGGTGACCTGGATTGCAAGCTCACGGGTTGGGCAAAGAATGATAACAGAGGGAATTTTTGAATTTTTATCTGCAATTTGAAGTGCAGGAATTCCAAATGCGGCCGTTTTACCGGTTCCGGTTTGAGCCTGGCCCACCATATCTCTCCCGGAATTGATAATCGGGATAGAGCGGCTTTGGATTGATGTTGGTGCTTCAAAGCCCATTTCGTTAATAGCTTTGAGGATTTCAGGCTGTATTCCCAGCTCTGAAAATGAAGAATTTTCCATTGGTTTATATCGTTTTTGTACGGGAGATTGAATAAATGTGAGAAGTCCCCGCCTAATATTCCGAATAGATCGGGAAAGGCAGAAGAGAGATTCTTATCAGAACTTCTTCACAGTATGCTAACTTCCAATTAATAAATGTCTGTCGCTCACCACGCGCAGCGCTCCGCTCTTGTATAAAATTTTGAGTTGCCGGAGATACTCCCTGGCCAAAAGCGCGTTTCACAAACATTCAGAAAGTTACTGAAGAGAGGCAAAAAGGTACTGAGTTGGGCAGGTCAACGTTGAACGTCAGTTGGTTAAGGGGATGAAGATACGGAGAAATTTTGGATTTATTGCTATGATGG
>REDT01000304.1 GCA_007693295.1 Balneolaceae bacterium
CCAGGAGTTCACGCAGTCCCAGCGGAACGGTTAACCATATGGCCGAGGCAATCAGAACGGCAACTGTGGCCAGGTAAAAGCGACGCCTGTACGGCTTGCTGAGCGCAAAAATATCGCTCAGCGTCTTGCGGAGCGATTTTATACTCCTCTGTTCATTATCGTTATGCACGTTGTTCATCTATCGGATTAATCCCGTATGATAAACAATTCGTTCCAAAATGGGCTGTTTTTGTTTATTGCACTTTAGGCTGCACGTCAGGTTGAGAGCTCTTATGGATAGATTCCTCAACAACTGAGGAACCATTACATTTTATTCAATATCCAGGGATATCCGTTTGATCTGGTCACCCTGATGAGTGAGGCTGAATGAAAACGTTTGATTGGTTCTAGGAATTGTCCCTGTAGCTTGTATGATCACCTTGTGCTCATGGATACGGGGCAAAAGGTACTCCTCATATTTCTGAGCCACTCCTTTTATGGGGTTCAACGCTTTAATATCAGTAAGCGTAACCGATTCAGATGCAATCAGTGCCTGGAAGCCGGCCCAGTCAACAATCCAGACCGGAACCTGTGACCCTTCGGTATAAGCCATGATGGGAAACGTTCCTTGTTCTGAATCTGCTTCGATGACGAATTTTCCCTCTACGGTTAAATCGCACCCAAATGCTGCCGGAGGATCAAAATAGGTTAAGAAATTGAAGTCGTCGCGAATACATTCCGGATCTCTGTAGAATGGAATTACAAGCTGCCCGTCTGATATGAAGAATTGATTCAAAAGCGGACCTACTCGTGCATAAATTGGAATTCCGGGATCATGGTCGGGAAAGAGAATGGTTATATTTTTTGGATCATTCATATGCCCCTTAAACGAATTCGCAGCCAGTTCGATATCCGTCGGCTCATCAATTTCCGGGTCACTATTTTCGGTTACACCACACGAAATAAATCCAAAAAGCATCAATCCCATTAAAAGAGTTGAAACTTTGGAACGGATTTGTGTGGAATACCTGTGTTCGTAGCTGATTTGACCTATATACTGTTTCATAGCCTTAAATTTTAGTGATTGTTAGTAAACACTATGTCAAATCTATGCGTACAGGCTGTTATCGGATAGTAAAAAAGCGACAAGTTGATGGTGACGGGACATAAGTCTCCTCTTGATATACTGTGAATAAATAAAAATAAACGGGCCTTTATAACACTCGGTCTATTTACGTCCCGTAGGGATCCCGATGGGAAAGTTACGAGGACACGAAGAATCGCGATGGGCAGTATTTTGATTCTGTTATACTTCGTGTACCTTTGTTCCGCCAGCCAGCGGATTTGTGGTAAAAAAAGCTTTCAACCAATCTTCATAGGCGCCTGGAAGGTGAGGCCGCTGTCATCCAGTTTTTTGCTCATTAATCCGGGAGTAACTCCCGAGAACTCCTTGAAATCTTTTATAAAATGCATTTGGTCGAAGTAGCCGCATTGGTGGCTGATGTGCGACCATGTTAGCTGCTGATTGGCCTCAAACATGCTGTAAGCTTTGGAAAAGCGCGCAATACGGGCATACAGTTTTGGGTTCATTCCCAGCCGTTCATGGCATTTCCGCTGAAACTGTCTCAGACTCAGGCAGGCGTCTTGGGCCACATCGTCCATGGTATACACATTGCCGGTTTTCTGCAGCTTTCGCAGAGCCCGGTCAAAAGGAAGTTGTTCAAGGGTACTCTGTAGTTTTTTAAACAGGTACATCTGCACTTTGTTATTGACATCTTCAGGCTTTTCAGTCTCTCTCAGCTCATCAATCAGGCAGGTTATCTCTTTATCGAGAATCTGGAAACCGTCAACTCCGTCATCAAACATCTCGGTCATAGGTATGCCCAGAAAACGATACAAGCCACCTGGCTGAAAACCGATCATCACGGCGCGGTGATCTTTCGACAGTTCAATTTCCACTGGGGTAAGCTGCGGGCCAACCACCACACAATCCGGCTGTCGTTCAAAGGATTCCTTTCCAAGTTTCCTAGCCCTGATCGGGCTGCCCAGGTATAAAATAATGCAGTGAACAGGGGTAGGAGGGTACGAATAGATCTTTTTGCTGTTATCTTCCCACGGCACAACTCCTTTTACCAGCACCATTTTTATCAGTGGCTGAAGGACAGGGTGTGGGTAAAAGAGTTGGCTTGTATTCATATAAGTCTCTGCTTGCAACTTTGCTAGCTATCTGATTTAATCAAATAAATAGCACGAAGTCAACATTTTATTTCAGAGGGGAATGTATGCAGGCAAAAGAACCCGATATGAATTTGATACTAAATCATTATTAATTACGGGATATTCAATTGTTGCATTCGACCATTAAGCTATCCTAAGCAGATTTTGGCACAAATTTTAGTGTTTGTTATCCCAAAAAAAGATCGAAAATCTTCAAATCTAAAATCACTAAATCATCAGGAATAGAATTATGTTGCCGGCTTCCAATCCATAGGATATCCGATTTCCGACGTAGCGATTTAACGATTTGCGATCTTTTTTTGGTTTGAGAAAAAGGTTTAAA
>REDT01000080.1 GCA_007693295.1 Balneolaceae bacterium
CAACCACCCCTTGCCGTAGGCATCCCTGCGGGGAAATCACTCCGTGGGAATCGTTTCGCTTCGCGGGATAAAAGAGGAGCGCTCGGAGCCCCTCCTTGAAAAGGAGGGGACTTCCTGGTTGCCAAATTCAAAGAATTTATATCGAACTCACATTAACTTAAAAAACCCCGTTTGCAAACGGGGTTTTTTGAGAAAGTTTAATTTTCCCTGAAGAGATGTACATCGTGTTGTGGAAACGGTATTGAGAGGCCTTCTTTATCAAACGTCTTATAGACCTCTTCATTCATTCTGAAGAATACTCCCCAATAATCCGCAGCTTCAACCCATGCTCTTACTGTAATGTCTACAGAACTATCCCCAAGTTCTTTAAGTGCCATAAATGGTTCGGGTTCGCTTAAAATTCTTTCATCCTGAGACAACAGACTTTTCAACACTTCATAGGCTTTATCAAGATCATCTCCGTATCCGATTCCAAAAGTCCAGTCAACTCTTCTCCTGGGTTCTCTTGAGAAATTGGTCATTGAACCGGTTGCCAGCGGACCGTTGGGAATGATTACAGTTTTATTATCGGGAGTTGTGAGAATCGTCACAAAAATCTGAATCTCCTTAACCGTACCCATGTGCCCCTGGGCATCGATAAAGTGGCCTACTTTAAATGGCTTGAAAAAGAGAATCATGACTCCTCCTGCAAAGTTTTGCAGCGTTCCCGAAAGCGCCAGGCCAACCGCCAAACCTGCAGCAGCAAGGATTGCGATAAAGGATGTCATCTCCACACCCAACATGCCGAGTGCTGTTATGTAAACCAAAATCTTTAAAAGCACAGAAACCAAACTTATCAGAAAACTTCTAAGCGTTTTGTCGGTTTCGCTCTTATCCATCCCTTTTCTTACACCGGATACAATAAATTTTACAATCCACAAACCGACAACCAGCGTCAGAATTGCAAATAGTAGATTCGGCCCGTATTTGATAACAATGCCTACAAAGTCGATTTGTGCAATGTCTAAATTTTCCATTTTCTTAATACATTTGGTTAGTTGTTCTGTTCCACTTCAAAAATCTTATATAAGCTTCTGTTTACATTCCCCTAAAGCACTTATTAAGATTAAAGGCGCATCAGACAGCGATAAATAGAACATTCACTCCTCTGAATGTTATTCGGCTGAGTAAACTGTGAACCTATTTAAGTGCCTATATCCTGCCCTTTACTCCTTTCTAAATGCTAAGCCCGCACATGGATTTCCTATCTGCGCAATACTGATTGAAGTAACGGAATAGTAATGATTTTTTTAAAATAAGAGCAATAAATCTAGTCTGAAATATGAAAAGAGAGCAGACTGCAGAGTGAAAATTGATAGGACATAAAATAAAAACCCCACACAAGGCGGGGCTTATAATAACTACTTTGTTTTTTGAAATAGATGTACGTCCCGTTGTGGAAATGGAATGGTTACACCATTTTCATCAAACTTCTCTTTAATTCGCTTAGTAAGCGCATACCGGAGTGGCCATACGTTTTTGGTCTCCGTCCAGGGCCTTACTCGAATATCTACCGAACTGTTACCCAAACTGCTTACCGCAACTAGCGGTTCCGGTTCTTTCAAAATCCGTTCGTCCTCTGCAAGCACCTCCCTGATCAGATCCATTGCTTTATCCATATTGTCTCCATATGAGATTGCAATCTCCATATCTACCCGCCTGGTTGCAAATTGAGAGAGATTTTGGATCTCCGTTCCCCACACTTTTGAGTTAGGCATTGAAATACCGATGTTGTCAAATGAGTGCAGCTCTGTTGTAAATAAACCAATTGCGTCTACGATACCCATGGTGCCTCCAACGCTGACAGCATCCCCTATTTTGAATGGGCGCAAAATTAACAACATTACGCCTGCTGCAATATTACTCAGCGTACCCTGCAGTGCCAGACCGATAGCCAGTGCGGAAGCACCCAACACGGCAACAATACTTGTTGTTTCTACCCCAAACTGCCCTAAAACAGCGAGTACAGTAACAATGATGATAAACACTTTAACCGTTTGCCCCAGAATTGGCACGAGCGTATCGTCTACGTTTTCCGCTTTTTGTGCACGATCTATAACTTTTCTTTTAGCCCAGCCGGCCAGTATCCAGCCGGCTATTAAAATTATAATTGCCCCAATTACACTTAGCCCATGCTGGATTACGAGCGGCATTAAATCTTCAGTATAGCTGTTAAAAAAATCTTCCATGTTTAATCTTTTATATTTTGGTTTTTGACCATAAAAAAAGTCCGGCTTTTATGCCGGACTTGAAAATTGTGTCAATTTATAGTTATTCCAGATGGCTTCTAAGCATCCAGGCTGTTTTGGAGTGGATATCCAGCCTTTGGGTGAGCAGATCGATAGTGGCTTCATCACCTGCTTTCTCACAGGCAGGCAATGTTTCCCTCGCTGTCCTGATAATGGTTTCATTATCTACTGCAAGACGCCTGACCATCTCCATGGCGTCGGGCTGATCTGTGTCTTCCTCTATAGAGGTTATTTCACTATACTCTCTGAATGATCCCGGTGCTCTGTATCCAATTGCACGAATGCGTTCAGCAATTACGTCAATGGCCTCTGCGAGCTCAGAATACTGCTCTTCAAACATCTCATGCAGAGAGTGAAACAGTTTACCTGTAACATTCCAGTGATAGTTATGGGTTTTCAGGTAAACCATATAGCTATCAGCCAGTAGCCGCGATAAACCCATCGCGATCTCTTTACGGTCTTCATTTGATATTCCGATATTAATTTCCATTGTCTCTTTCCTGTTTTGTGTTAGTACTTCAGACATAACTACCTCCGATTTTTATTCACGTTGTCTATTAAAAATATCACAACTTTGAAATTAAAAACATTCCAAAGAAGAGTTTTTAAAACAAAAAAAGCCTCCCCGCATTACGGAGAGGCTTATAAAACCAAGTCGCTTTACAATCAGGATTCTATCTGATGAACTTCTTTCAGAATCGCTTTCGCGTTCTTATCATTTTTTTGCATCACGCGGTGCTGCAAGTTCGTTACAATTTCGGGCTCCGCTCTTTCAAAAGCCAATTCCTGAGCCTCTTTTTCAGTGCCTGTCCGAATTAATTCGTAAATATCATCGGCCCGAACTATACTATAGAGGTTGTCTTCATTAAACGCATGAGAACGGTACTCTTCATATTTTTTAAAGAGTGCAGGGAATCCGTTGCTATCGTCAGCCCGGTCAATAATTTCAACATCCTGAGGCCCTTCGGCGCTTAAAGGAGTTTTGCAGAGATAGTAAAATTTTTGTTTATAGATCATCTGTTTGTCTGATATCTTTTATTTTTCTAAATATACAGTTTTTTGAGAGCAATTCTATAGTATAGAAATGCATCACAAAAGAATCCATTGTCATTCACCACATACTCAATACATGAGGCATTTAAAATTCGGGGCTTTTCTGGCAGCAGTTTTACTTATAGGCACGGCCTGCAGAATCTCTGAGCCTGTTTCAAGCGCATACGATCATCAGTATGTGGTCTATCCCGAAAAGACTTCCCCCGATCACTCAGGAATGTGGCTTTTGCCGCAGGTTACCGGGCAAGTTTATTCCTACATGACCACTCTGGGACTACAGATGCCGGAAGATCAGATCTACAGCCTGGATTCACCATCATTGAATCATGCTATTGTTCGAATCAATATTGGCGATTCAGGCGGCGGAACCGGATCTTTTGTATCTCAAAATGGCTTAATATTAACAAACCATCATGTGGCTTATGATGGAATTGTATCCGTAAGCAGTGCGGATCATAATTTTCTTGACTCCGGATTTTATGCAGTGGAAATAGAGGATGAAATCCCTATTCCAAACTATTCTCTATACATCCCTATTGAACAGTCTGAAGTGACCGAAGAGATTCGCAAGAGAGTGCCGGAGAGTTTAACTCACCGAGAACAGTCGCTGGTTGAAGCTGAAATCAGGCAGGATTTAATTAAACTGCGACAACATGACGATCCCGGGACTACCGTTGAAATTTATGATTTTTGGTCAGGCAATCGACAGTTTATGGTTGTTTACCGAGTAATTAATGATGTACGCCTGGTATATGCGCCGGAGGAATCAATCGGTAAATTTGGAGGAGATACAGACAACTGGATGTGGCCGCGTCATACCGGCGATTTCACCTTCCTGAGGGCTTATGTGGCACCCGACGGAAAACCGGAATCCTATCAGCCTTCAAACGTACCTTTCAAACCTGAGATGTCACTCCCGATTCGGGTGGGATCCTTGAAACCCGGCGACTTCACCCTCACACTGGGATTTCCGGGAAACACCTATCGGTTTGAGAGCAGTTATGCGTTCGGTTTTTATGAAAATCAACAATTCCCACCCCTACAATATGCATTCAGTGCCTATCTGAAAGGACTTGAACATGAAGCCTCACAAGATGAAGAGTTTGCAGTGCGCAATGCTGCAGAACGTGCATCCATAGCAAACGCTTTAAAATATTATGAAGGGATCAGATCAGGGTTTGAGCGATATAATATTACCCGAAAAAAACAGGAGACAGACCTTGAATTCAAAAATTGGGTACAAGCCGACTCTCTTCGAGAAGTCAGATATGGACAGGTTTTACCACAACTTGAACAGAGTTATCAAATTGCAGGTCAAATGGGTGATATTCTATTCCTCACTTTTTACTCCATTCAATTTAATAAAGTTCTTCAAATGGGTTCACTCTTCAACGACTTCTACGAATATTCACAGGCTCCCGACAGTCTCTTCTTCTCTTCTGATGATCGTCAGCAGCTTTATGATCAGGTTCGTCTGTTAGACTCCATGATGAATAAGGAATCGGAGCTAATTATTCTTACCGGGCTCCTGAAAGCCATGGCAGCTTTGCCCGAAGAGCGCCGGCCACTTGTCTTATGGCAGTTTTTTGATTCCTCTGAACCGGAGGAGCTCAAAAATGAAATCGATCTCTTTATTAAGCGCCAGTCAGAAACATCCGCACTGACCGATACATCCATTGCCGCCGAATGGATCTACACTGAAATGATCTATGCTGAAGAGGCCTTTAACGACAGCCTCTACCTGATCTCCCGTGATATCTATCAGATGTTTGAACAGAGCCGCGACAACTACTTCCAGCACTTCAACTACCTGGAGCCGGCTCAAGAACTCTACGTTAAGGGAATGATGGAGATGCAGCAAGATCCCAAACAATATCCCGATGCAAATTTCACGCTCAGGCTCAGCGCAGGACAGGTGATGGGTTACCGCCCTGCAGATGGCGTCTATTACACACCCTTTACAACGTTTTCGGGTATGCTTGAGAAACATACCGGTGAAGAACCTTTTAATGTACCCTCCAAACTCAGAAACTATAAAAATAATCTTACATCCACTAAACCCCCATTCAAGCAGTATTCCAATTCATCCGGCGACCTGGTGCTCAATTTCCTCTCCTCGAATGATATAACCGGCGGCAATTCCGGAAGTCCCGTTCTGAATGGAGAGGGTGAGTTGATAGGACTCGCCTTTGACGGTAATGTTGAGGGTATAGTAAGTGATTACTATGTGGTGCCCGATGTAGCACGGACTATAAGCGTTGATGCGCGCTACATTCTTTTTATGATGGATGAGATTGATAAGACAGTAAGGCTGCTGGAGGAGATTGAGGTGAGGATTGAGTAGAGGTGGTTTTACGGGCCTTAGAATGGGCTTGATCATCCGGTTGGCAAAAACTCGATTCATCTTTAAGAGTCGAAAATTAATAATCCACTACAGACTTTTCGGGCTCACCAGCCACTTCAGCCGGCAGCTACCGACACCTACATCACTCCATGATGGCACATTTGCTTCAAAGCAGGCGATGGTAGCGGTAGGCACATGTTCATTGAATGGTTTATCGGAAAGAGCAGCAATTGCGTTTTCGGTCATTGGGTTATGGCCAACCGTCATCACTACGTTCACATCTTCGCTTGCGCTTTGAATGGCATCCAGGTAGGCCTTAGAACTGCCGTAGTAGAGATCTTCATTCCATGTAATAACGCTCTCCTCCAGGCCCAGTTCTTTAATTACTTCTAAAATCGTGGCTTTGGCTCTTGCAGCCGGCGAACTCACAATAAGGTCCGGAGTCATAGTGATCTCATTCAGATAACTGCCCATTTTCGGAGCATCCCCCTTGCCACGGCTGTTCAGCGGACGGTCAAAATCGCGCAGGCTGCTGTCATCCCAGGAGGATTTGGCGTGGCGCATGAGAAGGATTGTCTTTTTTGATTTTGCCATGGTGTAAAACGTAATAATTAAAAACCAAAAGTACCATATTAAAGTGTCATTATCCTTGCTTAATGCCGCAACGCTTGAAGGACCTGCGGACGCTTCAAGGTTGTCTGAGAGACCTGACAACATCACCGGTAACTTTCCCTCATCTAATATTCTCCAAAACAACTACGTTAAGTAAGTGGAGGTTTTAAAACTAATTCATCAATTGAGCTATTTTAAAACGATCTAAAGCTTGTTTGTTTCTGCCCAAATTCTCTTATTGAATAGAAGCTTAATCAAAATGAATGACTCATGTCTGTGCAAATAAAAAAAGATTTGAAAAACCTGATTGATCGTATTGATGATTCCGATCAGTTAGAAGAGTTTTACAGATTACTATCGATGCAGCAATCCGGCGATAAAGATATTTTTTCCGGTCTTTCTGACCTGCAAATATCAAGAGTATATAAATCTTTTGATGAGTACAAAGAAGGCGAAATTGCTGATCATGAGACCGCGATGGAAAATGCCCGAAAATGGAGAAAAAAATAGTCTGGACAGTTACCGCTGTTGAAGACCTGTCAAAAGTAATTAGCTATCTGGACGAAAAATGGGAAAGAGATATAACGGATCAGTTTCTTCGGCAACTACACAAACAACTGACACTTCTGAAGCAATTTCCAAAAATGGGATCCGCTTCCAAAATAAAACCTGATATTTGAAGGTTTGTGCTCTCCCAACATAATTCAGTCTTTTATTCAATTACTCCTTCTAAATCGATTGTTATACTCAACGTGTTTGATAACAGACGAGATCCGGGTTTTTAACAAAGTGCTCAAGAGACCTGCCCGTATGGGATTCTTTCGGAGACAACATCACCGGTGCATTTCCGGGGTTCTGTCAGGCGTTGCTTAATAGCACTCAGGTTTTATTTAGGATTCTCCCCGGCAAATAGAAACCTAACGCTGCCCCTCTTGCAATCATAAACAGTACCATAGCCAGCCATAGCCCATGAATGGAGAATAGCATGGTTCCGAAATAGTAGGCGGGCAGAAAGATCAGGAAAGTAGCCACAAGCATGGTATTTCGCATCGGCCCGGTTTCTGTTGCGCCAATAAATACCCCATCCAGGATGTAGCAAAAGCTGGAAACAAGCGGGGCCATCACCGTCCAAAAGAGCACTGCTTTTGCAAGAGCAATCACCTCTTCGTTATTGGTAAACATCCACAGCAAAGGATCGCTGAAAATCCAGTAGATTGCAGTACCCAGGGCGCCGAGCGCCAGTCCCCACATGACATTGTGGGTAACGGCCTGTTTCAGCTTATCCGAATCCCGGCTGCCCTTATAGCGGCCAATCAGGCTCTCAGCTGCGTAGGCAAATCCATCTATTCCATACGACGCAACCATCCAGAGCTGAAGCAGGATGGTGTTTGCGGCCAGTACCAAATCGCCCTGCTTGGCAGACATCGCTGTAAAAAACGAGAATGTAAAAATAAGGCAAACCGTGCGGATAAAAATATCACGGTTAACCGCAAAGTACTGCTTCAGGGCCTCTGTGTTGATCAATTCCGTTTGAATATAGCTGGCTACATATCGCTTGTATCTTTTAAAGAACAGAAATAGCCCAAGAGCCAGTGCCAGGTAGGTCGAGATTAATGTGCCCCATGCTACCCCTTCTACGTGCATATCGAGCACTTTAATAAAATAGAGATTCAATACAATGTTCAGCAGGTTGTGCACAATAGTGATGATCATCGGGTACTTTGCGTTCTGCATCCCCAAAAACCACCCCTGCAAGCCGTATAGCGCCAGAATTGCCGGGGCGGTATAGATGCGTATATCGTAGTAAACCTTGGTGTATTCTGCTACTTCGGCACTGCTCTCAATAATCCAGAGGCTGAACAGAATAATCGGGGTTTGAAGCAGGATCAGCAGCAGGCCAATTCCCAAGGCTATCAGCTGCACGCGAACAAGTATTAATATCATTTTGCCCCGGTCGCGCGCGCCATATTCCTGGGCGGTAAGGCCGGTTGTTCCCATCCGAAGAAAACCGAACCCCCAGAAAATAAAGTTGAATATCATGCTGCCCACCGCAAGTGCACCCAGGTAGTACACCTGGTCGAGATGCCCTACAAGAGCTGTATCTACCACCCCCAGCAGCGGCACCGACAGGTTGCTGATAATATTGGGAATAGCCAGCTTAAGGATGGTTTTATTCAACAGAGAAACGTTTTAGCATTGGAGAATTCCCGGATTTCTTTTCCGGGATACTCTGGCATATATTTCCAGAGCGTTATTTATTATGATAAATTTGATGGATCTTTTTCAGGATCAGAAACCACAAAAAAGTATCGCTTAATTATCACGATTAAAACCCAAGTATGGAACTGAGTTACTGGCAGAGCCGATGGCGAAAAGGGAATATTGGATTTCACATGGATCAGGGCTATCCGGGGCTGAAGCGGCATTGGAGCACGTTGAATATCCCTGAAAGTGCTGCTGTGCTTGTACCGCTTTGCGGTAAAAGCGCAGACATGGACTGGCTTGCACAACGGGTGGGAACCGTAATTGGAGTTGAAACAGCGGAAGAAGCAATCTCACAATTTTTTTCGGAGCGTAAACTAAACCCTGATAAAACCACCTATTCAGGATTTGATGTTTACAGTTCCGGTAATATTGAGTTGTGGCTGGGAGATTTTTTTAAATTCCCGGAAAACAGACATTCCGGTTACGACCTGATTTATGACAAAGCCTCCCTTGTAGCTCTTCCCGAAGAGATGAGAGTTCGGTATGCCAAAAAAATTCTCTCTCTGTCCACCGGCAACACCCGATACCTCCTTCATCACTTTCTATATGACAGTGCCGAGATGTCCGGTCCTCCCTTCATGGTTTCGGCAAAAGAAATTGATGAACTCTTTTCACATAAATTCTCAACCACGGTTTTGGAAGAACAGGATCTGGACATAAGCAAATTTCCAAAGTTCGAACTCAGGGGGTTGAACAGATATTTAAGAGAACGGTTGTTGCTATTAACCCCAAAGTGAGGCGATATTACCTTGAATTGTTAATATTATGCATTGATAGCATTAGAAAGTTGCATATCAAATCGTCTGCAATTATTTTCTGTCTCGCAAAATCAATTTTACATCGTTAACCAACACATACTCTCTCATGGATTTAAATACCCGCAATAACATTTTAACGATTGTTTTAGGCGTTCTTATTTTAGGGCTCTCTTATTTTCTCTACAGGTCACTTACTGATCCCTATCAGGAAGTTCTCGAAGAGCGTGAGATGGTAGAAAGGGAGCGTCATAGAATGACGTTGGTTCGCGATGCACTCGTGCAATACCGTAACAGGCAAGGTAATTTTCCTCCCACCGATGGAGGCCTCGACAGTCTGGTACAGTTTTTAAAGACTGATGAGTTTATCGTAGAACGAGCTGATTCTCTATTTCAATTCCGCCCTCCGTCAACTTACAGTGCTGATTCCATTGTCTACTCACCCCGTCCGCCACACAACCGCTTTGAGTATACCCTGAATGATACAATCAGGCCACGGCTTTATCTGTTAGAAAATCCCGGCACTGACGACCGAATCGGAGATCTTGAACGAACAACTCTGCTAAACGCTCCAAACTGGAATTAAATATGTCTTCTGATGGCTCTTGTCTCGGGGTTTGTTATGCCGATAATCACCTTTTCTATTCGGTAAACGACCCTGAAAAAGAGAACCACCTGAAACATATCGGGAGCATTGATTTTAACTTTGACGTTCAGAATGCCATCATTACAGGTGGTAATCAGGGATTTGCAGCGCTTAAAACTTCTCTTGAGACACTTAAAGAGACCTTTGGCTGTACCTCCGTTAAAATCCTCTCGCCGGCTACTGAAGAGTGCTGGAGTATTGTGCCCAGGGCTGTTTATGAGGACTCCTCAGAACGCGAAGCCCACCTGTCACTGCTTATGCAGGGATTTGAGCGCAATGAGATTGAAACAGTTTGGCATCCTGTTAGCAATGTAGACTACAAATTGATTTTACTGCGAAATACAGGCTCAATGCAGGGATTCAACCATCTGCTCGGAGCTTTCCCAAATGCCGAATATGTATCGGAATTTGAGATTGGGGCCGACTGGCAGACCCATAGCAATGCCAACGGATCATTTCTTATGATTCACTGCACCAAACAGTACATCTCTGCCTCATCCTACATTCTTGGAAAGCTGCGCGGATGCACGTTTATCCGCTATGATAATGCCTCCGACCTGCCCTACTTGTGGGCGCTTTATGCAGGTAAATTGTCATGGATGCAGGGAATTCACGAAGAGATTTATGTATTTGGCCATTACAGCAGTGTTGTTACTGAAACCCTCACACCCTATTGGGATGATTCGGGAGAAGTTATCGTCATGAAATCACTCGACGCAATGGGGCTGGATGCCAATGAAAAGACATATGGATTCAGGCTTGAAAGTGTATTTCCCGCCATCATGATGAGCCTGAACCTGGACGCTAAATTGGAAGAGCCGGCATGAGAATAATTACCGGAAAATTAAAAGGGCGCACAATTCCGGTTCCAAAAACCGACCTCTTGCGTCCTACGACCGACCGCACAAAAGAGGGCCTGTTTTCGGTAATTGAAGCCCGTACATGGATTGAGAACAGCCGGGTTCTGGATCTTTTTGCCGGCAGTGGCAACCTGGGGTTTGAAGCGATTTCAAGAGGAGCATCTACCTGCCTTTTTGTAGACCGGGAGATCAAACACTCCCGCCATATTGAAGATCTTGCCAAAAAGTTTGAGGTGCAAAACCAGGTTCAAACGGTTACCTCCGATATCGAAACCTTTTTGGAAAAAGGCGGCCGGGGTTCATTCGATTTCATCTTTGCAGATCCTCCCTACGACTACTTCATGATGCATGAGATGACAGAAACGATTCTAAATGATAACTGGCTGAATGATGACGGTTGGTTTATCCTGGAGCATGATAAGCGGCTTGATTTTTCAGAGCATGAAAAGTGTGTTTTTTCAAAGGCCTACGGCAGAACTATAGTTGCTATTTTCAAGCACAATGATGAAGGTTTCAACTAGCAGGTTGTGTTTCTTATTGCTCGATCGTAAAAGCTCCTGTTTTTTTAACTACAACCGATTGTGTACATTTTTCCTAATACCGTAATTCACTCAATTATCCATACATGAAACGTACGGCTCTCTATCCCGGATCATTCGACCCGTTAACCAATGGCCACCTCGACATTTTAAAACGGGCGGTTCAGATGTACGATAAAGTTATTGTTACAGTAGCTGTTAACAATCAAAAGAAATCAGTGTTTACAGGTGAGGAGAGAATTGAATTGATCCGGAATTCAATTAAAGATTTTGAATGGGCCGGCCAGGTTGAAATAGAGCAGTTTACCGGGCTGCTCATTAACTTCGCCCGCAAAAAAGATGTGACCGTCCTGTTGAGGGGTGTACGGCAGATTTCCGACTTTGAATATGAATTTCGAATGGCACTGACCAACAGAAGGCTGGCGCCCGAAATTGACACAGTGTTCCTGATGCCTGATGAACAGCTTACCTTTATCTCCGCCACCATAGTTAAAGAGATCGCATTATGGGGAGGCGATCTTAGCAGCTTTGTTCCCGATAATGTGGCTGCAGCTCTTCACAAAAAGTTTTCAGATTGAAAACTTTAGTGAAGAGGTAAAACCGATTCAATGTACCATTAAAGACTTCCCTTTTAAAAGCAGTTGCCCCATGGGTATTTTAATGTGTATACTGAAAGTCTTTTAAAGAAACGTATCGAATTCAGAACGATTGAGATTCATTTCAGGGTTATGGCCCTTGAATCTTAATTAAAAACCACTATTTATGATCAGCAAAGGTGAAAAGATAGATACCGGCTTTACATTACAAATTGTACAGCACGGTGAAGAGAAAGAAGTAACTTTCAAAGAACTTTTAGACAGACCGGCCGTAGTTTCTGTCTATATGAGAAACAATACCGGTGGATGCGACAAGCAGAATCAAAGCCTTGCAGAACACTCATCCTGGTTTGACGAAAAGGGATACAACCTTATTGCAATCAGCAAAGACACCTGTGGTTCTCATAAAAAATATGCTGAAAAACTGGGTATCAACTACACGCTGGCTTCAGATCCGGATTTTAAATTTGCCCGGGCTACCGATTCTATCGTCGAAAAGAAAATGTACGGTAAAACGTTTGAAGCACCCTCCCGATCTGCATATATAATCGACAAGGATGGAACCGTACTTGCCATTATTGAGAAGATTAATACCAAAGCACATGCCGAGGAACTTAAAGCACTGATTGAATCTATATAGATCAGACTGTTGCCGGAAATGTCATTTTAAAATTTTTATATCGTAT
>REDT01000190.1 GCA_007693295.1 Balneolaceae bacterium
AAAAGCGGCGAGGTGGTCACAACCCCGAATGGGGTTGAATGTCAAGGCCTCGGAATTCGGTCAGGATCTCGAAATCGATTTCAGCTCCATAACCCTTGTGTTAATCTGCTATCCAGTGGACCGGCTTGCTCTTAATACTTATACCCTTTCATCTCCTCTTCGGAGAACTCCACACCCAGGCCAAGCACCATCCGGTTCACAAAATTGAAATAGGCAATGACCTGTACGGCATCCAGAATTACCCGGTCTTCGAGCCCTGCATCTCTTAGCCCGGATATATGATTGGAATACTCCTGTTTCTCATTATGGGTAAGATCTTCCGCCAGCTTACAAAGCAATCTGTCTGCATCTGAAAGCTCAAGTTCCGAACGGTCAGTTATAAGCAGCCGGCTCTTCTCTTTATCTTTCCAGTAAGCCAGCAGCGCCTGTTCGTGATGGTTCACGCAGTACTCACAGCGGTTACCTGCCGATACCACAACTCCAAGCATTTCGCGCTGGTATCTCTTCAGTGGCGATTTCCCAAACATAATGGCCATATAGAGTTCCATGTGAGCTACAAGCGCATCCGGATTCAGGCTTTGAATTTTGTGAACTTCCGCAATTTTACCGCGCGATTTTTCAAGATCCTGATAGATTCTTTTCAGCTCGCCTTCAGCCTCCTCGGGTGCAATTGTTTTTATAAATGCCATTTCAGAAAGTGTATAGAGTTGTTACTCTTTTGTTATAGAGTATGATGGTAAGTTTTCTTTATTAAAGAAAAAAATTTAGAACAATGAAGAACATACTGCGACTCTTTTTAATGATCTCTTTCCTGCTTCTGATGTCATACAATTTGGCCATCTCGCAGCAGCTGCGAGGTTTCGACACAAACCTTGACAAGAGAAGTATCGACCTGGATGAACTGATTGACGGTGGTCCGGGCAAAGATGGTATTCCTTCAATCGATAATCCGGATTTTATATCCCAGGAAGAGGCATCTGATTGGCTGCGTGGGCGTGAACCCGTTATCTCATTGGAAATAAACGGTGAAGCGAGAGCCTACCCGATTCAAATATTGATGTGGCATGAAATCGCCAACGATGAGTTGGGCGGGGTTCCTGTATCGGTCACATTTTGCCCGCTGTGCTACTCCGCAATTGTTTTCGATCGCAGGCATGGTGGCGAAGTTCTTGAGTTTGGTGTTTCAGGTTTATTGAGACATTCAGATATGATTATGTTCGACCGCCAGACTGAAAGCCTCTGGCAGCAGTTTTCCGGAGAAGCACTTGTGGGCGACTATACAGGTGATTTTCTAACCATCATTCCCAGCCAGCTCATCTCTTTCGACCAGTTCAGGGAAACCTAT
Source organism: Balneolaceae bacterium (assembly GCA_007693295.1). Classification (GTDB taxonomy): domain Bacteria; phylum Bacteroidota; class Rhodothermia; order Balneolales; family Balneolaceae; genus Rhodohalobacter. The sequence goes on from REDT01000190.1 coordinate 1,346, forward strand.
CCTGATGCAAAAGTGCTTTCAAGAGACACAGGCCACCGGCGGAATTATGGCGAGAATCCTTATGCAGGCTATGATGATATCAACAACTCTCCGTTTTTGCTGCGCAAAGACGTACCGGGCGAAATAAGCCCGATGGAAAAAGTAGTAGGAGTGCGAACAGAAAATCAGGTTAAGGGATATACATACAGTGTTACCAGAGAGAAAGGCGTGCTGCACGATACCGTTGGCGGTGAACCTGTTGTAATTTTCCACCTCGACGGGATGGCTTCAGCTCTGGATAATCGTGAAATTCATCGTTCTCGCGATGACGGTGCAACCGGGGTATTCTCACCAATCCTGGGAGATAAAGAACTTGCTTTCGAATACAGAGACGGGAAGGTTTATGATCTGAATACAGAAAGTGAATGGATTATTACCGGCCGGGCAGTTTCCGGACCTCTTGAAGGCGAGCAGCTCGAAACCATGGTTTATGGTGATTATTTCGCCTTTGCCTGGCTGGTTTTTTACCCCGAAACAGAGATGATGAAGTAATTAAAGCGATTACGCCAGATTAATTCCCTAAACCGGTTTAACCAAACATAAATAAAGCTCTATATGCACAAAGAGTATTCCAACAAAGAGATTAATGCGAGGTTTGGCATATCCACTTCATTTCCAAGTGAAGTGGTAAAAAACGGAAACTACCTGATGTTTATTTGGAACGATGGGAATTCCGCACTGAAACTCCATATTGATGGACGATCAATCTTACTTCAGCCCGGACAGATCATGTGCTTAACCTATCTACACAAAGTACAAATTGACAATCCCGGAGAGAGCCTCAAACTGCTCTATTTTAACAAGGAGTTCTATTGCGTTCACACCAACGACAGCGAGGTTTCGTGTAATGGACTTCTCTTTTTTGGCTCCAATACTTCACCCACTCTTAATCTGGACGAAGAGGAAATCCTTCGACTGCGAACACTCTTCGATGTATTGAAAGAGGAGTTTAGTGTGAGTGACACCAACCAGGAAGAGATGCTCCGAATTTTGCTTAAACGCTTTATCATCCGCTGTACCCGCCTTGCAAGAAAACAGATTTTAAAAAGTGATGACAAGGAATCAGAAATTGATCTGATCCGCCATTTTAATGTTCTGGTTGAAGAGCATTTCAAAACAAAAAAAACAGTAAGTGAAATTGCAGAACTCATGTATAAATCACCGAAAACTGTTACCAATGTATTCAGTAAATATTCTGAAGACACCCCGCTCCAGGTCATACACAAGCGGGTGATTATGGAAGCCAAGCGGATGCTCTTTTATACGGATAAAACAGCTAAAGAGATTGGATTTGAGCTGGGTTATTCCGATCCGGCCCAGTTCAGTAAGCTTTTTAAAAATCAAACCGGCTTTACCACAACAGAGTTTAAAAACAGTAAGGAATCCATACCATCTTGAATAATAATCTTCTTTCTGAACAGATCAACTTTTCCACCGCAAGTGAAATGATCCCTTCACTTGCAACAATCATAAAAGCGCCCTGTTGATCCAGGGTGCTTTTTTATTGACAGAATTTTCATTTTTACAGATTCCATATTGTGCCATTGATACTACCAATTTTCGTGGAAAAAAGACTTTTTAACCGATTCACCACTATCCCGAACTCTGATCTTAAAAAAGATGTTAAATTTTAAATATCAAAATACACCAACAGCTTTTTTATCGTTAAAAATACATGCCTTTTCTAAACAAACCTGACAAAAATCAGACTCCATCAGAAGAACTTGCTAACAGCGTGAGTCACGGTATAGGTTTGGCCGGTGCCATTATTGCGGCACCTGTGCTAATTTTCTATTCAGCTGTTCATGGAGATGCCTGGGCAGTTGCCGGTGTGTCTATATTTATCACTACAGCCATTCTACTCTATCTATCTTCCACCCTTTATCACAGTATGAAGCAGGGTAAATTGAAGGATATTTTCCAGATCGTTGATCACGCAGCCATCTTCCTTTTGATTGCCGGAACCTACACTCCTTTCACGTTAGGTGTTTTAAATGGAACTTTTGGATGGACTCTGTTTGGAATCGTATGGGCATTTGCTGCCGGTGGTATCATTTTAAAGATTATTATCGGTGCAAAATACATGAAGCTTTGGGTAGCCCTCTATGTTCTCATGGGGCTTTTGATTATAGTTGCAATTAAGCCATTGATGGAAGTTATGACCATTGCAGGACTGCTCTGGATAGCTGCAGGAGGTGCTGCTTATATCCTCGGCATTATCTTCTACGCCATGCCCCAAAGACAGTACACTCACTTTGTGTGGCATCTCTTTGTTCTCTCAGGTACCACTTGCCACTTTGTTGCTGTGATGTTCCACTCGTTTTAAAACTGTTTACCTGAGTTCGATTAAGAATATCTTGATTTAGATGCTTGAAAGTCCCCTCCTTCCCAAGGAGGGGATTTCCCCAAAGGGATGCCTACGGCAAGGGGTGGTTTAATCGGGGAATTCAGCACACTAAAGACTCAAAATCTTAAGGCTACCTCCCCTGTCCCCTCCTTACACAGGAGGGCTTATCTTTTGAACGCGGAGCGCTCATTTTCTGAACACGAAGTGAAACGCAATAATCAGCATTTAAGAATCGAACTCAGATAAAAAGGGCCTTCAGAAGCCCACCGGTCCATGTACCATCGCCTTTGTCAAAGACAACCTCCTGCCGCTTCTTCTCAACAGCCAGGCTCAAATTATTACTCACCCAAAAACAGCAAGTTCGGGAAGAATTGACAATTCAACGTGTACTCTTGCCATTTAAGGAGAGGGTATAAAGCGTGATGTTAGGTACAGAATAAATAATAACCCTCAAATGGAGGAAACATGCGACCATTAAATGTACCAACACGAAACGAAGTAACTGACCAGAACCAGGAGATCTTTGACGATCTTAAATCAAAACTGGGATTTGTTCCAAATATCTATGCAACATACGCACACTCTGAAAATGCTCTGAAAAGGTATTTAACCTTCGCAAACGGCAAAACATCTCTCAACAATAAAGAGAAGGAAGTTATCAATCTCGTGGTAAGCGAGGTAAACGGCTGCACCTACTGCCAGGCAGCACACACGGCTCTTGGTAAAATGAACGGTTTCACGGAAGAGCAAACCATTGAACTTAGAACCGGAGAAGCAACTTTCGATTCAAAACTGGATGCTCTTGTAAAACTGGCCGGTGAGATAGCTGAAAGCCGCGGGAAGATTTCTAATGAAGTACTCTCGAACTTTTTTGATGCCGGTTATACAAAGGAAAACCTGATCGACGTGATTGTGAATGTTGGCGAAAAAGCAACAACCAACTTCCTTCATAATGTGACCCAAATCCCGGTCGATTTTCCGGCAGCACCGGAACTCACCGAAACTGTAAGTTAAAAGACAGAAGTGATATGCATACTATAAACTGGAAAGATGCAATTATTGCAGGGTTTTTGGGAACCATTCTGTTCGACCTGTTCGGACTTGTGATGGGAATGGGTTGGTGGGATATCCCCAACCTGTTAGGTGAACAAACAGGGCTCGGATTGGCTTATGGAGTTTTTGGCCATTTCAGCAACGGGATTTTGCTGGCAATTTTATATGCCGGCATTGCTCCCTCGCTTTGGGGTCCGGCGTGGATCAGGCCGTATATTTTTATCACGGCACAAACCATAGCCCTGGTCTGGTTCTTTATGTTCCCGCTTGTGGGAGCAGGAGTAGCCGGATTAAATGTAGGGGTTGACATGGCAATAGGCTCTATGGTTCGCCACTGGGTTTATGTGATACCCTACATCTTCATCATCAATAAGGGATTGTTTCCAAAAACAGCCTCCTGACATTTGATGTAAACGTATTGCAATGACACCCTCCGCATGGCGGATGGGTTGTCATTCTTTATCTGTTAGCATTGATTTGAAGCGTAATAAAAAGAGTTTTTTTTCAATGAATGCTTTAATGAATTCTCATATTTATCAGTCTCAAGTGATACGATCCCATCACTTGTAGCAATGAAAAGCATCCCGAGGAATTGGGATGCTTTTTTCATTTCACATACTGTTCAAAAAGTGATTCTTGCCTGAACACCAGCACTTCCATATGGGGTAACCCATGGATTCACGGAAAAATCTGAGGTTATACCTTCAGCATCACCCCTTTTTTTCGAACTCCTCCATCTCGGGGTCCCCTCTCTATCAAAACGTGTCCAGTAGGAAAGATTTGCTATTCCTGTACCAATCAGGCTCCCTACAATTACATCAGAGAGATGGTGACGGCCATCTCTAATGCGGGATGACGTTATATAGAATGCAGACCCCATCATTACAGCCTGGCCCGCTACCCCCGCACGAAGGCTTCTTGAGGTAGCCCCTTCACCCCAAACGTAGCGTCCGCCAATAACCAGAGATGCATAACCAAACAGGTTAAACGAGTGGGAGCTATGGCCGGATATAAAGCTTTTGCTTCCATCATTGTACAGTTTTCGGGCTTCATCGGGATCTTCATGTAGCGGTAACTCGCGAAATCCATCGCAAAAGGATTCAATGGCTGATGGCGGTGAATCCGGACAGTGAAAGCGAAGTGCTCGTTCTGTAAAGTCGGGACGAAGCCGGCCAAAAAATGGTTTGGACAACTCTGTTACCGCAGCAGTAAGCGCCACCGTTTCCGCATATCCTATAATGGTATTGTGAAAATGATGAGCTGAACCGCCGTTTCCTCTCCACTCTAAAGCTTCCATGGTGATCAATGCTCCTCCAAAACCAATCAGCAATCGATGTATCCAATACTCAGGTACAGTTTCACCCCCACCCTGTTCAAGGTATGGTTCGCTAAATGTATCATCTTCAAAAATAGCCGCCGGATTGTTTGGATCGAAAGACGGACCTATTCTCGCATCGCTTCTGGGTGTTATACCTTTTCCGATGAAGTATCCGGCAGTTCCACCTGTTATTAAAGCGTAATCGAGCAGGTATCGCCGGTTCCACCAACCTGAAGGGCTTTCATTTCCGGGAATCAGATTAGAAAACCCGTCAACTCTGTCAATTTCTGATTGATTTGTGAAGTAAAATGAGTTCGAAGTATAGTCAACACCATCTATCTGGGCTGCCGAGGTAAACCAGAAACCTCCGGCGATAAAGAAGAGCCAAACTGAAATAAAGCGCTTATACATGGTTAAAAAGGTTTAATCTTATTAGCCGGTTACTTAAAAAATACAAAAACTGTGATTTATGTCTACCCATTTTGGGTTAGCGGCATCTTACTACTGTTCGTCCCAAGTGCCAGATCCATACTGCCATCTCACTACAGCTCACACCGAGTGCCAGAGGCACGGTTCACATCGTAACCCCGGGTTCTCAACCCGGGGAGCTGTGGCTCATCCCCCTCCACATCTTTAGTGCCTTCAGGCACGACACTGGGACGGGATCATCCCAGCAGATCCCAACCTGCTATGGTTCAGATGTATGTGCCGTGCCTCCGGCACTTTCTCCAGGTTTGGGGTCGTACCCGAATCCCCACATTAAAATGTGGGGTTATAATGTTGGACGTGCCTCCGGCACTCTGGCCGACCGAGCTTCATATACTTTAAGCAAATCATAACCCGGAGATCTTGTGGTATCCCTTTGAGGCGCGCGCTCACTCCAAATTTTCGGGGATTCGCTTGGTCAATTGACAGAGGCTTTGTTTTGCAATGCTGAGTATGAGAATCCCAATTGCTCAACGTTAAGATTTACGCCGCAGGATATATACAGATATTGAACCTTGGATTATGATGTGTAAAACCAACACCAAAGGTGTTGAAAGTGAATAGCCCCGAGTGGAAACTCGGGGTAAAGATGCGATGAAAATGAACCCCGAGGCAAGATTTTGATCAACGCTCAGATATTATCGAGGGGTTTCTTGAAGGCCCGATTGGTGTTCTGAATTGTCCGGCAAAGGATGAATTGCATTTCAGGCGCGGGATTTATCTCTCGATTCTTTGGCAATGGCCCGAAATCCCGCGAACCAACCTCCGATTCTGTTCTGTGGTTTTAAATGTATCGATGCGGAGGTTTATGGGTGGCTGGTCACCGCACCGGGGACGGTGTCCCGGGCTGTGTGATTACGCGCCTTCAGCGCTTATGATTGAGTTACAATTTAACATAGAGCCAAAAGTGTCTTCAATTTATGGATCTACCGATTTCTCAGATTTACAACTTTTTGCTTAACCGTATACCTCTTCGGGTTATTTTGATGTGATTGAGTTCTGATTATTTGATTTGGCTTGCTTATGTTCTACATGCCGATAAACCATTCAGGCCCATTTTAACCAATTACACTAGTTCAGGCTTCAGGGGATATGTGACGATATCCTCAATTAGATCCAACCTCAAACCAGATTCAGATTAGATATGGAAAAAGTTCGTTACCGTTTTCAACTGCACAATTCAATATTCAAACAGATACTAATCCTGGTGCTCGCCTTTTTGATGCTGCCGGCCATTCTCTATTCACAAACTCAAACTTCTCCCACCGATGGCATGAAAGAGAACACTCCCGGTGTTCATGCCCTTACCAATGCAACTATTGTAACTTCTCCGGGAAATGTTCTTAATGGCGCTACATTGATCATCCGTGATGGCGTGATTGAAGCCCTTGGCAGTGATATTCAGGTTCCCGCCGATGCACGGGTTTGGGACATGGAGGGTAAAACTCTCTATCCCGGTTTAATTGATGCGCATTCAAATGTTGGAATGAAAGACCCCCGCGTGGAACTTGATCGCGGTTCTCTGTCATGGAACCCGCACCTGAGGGCACACCTCACGGCTGAAGGTGAATTTAACACTGATGATGACAGCAGTGAATCACTTCGATCACAGGGCTTCACAACAGCTCTGTCTGTACCGCCACTGGGTATCTTTCGCGGAGAGGCCGCAGTAATGGATCTGAGTGATCGCGAAGTGGCCGACCGCCTGGTACGAAGTAGTGTAGCACAATCGGTAAATTTAACACGAGGCTGGCAATTTGGATTCTCCTATCCCACTTCCCCTATTGGAGTAATTGCTCTGATCCGTCAAACACTTTATGATGCAGATTGGCACGAAAGAGCACATCAGGCCTACGACAGAAACCCTGCCGGACTGCAGCGGCCGGAGTCTAATGCTGTACTGGCCTCGCTTCGGGATGCCATTCACGGAGAACAGCCGCTTCTTTTTCAAACGAGAACTGATGAAGAGATTTTGCGTGCACTTCGCTTTACAGAAGAGTTCAACATTACACCATGGATTCGGGGCAGCGGCCATGAATACAGGGTTATTGACGTGCTTAGTGAGCGCAATGTACCGTTAATCCTTCCTTTGGCCTTTCCCGATAAACCGAATATTGCAACGCCTGAAGACGCCTTGAATGAAGATCTTTCCGATCTGCGCCACTGGTACCTCGCTCCTGAAAATCCTGCAAGGCTGGCAGAAGCAGGCATCAACTTCTCATTTACCACAGACGGACTTGAAAACAGATCACACTTTTTGCGCAATCTCCGAAAAGCAGTTGAACTGGGGCTTTCAGAAGAGACCGCTCTGGCGGCACTCACTACCAACCCCGCAAACCTTCTTGGAATTGACGCCACTCACGGTTCTCTTGCAACCGGGAAAAAAGCCAATATCACAGTAGCTGATGGTAATCTTTTTAAAAACGATACCAAAGTTATTGATGTGTGGGTTGAAGGTTCGCGTTACAGCATCACCAAAGAAGATCAGGTAGATCCAAAAGGGAACTGGCAAATTGTTTCAAGCGACGGAACCATTGATGGTGAATTGAATGTAAAGGAAACGCGCCCCGGCCGTCTTGGAGGAACCATCACCATTAATGATAATGAAATTACGCTCAAATCTGCTTCTGTACACGACGCTTCACGTCGTTTAAGGGTTGATTTTCCTGGAGATGATCTCGGCCTGAGCGGCCCGGTCCGACTTACGGCCTCCCTCTCCGGTGAAGCCTTATATGGGTGGGCTGAAGTAACCGGCCAGAATCGTATTCAGTGGACAGCCAACCGAACCGCGCACGCCGAGGCTCCTGAAAAAGATGAGAAAGAGCCCACTGTCCGTGACCTGGTGCTTGCCGATTTGCGCCCCAATATGGAGTATGGTCGTAAATCCATTCCTGCACAGCCACAGCATGTTTTGGTACGAAATGCTACCGTTTGGACAATGGGCCCCGACGGTATTTTGGAAAATGCCGATCTGCTGGTAACACGTGGAAAAGTTGTGGAGGTTGGCCAAAACCTTCGTGCCCCTCGTAATGCGGTTGTGATCGATGCCGAAGGCAAGCATGTCACACCCGGACTGATTGACGCTCACCTCCACTCGGGCGTGGATGGAGTAAATGAGACCGGAAATGCCATTACGGCCGAGGTGCGAATGGGAGATGTACTGAACATCAACAATATCTGGATGTACCGGCAACTTGCCGGCGGGTTGACTACTGCACACGTTATGCACGGATCGGCTAACGCTATCGGTGGTCAAAATGTTCATATTAAAATGCGATGGGGTGCTCTGTCGGATGATCTGAAAATTGAAGGTGCCCCCCGAACCGTTAAGTTTGCGCTGGGTGAAAATCCAAAAAGGGTTGGCAGCGATCGCTATCCGAATACAAGAATGGGAGTTGAACAAATTATAGCCGACCGGTTCAGAATGGCCCGCGATTATGAGGCACGCTGGAATGAGTGGGAGAGCAACGGTTCCGGAATACCACCAAGAAGAGATATTCGCATGGATGCGATCGTGGATATATTGAACGGTGATATTTTGATTCAATCACATAGCTATCGTCAGGATGAAATTCTGATGCTGATGCGGCTCGCCGAAGAGTTCGACTTTACAGTGAAAGCCTTTCATCATGGAGTTGAGGCGTATAAAGTAGCACCTGAATTGGCTGAGCATGGCGCCGGAGCCGTGGTATGGTCCGATTGGGGAGCTTTCAAGATTGAAGCCTATGATAAAACTGTTTATAACGCTCGATTACTGCATGAAGCAGGGGTTGTAACGTCACTTCACTCCGACAACAGCCAGATTGCCACAAGAATGAACTGGGAGGCCGCCAAAATGGTGCGTGCAGGTGTAGATCCTGAAGTGGCAATGTCGATGATTACAAGCAGCACAGCCAAGCTTCTCGGAATTGATGACAAGGTTGGTTCACTCGAACCCGGAAAAGATGGCGACTTTGTAATATGGAACGGCGACCCTCTCTCCACATTTACCAAAGCCGAGCAGACATGGATCGATGGACGTAAATATTTTGATCTGAAAGAAGATGCACAGCTTCGAAGAGATATTGAAAATGAGCGTGCTCAATTGATAAGACTGATCTTGGAGGAATGAAATGACTAATCAAAACATGCCTCAACGCTCTCTTATGAAATTCAAAATGAACGTAAAATCCACAAATATCATGAAGAATTCAGTTTTAATAATGTCGCTTCTTATGGTGTGTATGTTAACAGCACCTGAACTGAACGCCCAAACTCCTGCGGCCAAACAGAGTGAGCCTATAGCCCTGGTTGGCGGCACCATCCACACGCTGACAGGTGATGTAATCGAAAATGGCACCATCCTGTTCGAGGATGGTGTAATTACCGCAATTGGCACTGGTGTAACTCTTCCTGAGGGAACCCTTCAGGAAGATGTGTCGGGCAAACATATCTATCCCGGGCTCATTGATTCGTGGAGCCAGATGGGTATTTATGAAATTGGCGCGGTGGATATGTCTACTGACATCAACGAACAGGGGCTTGTTAACCCAAACGTTATGGTGGAACGGGCGTTTAATCCTGAAAGCCGCTGGATCGGCGTAGGACGCTCTGCCGGCGTGCTCACCTCAATTACAACTCCCGGTGGCGGCCTTGTTGCCGGTCAGTCGGCAGCCATGAAGATGGACGGCTGGGCCTGGGATGAGATGACGCTAAAGTCGGGTGTAGGATTGATTGTAAACTGGCCAAACCCAAACAACCAGAATAATTATACCCGCCAGCTCACAGAGCTCAGAAGTGTATTTGCGGATGCAAGAGCATACAGAACCGCACGCAATGCGATGGAAGCCGGCAGTGCATCACATCACGATTTTGACTCCCGCTGGCATGCAATGATTCCGGTGTTTGATGGTGACCGGCCGGTAGTGGTTAGTGCAAACGATGTTCGCCAGATCCAGGATGCAATAACCTGGGCTGAAGAGGAGGATGTTCGCCTGATAATTCTCGGTGGCCGGGATGCCCATATGGTTGCCGATCACCTTCGCAATAAGAGTATTCCTGTAATCGTAACAGCTGTTCTTAACTCTCCTAATCGGGATTGGCAAGGGTATGATTCTATCTATGCACTGCCCTCAATGCTTTTTAATGCAGGAGTTCAATTTGCCATTGCCGGCACATCGAGTGCACCCTATGCCAACCGCCTTCCATACGAAGCCGGTGCCGCTGCAGCATACGGACTGCCGGTAGATGAAGCCCTCAAGGCTGTTACCTCATATCCTGCTGCAATTCTGGGGCTTGATGACCGAATCGGCACACTTGAAACCGGAAAAGATGCCACGCTTCTGATCACAACCGGAAATCCGATTGAGTACAGCACGCAGGTAGAGCAGGTATATGTTCAGGGAAGAAAAAGCGATATGATGGATATACATCGCCAGCTCTATCAGAAGTATCACGAGAAAGTGGAGCAAAGCAGGTCGGAAAGATAGAGTTTATAGCGACCGGCAGCCGGCTCATTAAAATCGGGTAAATGTTTTTTAACCGGAGTTTGAGTTAAGACCAATTGAGATTCTTTGGCATAGCCATCCCTACTACGGGGCAACCCCAGCCATAAAAATGATGGCTGGGGTCTACCGGTGACAGTTTTTTAAAAATGGTGTTTTTTGGGCTACAATCGAAGTTTTTCTCTTCACGGACACACCCCTATATCCCCTCTCGAGAGGGGACTTTTGACTGTCACCT
>REDT01000237.1 GCA_007693295.1 Balneolaceae bacterium
CGAAGAGAGGGGGACAGGGGGTGAGTCCGCCAATCTCTTTTTGCTCAAATAGTGATTCTCTGCTACATTACTATCAGTATCACTGAAATTCACACTGTACCACCTTCAAAGCCATTGAATGAATAGGCTCTTAAAAAGGTAAATGCCACAAATCATACCAAAACATGCCAGCACGAATTTACACCACTCTCTTTTCTTTGATCCTCTTGATCAGTTGCGGATCAACCGAACAGTCCGCCAATCAAACCGATTTCACAGATCCCGTTCCGGTTGAAGGGGCTTCCGCTCACTGGGTTTCTTCGGAACACCTGTTGTGGGATGCCGATATTGATGCCTTCTCGTATGCGCTCTACTATAGCATGGATGCTGATATTAAAATATATCAAACTGAAGTAACCGGCGGTGATTTCATCAACATGACTCCCGGTGGAGAGATCGATGCAAACCTGGCCGATAAGCTGCGTCATATTGCCGACAGGCCGGTATTCACCCTGAATGAGCAACCCGAAAAAATTCATGAGGCCGTTAAAGGCCAACTTATTGCCGTCGCATTAAATGAGGCAGGATATCCGCTCAGCGCCACAAATGTACAGCGTCACGGCGTACTTGATGATCTCTTCTATTATGATGGGGAACTTGGGCCTATCTATCACGATGACTCCATCGAACTGAAACTCTGGGCGCCCACCTCTCAATCGGTTACGCTTTCACTTTATGACCCTGACAAAAATCTGATTGATGAGGTTGAGCCTATTCACTCAAATCCGGAAAACGGTGTCTGGAAATTTACAGGGCCTTCCGACTGGGATCGAAAATTTTACCTCTTCAACGTGGAAGTGTACCATCGGGAGAATGACGGGATCAACCGGCTTGAGGTCACTGACCCCTACTCTGTGAGTTTATCAACGGACAGTAAATTCAGCCAGCTTGTAAACCTCTCCGGTGACCCGGACCTGAAACCGTATGGCTGGGATGAGCTGATCAAGGAGCTGCCGGTTCACACGGACATCTCTCTCTATGAGGCCCACATGCGGGATTTCAGCATCATCGATCAAACCGTACCGGAAGCTCACCGCGGAACCTACATGGCGTTTACCCACAACGGGGTTAACGGTACTGACCTTTCAGACGGGATGAGTCACCTGAAGCGACTCTCCAACGCCGGACTCACACACCTCCACCTTCTGCCCATCAACGACATCGCCTCCATCTGGGAGAGTGATGACAAACGGGTCGATCTCCATCACCCCTATCGAGAGCTCTGCGACAAGCTTGAGATTGAAGGACTGCAGGAGAAGTGCGATCAGTATGGCGACACCCCGATCCGGGAAGTTTTTGAGAAATGGGCCGATGAGGATCCAATCACCCAAAAAATTCAGGACACCTACTACGAAGACTGGCCGGGAGAGCATTTTGCTCGCTACGACGGTTTCAACTGGGGCTATGATCCCTTCCATTTCAACGCGCCACAGGGAAGCTACTCAACGGATCCCGAAGGAGCACAGCGGATCCTGGAGACGCGCAAGATGGTTCAGTCTCTCTACGAGATAGGACTCAACATTGTAGTGGATGTTGTCTATAATCACACCCACGCTACCGGTACCTCACGGTTTTCGGTTCTCGACAAGGTAGTTCCCGACTACTATCACCGCCTTGATCCCGATACCGGTGAGGTGGAGACCTCCACATGCTGCCCCAACACCGCAGCCGAATTCAAGATGATGGAGAAGCTGCTGATCGATTCGATTCTTCTCTGGGCCACCGAATATAAGATCGACTCCTTCCGGTTCGACCTGATGGGGCACCATCCCAAATATGTGATGGAGAACCTTCTCGACGCCATCGCTGAGCTGACCGTGGAAGAGCATGGAGTGGATGGAAAAAACATCTACATCTACGGTGAGGGATGGAATTTCGGTGAAGTTGCCGACAACCGTATTTTCGATCAGGCAACACAGTTTATGACCGGGGGAACAGGAATCGGCAATTTCAACGACCGCATTCGGGACGCCATCCGGGGCGGCTTCTTTGCCGGATCGGGGCGTGACCAGGGTTTTGCCAACGGTCGCTACCTCTTCCCGAATGAACATGCCGGACCCGACTCCCGACAAGAGCGATCGGCACTGCTCGATCAGGCCGACCGTATCCGGGTGGGAATGACCGGCAACCTGAGCACCTACCCCTACATCAATAGCAGCGGAGATCCTGTTGATGGCAGCCACAACATGATTGGCTACGCGCTGATGCCCCAGGAGTCGGTAAACTACATCGACAAGCATGACAACGAAACGCTCTGGGACAATACGCAGGCGAAGCTTCCGGCAGACCTTGGCATGGATGAGCGTGTCCGTATTCACATGCTGAGCAACGCCTTTATCAACTACGGGCAGGGCATTCCCTTCTACCAGCTCGGCAGCGACATCCTCCGATCCAAATCGATGGACCGAAACAGCTACGATTCCGGCGACTGGTACAACGCCGTCGACTTCACACTCGAAACCCACCTGTGGGGCCATGGGCTTGCACCCGCTTGGGATAACGAACATCTCTGGGAAGATCATCGGGAGTTCATGACCAATGAGAATATCAATGTTGAGAAAGGGCATATGGAACTGGCGCACGAGCTCTTCCTGGAGCAGCTGCAGATTCGATACAGCTCCCCTCTCTTCAGGCTCTCAAGCGCTGAAGAAGTTCACAAACGGGTAGCCTTTCACAATACAGGGCCCGATCAGATTCCCGGAATTATAGCGATGACCATTTCCGATGGAGTCTGCGCCGGTGAGTCACTGGACCCTAATGTTGACGGGATCCTGGTCCTATTTAATTCACACATTGAACCACAGGCCATAGATCTTGGATTGCAGGGAATGAAACTCCACCCGATCCATCTTAAAAGTGCAGATCCTGTTGTCCGGGATATTAAGATCAACGAAGGGTCATTTGTGATTCCACCCTTGACGGCCGCTGTACTTGTAAAAGAGATGGGCAGAAGTCAGGGTGAGTTTGTTTGCAATGAGTGGGTGGAGTGAGACTGCGGTGGGTTAATGAGTTGTAGTTAAGTTTTTGAACCACGGCGACACGGTGGTTTCACGGCGGGGGTGGTTTGGTGGAAGTCCCCTCTTGAGAGGGGATTTAGGGGTGTGTTAATTTTCTATCTCAGAACCTGAATCAGCACACTTGTACAAGAAGGGGGCAAAGTCACGCCAAAAGCGTGACGAGGGGGGGATGCTTATTAGGGTTTCCCTGCTTTGTAATAGCTATGATTTTTATCAACATTTCGGGAAACATCCCCCCAATCTAAACGCTAATCGCGTTTAGATATCCCCCCTTCGAAGGGGGACTTTTCTTTATCCCTCCCTCCAAAAAGTTTTCACTTCTCATTACAATGAGATAGATTCTGACATGCCTCAACAAAACGTATCTGACCGAAAACACCCGTTTGCCTTTACATTCCGCAGAAGCCGTATTGCTTTTGTTATCGTCATGCTCTTAGCCACTATAGCCGTTATCTGGCCGGGATATGCTCTCTTCTCGTCAGCAACTCCCCTGATTCTTGGTTTTCCGCTCTCTTTTGCCTGGATTATTTTCTGGGTAATTGTCAGTTTTTCAGCCATGATGGCTCTCTATATTTCTGATTCCAACCACGAAGAAGCCGATTAACAGATGGAAACCGGAACCATTATTCTGATCATTGTCGGGCTTTACCTGCTGGTTTCCCTGCTTACCGGGATTATACCAGCTTTGACCATCTCTTCGAGCGTTTCGGGATATGTTGCCGGCGATCGCAGCATGAATGTCTTTATTCTATACTTTGTAATTGGAGCCTCTATTTTTTCCTCTTTCGCCTTTCTTGGCGGGCCGGGCTGGGCCTATTCGAGAGGAGCAGCCGCATTTTACATCATTGCATATGGTGTGATTGGAATTGTACCCCTCTACTTTTTTGGCCCCCGGGCCTGGCGGCTGGGTAAAAAATATGGTTACGTGACCCAGGCAGAGCTTCTGGCCGACCGTTTCGACAGCAAGTTTCTATCCGTAATGCTGGGCGCCCTCAGCGTAGTGGTATTCATCCCCTATCTGACCCTGCAGATGGTAGGTGCCGGTTATGTGCTAAATGTGATCAGTGAAGGGCTGATTCCATACTGGGCCGGAGCCGGAGCAACCTATATTATCGTTTTAATCTATGTCTACTTCAGCGGGGTGATGGGAGTGGGCTGGTCGAACGCGTTTCAGGGTATGTTCATGATGGTAATGGCCTGGGCCCTGGGAATCTACCTGCCTTATGTACTCTATGGAGGAATCGGTGAAATGTTTACCACCATTATGGATGCAGGACATGAGGCCATGCTCCAGGCGCCGGGTCTCACAGCAGGCGGTTCAGAGTGGAACTGGTGGGGTTACAGTTCTGCTGTTCTTGTATCTGCAATTGGGTTCTCTGTCTGGCCTCATTTTTTTATGAGAAGCTTTGCTGCCAAAAGTGCCAAATCACTTCGTCTGAGTGTTGTTCTCTATCCCACGTTTCTGATATTTCTGGTACCGATCTTGTTAATCGGATTTTCTGCTATCGTGCTCTTTCCGGATGTGGTGCCGGCCGACAGCATTTTGCCCTATATCCTCATGCAGCTCGATCTTCCCGCAATCGTAATCGGTCTCTTTTGCGCAGGCGCATTGGCCGCCTCCATGTCGTCAGGTGATGCTATTTTACACTCTGCAGCTTCTGTCGGAGTGAGAGATGGAATCCGTCCGCTGCTAAAAAATCCTCTGTCTGATAAAAATGAGCGATTACTGATTCAGATATCCGTATTGGTGATCGGCTTAATTGCTTATCTCTTTGCTGTTGTGATAGATGTGTCGATCGTTGCTCTTTTGCTGGGCTCTTACGGCGGGGTTGCTCAGATCTTTCCTGTCATTTTTGCCATGTTCTACTGGCGGCGTGCCACAAAAGCGGGAGCTTTGGCCGGTCTGTTTGGAGGGATTGCAGTGAACACCCTCTTTTTGATGTTTCCCGAAATCAAGCCCTTGCCCATGCATGAAGGCATGTATGGGCTTGCAGCAAATGTGATTCTTCTGATAGGCATTAGTCTTGTCACAAAGCCTGATGACCCCGAGCGAGTGGAGAAATTTTTAAAGTCCGGTGCTTCATCGAAGGTATTCCGTGGACGCAGTTAGAGTGAGAACCACAGCGGCACAGTGCGTGCACAAAGGAAATAGCGATTTCTGATTACCCACTAACACTGCTGAAGCGCCAGATAAAGTTGAGCCGGAAAGATCGGGTTCTCCATCTGGATTCATCTTCACTGTAGAAGTTTGGCTCTTCGATAATGGTGGTTCTGCCACGGGTATTCAGCAAATCACTCCCGCTTAATGAGATCGTTGCATCACCGCTCCAGATATCCATCGAAACACCTGAATTAATACCATATGAGGCGGAACGGGTGCCCTGGGTTGTAGACCTTGGCCCGCTGTACCAATAGGTGGATTGCAGGTTTAATCCATCAACTACTTCCCATTGCAGCCTTACCCTTCCAAAAAATGCAGTTGCAGAGCGTTCAAATACCTGGTCATTAAATGTACCTTCCGTGTCGGAATAAAAGTAATTCGCGCTGGCCCGCAATCTCAGCGAATCAAACAGGCGCTGGCTCACGGCGAGTTCACTTCCCCAGTTCGATTGCGTTGAAAGATTGATGGGGAATCTCCGGGTTATGCCATCACTGTCCAATTCAGTGATTCTTTCTACTACACCTGTTCTGTATCTGTGATAAATACTTGTGGATACTGATCCTGAATTCCATAACCTGAGATAGCTGAGCTCATAAGAGTCTGAAAAAACAGGATTCAAATTTGGATTCCCTGTAAAAATATTTCGTGAGTCCCTGAAATTCGAAAACGGAAGTATATTTCTGAATCTTGGCCGCGATAATCTGCGGCTATAGCTTAACTGAACAGAGTTTTGTTCGTTCAATTCATAGTTCATAAAAACACTTGGGAAAAGATTCAGATAGTTCTGCCCGGATCCGTCTCCTGACTCTGTGAGCTCTGTATTTATTCGGGTCTGCTCGAGCCTTAAACCTCCCTGCACAGAAAACTTGCCAAATTGAGATGATAGAATTCCATAGGCGGCATTAATATTCTGATCATACCGGAAATCATCATTAAACCCTTCGAAAGGCACCCAAAACCCATCTTCCAGCTGCTCAACGGTATAATTGTTATCCACCCAGCGGGATGTTGACCGGATACCGGCTTCAATTTCAGCATCTGAACCAAGCTCTCTTGTGTAGTCAATCTGAAATAACAGGTCTGTGGTCCTCTCCCGGTTATCTGTTCGCTGCCTTACAATATCCTCACCTGTTAATTGGTTAAACTCCCTTAAATTTGACGCCTCAGATTCCGGCTGGTAATCAAATTTGAAACCTGCGGTCAGTTTTTGATTTGATTCTCCCCCGATGTCAAACTCGTATGCCAGATCAAATTCGAAATTGGTCCGGTCTTCATCTTCACGATCTTCCCTGAACACCTCTCTTTCCAAATTTCCGGAGAGATCCATATCCCTGTAAAATGTATCCGAGGTGTTATCGCGATCTCTGATTCTAAAGAAAGCAGATGGAGTTAGCGTTTGCCGGTCAGACAGGAAAAATTCAGCACCTAACCGAACATCGCCCCTGATCTCTGAACGGCTTCTCTCTTGATTTTGGCTGTACTGAAAAGAGGTATCGGCTGATTCAAATCGCTGAAATCTGTTCCGCTCTGAGGGGCGGTCTCTGTATCGGAACCCCAAATTTGCAAACCAATTCGCGTTATTTGTCATTGAGTTGAGGTTTGTAGAGATCCTGTGATCGTCAGGAATTCCGGTTCTTGCGGAAACTGAACCGTTTAAACCGGTAAGGCGATTTCGTTTCAGAACAATATTAATCACTCCTGCATCTCCCTGTGCGCCGTACCTGGCAGAGGGATTTGTAATCACTTCAACCCGCTCAATGTTATCGGACGGTATTGCGGCCAGTGCATCAGTGCCTCCACTCAGAAGTGCGGATGGCCTTCCATTTATCAAAACGCGAACGTTTTCACTGCCTCTCAGGCTTACATTACCTTCAAAATCTGTTTCCAGAGATGGAATATTTTCCAGGAGGTCGAGAGCGGAACCTCCTATTGCATCCATATCGGCATCAGCCCTGTATATGCGCCGGTCGAACCTCATTTCAACTGCGGCTGCCTGCGACTCAACCACAACTTCGTCCAGTTGCTGAGTAGATTGAACCATTCTGATTTCGCCGATATCGTATATCTCTCCGTCAACAAGTTCAATCCTCTCCTCGTAGGTTGAATACGAGACGTAACTGATTCTGAGCGTGTAGTTTCCCGGGGTCAAGTGAAGCTGAAACTCGCCTTCCAATGAAGTGTTGGTTCCTGTTACAAGCTCTTCGTTACCAAGCAAGATCGAAACGGTGGCGCCTGGTATTGGTTCTCCATCTGAGGTTAAAACCGTCCCCTCAATCCCGGCTTCATCGAACTGTGTATCCTGGGCATGTATTGCTATTTCCGTATTGATAAAGCTGAAAATAACCGTAATAAGTAATGTAGCAACATAGTTGTAATAGTTTTTCATATACACACTACTACAAAAACGGATCTAATATCTATCCTGAATGTTCAGGAAATTTAAAACCTTAACATTGTTTTACATTAAACTATTTTCCAAGATCAGCTTGGTCCGGCCTTATTTCTGCGACAGCGTTCACTGCAATATTTCACGTTTTCCCAATCTCTCTCCCACTTCTTTCTCCACGTAAACGGGCGTTTACAAACCGGACATATTTTATCGGGAAGATTTTTGCGAGGCATTTCTCATATCTATTAAACATTTATTCGGTTCAACAGGAGAGCTTGCCCCATGGGGAATACCGTTTGACAAACTTCCCTGTAAAACCAGTTATTTAATAAAGCCTTTCTTCACCAACAGTTCTGCGTTTAATATTGCGCCGCCTGCTGCACCGCGAACGGTATTGTGCGCCATTGCCACATAGGTAATATCGAGTACGTTGGCATTTCGCATTCTTCCAACAGCTGTTTGCATTCCATTTTCGCTGTCGGCGTGCAGCCTTGGCTGAGGGTATCGCTCATCATCGTAAACCTGAATCGGCCGGGAGGGTGCAGTGGGCAAATTCAGTTCAGTAATCGGGCTCTTCCAATCCCTCATCACTCGTTCTGCTTCTAGTGCATCAGCTTTCTCTTTCAATCCAACCGTTACAGAGAGCAAATGCCCGTTAATCACCGGAACCCTGGTGGCTGTTGCCTGAATTGGGAATTCGGCATGAACCAGCTCACCCTCTTTCAGTTCGGCAAGGAGCTTCATCGGCTCCTCATGGATTTTTGGCTCTTCGCCCCCGATCAGCGGAATCACATTCCCCATTATATCCAGGCTTGGCACACCGGGATATCCCGCACCTGAGATGGCCTGCATGGAGGTCAGGATTACCGATTCAATGCCAAATGCATCCTGCAGGGGCTTGAGTGTGGTTACCAAAGGCACAACCACGCAGTTGGGGTTGGTTACAATCCATCCCGAGCCGTCTGAAGTGAATTTCTGCTGATAAATAAGCTCGATATGATCGGGATTAACCTCCGGTATCAGAAGCGGCACGGTTGGATCAGTGCGGTAGTTCTTCGCATTGCTGATAACGGGAATACCCGCTTTGGCAAAATCGGCCTCAATTTCTGTGGCAACAGAGGAGTCCAGACCTGAAAAAACAAAATCAACATCAGTAAAATCTGAAGACTTACAATCCCGGACCGTAAGACCGGAAACTGAATCGGGCATCACAGAGTTTTCAATCCAGTTTGCCGCATCTTTATAACGTTTTCCCGCAGAGCGCTGCGAGGCACCCAGTGCTTTTATGGTGAACCATGGATGATCTTGCAATAAACGGATAAACTTTTGCCCCACAGCACCTGTAGCACCAAGGATTCCAACATTGTAATCAGGCATATCATTATTGAATTTCGGGTTTTAATAGCATCCCTTTGAGGGAGAGCTCAAAAATAACAAACTATCCACACAAAGGATTCATCAAAGGTGAGATTTTTCCTATCTTTGGGCTCTTTTAGAATCATGAGTAATGTTATCCAGTTTCGGAATTTTTCCTAACCGGATAATGCATTGCCTTATTTTCGTTAATCACAATTATCTGTTTTAAAACAGAAAGCAAACCGGTTTATGCCAGAAAAGAATTTAGACAGCCTCGATAGTATTGTATCCCTCTCAAAAGCACGCGGATTCATTTTTCAATCTTCAGAGATCTACGGAGGCCTATCTGCCGTTTATGACTACGGCCCCCTTGGTGTAGAGCTCAAAAGGAATATTCAGGCAAACTGGTGGAAGGCCATGACCCAGGCTCATGACAATATTGTGGGTATTGATGCGGCCATTTTCATGCATCCAAAGGTTTGGGAAGCAAGCGGCCACGTTGAAGGTTTCAACGATCCGATGATTGACGACAAGCAGTCGAAGAAACGGTATCGTGCCGATATGCTGATCGAACAGCACATCTTCAAGCTTCGTGAAAAAGGAAAGGAGGAGAAGGCGGATGACCTGCAGCAGCAGCTCGACACGACCGGAACACGGGTGGGGCTGTGTGAAGATCTGTACGAAATCATTATGAAGGAGGAGATCAAAGCTCCCGAATCAGGAGCTTTTGACTGGACCGAAGTTCGCCAGTTCAACCTGATGTTTAAAACCCATTATGGCGCCACATCAAAAGACGATGACGACTCAATCTACCTCCGCCCCGAAACAGCCCAGGGCATTTTTGTGAACTACAAGAATGTACTCGACACAGCCCGGGTTCAGGTTCCCTTTGGGATTGCACAGGTTGGCAAGGCGTTCAGAAATGAAGTGGTTGCCCGTCAATTTGTATTCCGCATGCGAGAATTTGAACAGATGGAGATGCAGTACTTTGTAGAGCCGGGAACCGACGAAGAGACTTACGACCACTGGCTCAACAAGAGAATGGAGTGGCACAAGAGCATAGGTATTCGTGAGGAGAACCTGAGGGCGACACCTCACCCTGATGACAAACTTGCCCACTACGCACGTGCTGCAGCCGATATTCAGTTCAAATTCCCGATCGGATGGCAGGAGGTGGAAGGCATCCATAACCGTACCGATTTCGACCTTTCGCGCCACCAGGAGTTCTCCGGTAAAAAGATGGAGTATTTCGACCAGAAAGATCAAAAACGATATATCCCCTACGTAATTGAAACATCAATCGGGCTTGATCGCTGCACCCTTATGGTTCTCTGTGACGCATACCGTGAAGAGGAAGTGGATGGCGATACCCGAACGGTGCTTAAACTGCACCCGAAACTGGCACCTACCAAAGTGGGTATATTTCCCCTGGTGAAAAAGCCGGAACTAAAGGAGCTGGCCAAAAAGATTGAGGCAGACCTTAAAGAGGATTACACCGTACTCTATGATGAGTCCGGTTCTATCGGCAAACGTTACAGGCGTCAGGACGAAGCCGGAACGCCCTTTTGTGTTACCATCGACTTTGACGGACTTGAAGACAATACCGTTACCATTCGCTATCGCGACGATATGAAACAGGAACGGGTTTCTGTGGATAAGCTGGATAGCGTGATTCGCGACGGTGTCAAATCATGGAGACCGGAATCAGCATAGATTTATTTTAGAAAATCGATGAACTTACGGACGGCAATTCCGCGGTGACTGATCTTGTTTTTTTCGGTGCTGCTGAGTTCGGCAAAAGTCTTATCGTAGCCGTCCGGTACAAAAACAGGATCGTAACCGAACCCTTTATCTCCCTTTTTTTCCTGAATGATCTCTCCCCTGCAAACCCCTTCGAAGATCATCTCTTCATTGTCGGTCACATATGCGACGACCGTTCTGAATTGAGCTGAACGGTCTTTTTTACCTTCAAGCTCATTCAGTAGTTTATTTACGTTATCATCGTACGTCGCCTTCTCTCCGGCGTATCGTGCTGAATAGACTCCGGGCGCACCTTCAAGGGCATCCACTTCAAGGCCTGTGTCATCAGCCAATGATGGCAGGCCTGTTTTCCGGTGCCAGAAGCTTGCCTTTTTCATGGCGTTCCCCTCCAGGTCCGGCTGATCTTCGTCTACCTCTTCAGCATCTGAGAAGTCCAGTACAGATTTAAGATCAATTCCCAACGGGGCCAAAACCTGCCTTAACTCGTCAATCTTGTGTTTGTTTCCGGATGCCAAAAATACTGATTCAGGTTTAGACATGAGTAAAAGTGAGGTTATGTTAAATTTAGTCAACTTCGGGTATTCGGCTCAGGCTCCTGAACTCCCTGTAGCGATCGTAGATCTCCTTCTCAGTAAGATTTTTCAACCGCTCCGGGCCAAATTTCTCCACGCAGAAACTTGCCATCACGGATCCAAAAATAACTGCTTTACGCAGGTTATCTGTAGATAGGTCGTTCGTGTAGTCCACCCATCCCAACAGGCCGCCGAGGAAGGAGTCGCCTGCGCCGGTTGGATCAAATATATCGATAACAGGATAGGCAGGAGCCGAAAATATTTCATTTTTTGTGAACAGAAGTGCGCCATGTTCACCTTTTTTAATAATCAGCATTTTGGGGCCCATTGCTCTTACTATATCGGCAGCTTTGATCAAATTAGGTTCTTCTGCAAGTTCACGGGCTTCCGAATCGTTGATCACTAATAGATCAACGCCCTTGAGCGTCTCTTTCAGCGCATCCGGCGTGATTTCTATCCACAAATTCATCGTGTCCATCACTACAAAATCAGGCTTATTAACCTGCTCGAGAACACGGCCTTGTAAACTCGGCTCAATATTTCCCAGCGCCACATACCTGGCGTCTTTATAGGAGTCGGGAATAACCGGATTGAAGTGTTCAAACACATTGAGCTGTGTATCGAGAGTATCCCGGTTATTCAAATCGTAGTGGTACTTCCCCTTCCAGAAAAACGTCTTTCCGCTCTTGTCAATCTGTAGTCCCTCAAGATCTATATCTTTGCTTTTCAGAAGGTCAATATCTTCATCCGCAAAGTCGTTTCCCACAACTCCAACAAGGTTAATCTGCTTTGCGAAATAGGATGAAGCAAGAGAGATATAAGTTGCCGAACCGCCTAAAATGCGGTCCGTTTTTCCAAATGGCGTTTCTATTCCGTCGTAAGCAACGGATCCAACTACGAGTAGTGACATATATAGTGATTACCTGTGTATGTGATGATGATTTATCAATCTAAAATTGCCTCAATAATAGGGATTTTATC
>REDT01000268.1 GCA_007693295.1 Balneolaceae bacterium
GGATTTGGTTGCGGGGCGTTGAGTTTGCGTGCAAGGAGTGCGGAATAAAAATTGGGTCGACGCTGACCCCGTGGGGATTCCTACGGAACAGAAATCTATAAAGGTTGTCGGAATGCTCAGGTCTTTAATCTCAATCTGACAGCCGCAGCTTCATCGGTTACTCCTGCCGCATTTGTCAGCGTTGAAATAGAGCAAAGATGAAATTTTGGTCAGATATTGCGTGCATATAATAGTTGTAGATAAAATCGAGTTGAGTATATTAAATTTAAAATAAAGCATTATATATTCTTTTTTTGTTGAAAACTTTACTTTTTGTTGTTTAATATAAACTAAGAAATAACTCAATTTTCTTAAGAACTGAACTTGTTGGAAATCATGAAAATAGAGGTGGAAATCTCAGGGAAATGGCTGTTGCTGGAAAAAGAACAGTCTTCCCTATGGATTAAAAGTCTGAAAAATAGCGTAAACGATCCGGGCCTCCGCAAGATTGGGGATAAATTGATGTCGGAACTCAATCAATTGAAAGTAAATGATGAAAATGCTGAATTCCTGAAAAAAGAGAAATTTTGGCATCTTTCTTTGGTTTTTGAATCACCTGAATACACCCTGTTAAAATCGGATATTATCCGGTCAACTCCTCTCTTATACAGATTCCGTGACGATTCTTTATGGATTTCAGACCGGATAAAGTTTGATAATGGCCATAACATTGATCGGGATTTAATCTATGAATTCACTGAGATGAATAATGTTTTGGGAGACCGTACCGTATTTCAGGATGTATCAGGAGTACAAGCTGCTGAAATTGTATTATTTAAAAAGGGCGGGATAAAGAAAAGCCGGTATTTCAGGTATAATATTAACCAGCCCACTTACATAAGTGACTACTCGAACCTAAAAAAAAATGCTATTACTCTGGATGATATTTTTCACAAAATATTCAAGGAGATTGTAGAGAGTATGTCAGGGAGAGGCAGGATAATCGTGCCTCTTAGTGGCGGGCACGATTCACGGATTATTGTAAACTACCTCTATAAGCTGGGCTATAAACATGTAGTCTGTTATTCGTATGGTATGCCCGGCAATATTCAGTCAGAAATCAGCGAAAAAGTAGCAAAAACAGCGGGATATGAGTGGCATTTTATAGAGTATACTGAAGAGAAATGGTATGAACTTCACTCTTCAGGTATTTTTGACAACTATATTGAATATGCCAGTAATGGGATTTCAAATCCACACTTACAGGATTTTCTTGCCGTTTATGAGCTCAATAAAAATAAGGTATTAAAAAAAGGAGACCTCTTTATACCCGGCCATGGTCTTGACATGCTCTCTAATAATTTGGATTACTCTCTGCTTAATGGCAATGCTGCTGAAAGAGCTCTGAAAAAATTCAGCTGGAGCGAAGATTTTCCGAAAGAAAAACCGGAGGCACTATTTTCGATCTTAAATCAGATTTTAGAGGAGTCCGGACTCTCAAAGGAAGCATTCCTGGACTATATTGTATGGCAGGAGAGACAGGCTAAATTTATATTCAACAGTTTTCGGGTTTACGAGTTTTTTGGATATGAGGCATTAGCTCCCTTTTGGGACCATCGATTGGTTGAATTCTGGCTCTCCGTTTCAAAGACTTTAAAGTTTTCGAGAGACTTTTTTAAAGAGATGGAAAGAGAAACATTGATGGTCGAGAAATTGAAGGATATACCTTATTCAGATGAGAGAAATTTAAATGTTGGGCAAAAGAGTATAAAATTTAAAAGACTTATACCGGACTTTCTGAAGAGGCCTCTGCTGCGTGTGATAAAAAGGGAAAAGGCCGTAAATGAGGGTTTACACATGACATATAATTTAAAAGCTAACTCCGTGAAGGAATTGGTGGCTCCCATCGATAATTGGCCGGAAAATGTAGTTAAAATTGTTAAACCACACCTATACAGATATCCTTATCAAATTAATTACGGTTTCTTGACAAGTCTGTATACTGCGAAAAGCATAGTTCAAAAAAACGATAAGTATAGTTAAATTTTGGGCAGCATCACTTACTGTAGAAGTTGAAGACGGCATTAATGTTGACGTGCATGGTTTGAAGGAAACCGATTTGCCGCTGCCTGAATTAGGGCCGAAAACATGACCTTGGTCCCGGATCTGTCTGCCGGGTATCGTATAGAAAGCGCCTCTTTTGTGCGTGGTAATGTGAGCTAACACTTTCGGCCTGTGCGCTTTTTACAAACGTCTCTTACGCTCCCCGTCAAACAATTACCGCCTGGAGTGATCAGATGCCGAATGGGGTGGATGGTAATTGCCCTCGCGGCGTAGGACAGAGCGTTGTTCTTATTTATGATTTTAGCGCGCCGCGCCACTCTAAAAAAGCAAATTGTCATCTCGACCGGAGCCCTGACGCCTTTTTGTCGGGGCGGAGTGGAGAGAACTCCTCGTGCCGGGAGGAGTATTACAGCGTTCTTGGAGATGGGTCTAAGAACAAGAGGGTCCTTCGACTTCGGCCCAAAAGCGGGGCCTGCGCTCTGGCGGACCATGTCGACCTATTTCAGTATAAGACCCTGTCAGCTCTCGCCAGATGAATCCCAAATGATTAAAAAGAGATAATTCTATCTTATGAAAGAATATCACTACTTTTACTCAGAAAGATTAAACTTAATAGATAGAGATGAAGTTGAAAAGAACACTATACCTCGGGTACTACCTGAAGCAGCTCGACACGGAAACGTTTAATCGTTTTCTGGATGCTGTAGTGGAGCAGACAGGCAGAAACAAAACGGCGGTATTGTCTGATATCCTCTCCTCTGTATTAAGGTACAACATTTCCATCCTGGAGTATTTTCAGTTCCGTTTTTTCGAACTCACCGCTGAGGAGAGAAAGCAGTGGGCCGGTACCGGCTATATGTATGAGTACCAGCTTAAGATGAACCCGCAGAGTCAGCGACATATTCTGGATGATAAAACCCTGTTCTATAAACATTATGGCGACTTTTTTGTTCATAAAGTAGCGGATCTGGTTGATCTGAAAAAACCGGATGTAGCCGCTCAAATAATGAAGAATAGATCCGGAAAACTGGTTTTCAAGAAATCTGACGGGAAGTGTGGTGCGGAGGTTGAGATTCGCCGCTGCTCAGAGTTCGACCCGATCACGATCACAGAGTTTATGAAAGAAAATAATTACGGGCTTGTAGAGGAGTTTATTGTGCAGCACCCGCACCTGAATCTGCTCTCGCCCTCGGCGGTGAATACGATTCGTGTTTTTACACAATTGAACGAAGTGGACGAGGTGGAAATTTTGGGCTGCCGGCTTCGGATCTCGGTGGATTCTCCCGTGGACAATATGGCGGCCGGTAATCTTGCGGCCCCGATTGATGAGGAGACCGGTGAGGTGAATGAGTCAGCCGTCTATAGCGACATCACAAAAGAAGCATGCACTGTTCACCCGGTTACAGGCGTGAATATCGTTGGGTTCCAGATTCCTTACTGGAAAGAGACCCTCAACATGGTGAAACGCGCAGCTAAATTACATCCCCAAAACCGGTCGATCGGCTGGGATGTAGTTATTACAAAAGATGGACCCGGATTGATTGAAGGAAACCACGACTGGTGCAAGCTTCTCTGGCAGCTTCCGGTGAAAAAGGGGCTTAAACCTTTTTTGGAAGCACATGAACGGGATTTTCATGAAACTGAATTTGCAAGGACATAGCATATATGCTATGATCAAAAGAGGAATTGACATTTTTGTATCCCTTTCTGCCCTGATCGTACTCTCTCCGCTTCTGCTATTGATTATGGCTCTGATTGCGCTGAAGCTGGGCCGGCCGGTTTTTTTTACGCAAATACGACCCGGCAAAGGAGCACAGCCTTTCCGGATGGTTAAATTCAGGACAATGACCAACGAACGGAACGAAAAAGGAGAACTGCTTCCAAACGAGAAGCGAATGACTGCATTTGGCTCATTTTTACGATCTACAAGTCTGGATGAGCTTCCGGAACTGTTCAACGTGCTGAAGGGCGATATGAGCCTGGTGGGCCCGAGACCGCTGCTGATGGAGTACCTGCCCTGGTTTACCGAAGAACAGAATAGAAGACACAGTGTACGACCGGGAATTACGGGGTGGTCGCAGGTAAACGGGCGTAACGCTATCGGCTGGGACCGAAAACTGGAGCTGGATATATGGTATGTGAACAACCGAACGTTCTGGCTCGATCTTAAGATCCTCTTTTTGACGGTGAGAAAGGTCATTCTGAGGGACGGTATTACGCATGAAGGGAGTGTGTCGATGCCACGGTTTGATGAATATATGCAACAAAAGAAGTATCAGTAAAATGGACAATGAGCTATCAGCCACATGAAAACTAAACTATATATAATCGGCGCGGGAAGTGTTGGAGGGCATATTGCACACAATATTCAAGGCTATGGCAGCAGATATGAGATCGCAGGCTTGTTGGATGATGATCCGGACAAAATTGGCAAAGAGATGTTTGGGTATTCTGTTATTGGTCCTGTAGACGAAGCACTTCTGCTAGAGAATGTACACGTAGCGGTCGGTATTGCGTTTCCAAAGATAAAGAAGACTATCGTACAGAAATTATCCAAAAACAAGACTTTGATCTATCCTATCCTTGTTCACGAAAAGGCTTGGGTTTCCGGGGAGGTGTTAATCGGTAAGGGCTCTGTGATCTATCCCGGTACCTGTATCAACTACGGGTCGGAGATCGGAGATTTTGTGGTGATGAATATGAATTGTGCTCTGGGTCATCATACAGTTGTCGGGGACTATACCAGTTTTGCACCGGGTGTTCAAACCGGAGGCCATACCCATATTGGTGAGGTTGCTGATTTGGGAATCGGAACATCCACGGTTCAAAACATAAGGATCGGCCAAGGTGCAGTTACGGGAGGTCAAGCAATGATCCTCGAAAATGTTAAATCCGGGTCCACCGTGGTAGGCGTGCCTGCCCGGGCTATTTAGCCGTTACAAATTCAAAAGAGACAGTGATCTCAATTATCCAGAATGAAGAATGTATTAAAAGTTAATTATAACTATATAAGAAAAGGTGTACGGTTCTGCCGGCTTTTAAAGCATACGTTTTATTTTTTTACAAGGGCAAAAAAATCTGATTACCGGCATCCACCGGATGACCTTAGGGTGATTGGTAATTTTGACAGAAAAAGGCTGATACAAACCGAAAAAAAGTATGAAAAGTACTTTTTAGCGGAAAATCTGAATCGTGACTCTGGGTGTCGCTTATATAAGAAACACAAAGTGGATCTGGTGTATGATGAAGGGAGGGTTTTAATAAGAAAGAAGTTTATAGGGCCAAGGAAGTTTGATGACTTTTACTCAGAACTTATTTGCTACGAAAAAATTTCGCGTCTTAATCTCACGCCTGATATTATTTATGTGGATTTCAAAAAAGGGCATATTTATATGGAATATATCGATGGTATAAATCTCTCAATATATCGTAAAGGGATAAAAGAATTTGCACAGAACCATGAGGAGTTGATCAGGTATCAGTTCAACAAAATTGTTCGTCTGCTGCATGCAAACGGAATTATTTTTAATGACCTGACCGGGCATAATATGATTATGAAGGATGAGAAACTGTACATTTTTGACTTCGCAGACGCCATCTATTTCAGTGAGGCGCAGCTGAAGCTTTATCCTGTAAAGAGGTTTTTTCTGTGGCTGGTGAGTGCCGAAAAAAACAAAGCAAGAAAAGAACTGCAAATTCTTCAATTTCCGAAAAAAGCTGAAGTTTCATAGCGAGAAAATGGAGCAACTGTGTTAACAAACGCCTTAAAATTCCTGATAGACCCGTTTAACACCCTCTGGGTTTTGGTTCTTGCAGCGGGTATCTTCTACATGCTAAAGAATGATCGCCTTTTTAAAAGCATTTCCGCTCTGTGTGTTGCTTGGTTTTTGATCATAAGCACTCCTTTAATTCCCGGCTTGGTTTTGAATTCTCTGGAAGACCGCTATGTACCGATTGATGTGGAAAAGCTGGCAGATGCTGACGCGGAGTATCATATAATTATTCTTGGTGGGGGGCACGGATTTGACGATCGCTTGCCGGCCAACTCCCTTCTCTCTTTAAACGCGCTGGGACGTCTTAATGAGGGGATTCGCCTGCATAAACAATTGCCCAACAGCAAGCTTGTTTTATCGGGCTACTCCTCAAGCGGAGGGACCACACAGGCGGAGATGCTTCAAAAGACAGCCCTGCTGCTGGGGTTGGATAAGGATGCCACACTCATACAGACCGAGCCCGCCAATACGTACCAGGAGGGAAAAATCTATTCTGAAAATTTTGGCAGTTCCCATCCTTTAATCATCGTTACCAGCGCTGCTCATATGCCCCGGGCGGTTCAGGTATTTCAACACTTTGGCATTGAGCCGATTCCGTCTCCTGCTAACTACAGGCTGAAGGGTAACCGGAAGAATACACGGTTTGGATTACCGTCAATGAGAAATATCTCAAACCTGCATGCAGCACTCAGTGAGTATGCTGCGATAACAAGAGAACGATTTAGGAGGTAAAACTTTGGAATGAATCGGAAGTAAACGAAATACCTCTCAAAAAGGGTGTGTAATGATGTAGATTTGTATAGATCTGCCCGGTAGTTTTGCCGTCACTCATTGCAATATATTTCCCTTAGCCATGGGAAGCAGGTAATCTGCATATTTCTGGTGTACTGACTTCTGCGCCTTTTGAAAAATAAGGAAACCCAATACTGCACTAAACTTACGGTGGGAAGCTCAGTGCCGGTATCTGATTTTCGATCTGTTTGGTTATTTAGTTTCCTCGTGCAGGATAATCACTCTCTATGAAGCTTCATTTCTATCATTCTTCTTGTGAGACCCCTTTCCTGAATTATGGTGTCTTTTTTCTAAATCTAATAGCAAAAGTGACATGAATTTATTTATTTAAGATCTATATCAAAACAAGGGGAAGGATGAGGAAGAGTATTAGGTTTATAAGTGTCGTATTTTCAATTGTGATTTTTGGTGCTGGAGGTGTAAAAGGTCAGGAGGTTTCACTGCAGAAAGTTATGCCACAAGACCTGGACCGCCCGGTTGGAGTAGAGTATTCCCATGAGGGCAGCAGCATGGTCTATATTTTGAGCCGCTCCGGCTATATTGAGAGATTTGATAAAAATGATCCGGAAGGTACGTTTCAGCGATGGTTTGAACTTCCCCTTAACGTATTCTTTGGGGCGGAAGGCGGATTACTTGGCCTGACGTTTCATCCTGATTATCCTGAGAACAACTCTTTCTTTGTCTACTTCATCTATGATGATAATGATCAAATTAAATCCCGGGTTTCAAGATTTAGAGTAAATGATGGGGTTGCCGATGAGGATAGCGAAGAGATTATATTAGAGTTTAATCAGCCGGCTTCAAACCATAACGGAGGAGCTCTTGAATTTGGCCCCGACGGTTACCTGTATATATCATCGGGTGACGGCGGCGGCGATCGCAGCAGCAGAGATAATAGTCAGGATCTTACAAATTTGCTTGGGGCAATATTAAGGATCGATATCAATACGGATGAAGGTTACCTGATTCCACCCGATAACCCGCTAATTGACGACCCGGATGCCATGGGCGAGATCTTTGCATGGGGTCTTCGTAATCCATGGAGGATTAGTTTCGATCCGGTAACCGACCATCTTTGGGTTGGAGATGTGGGCCCACAGAGCTGGGAGATGATTCATATTGTAGAGAATGGTAAGAACTATGGTTGGCCAATTATCGCTGGTAGTGAATGCCAGTCTTCAAGCGATTGCGATAAAACGGGGTTGGAACTACCGATATTTGAATATGAGCATGGAGCTGAAGATACAGGTCGTTCCATTACGGGTGGGTATGTATATCGGGGCAGCGCCAATCCCTCCCTCTACGGAAAATATATTTACGGTGATTATGTATCAGGTCGTATCTGGGCTCTTGAAGTGGACCACGACACGTGGGAGGTGTTTTCAAATACGGAAATCTATCATGCCAATTTCAATATCCCCTCCTTTGGAATCGACAGCGACCTGGAGGTCTATACCATCGGATGGGGGGATGATAGCATACTTTACCGGTTTGAGCCGGAAGAAAACGGGGATGACCCGGAACCTCCATCTAAGGTGGCTCTGGTGAGCCCGGAGGATGGGGCAACGGATGTTAGCGTTGATCCTGTATTGAGCTGGGACCAACAGGCGCAATGTACAGGGTACAGGGTTCAGGTGTCTACGAACGCAGATTTTACTTCGACAGTTGTGGATCAATCGGATGTTGAACAGACTCAATATGAGGCTTCAGGGCTGTCCTATGAAACCACCTACTTCTGGCGGGTACGGGCGAGTAATGAGGCAGGAGACGGGGAGTGGAGTGCGGTGTGGAGTTTTACTACGCTGGACGAACCCGCAATTGGTAATTTGGAATTAACGGACAATGGAGATTCTGTTGAACTTTCCTGGAGTGTACCCGGCGCAGTTGATATTGCAGAGTTCCGGATTTACCGGGGCCCCACCGTGTCTGAAATGAAGCTGATGGAATCCGTTCCGGCCGGAACGCAACAGTATACCGACACCGACCTGCCGGATGGGGCGGCCCTGTACGCGGTAACGCTTCTGGATATTTCTGGGGTTGAGAGCAATTTCTCAAATGTTGTGAGTTTCTACAATTCAAGTGTAATGGCAACGCAGAATTGGAAACTGGTGAGCATCCCGGTAGATCATGAAGGTGTCGAAATTCCCGGTTCAACCCTGTTTGGTTTTGACCGCGTTTATCGCTCTGAACCTGTACTCAAGCCCGGGAAGGGATACTGGCTGAAAAGCATCAATAGCGAGGGTGAAAGTGAACAAGTGGAAGTGCGCGGCGCAGGGCTGGAACAGAATGCGCTATCCCTGAACAGCGGCTGGAACATGGTTGGCGGGCTGATTGACAAGGTAGCGGTATCCTCGATTAGTGACCCATTGGGTATACTCACAACGGCACCGGTCTATAGCTATAGTGATGGAGCCTATCAGGAGGTAACGGTGCTGGAGCCGGCGGCCGGCTACTGGGTGTATGCGGAGGAGGAGGGAGCGATCGATCTGGAGATCAGCAGTGATATCTCGGTGGTGAAAGAACAGACACAGCCGGCTGCATTTGAAGATGGAGAACCTGACCGGATTGTTTTCTCCCGGGAGGGACAGGAATTTACGTTTCGGGCTTCTGATTCTGCCCTCGATCACGACCGGCAATACCGCTATTTGATGCCGCCGCGTGCCCCGGGTAATATTCTGGATATTCGCACGGCACAAGGTTTCCGGTTTAGCGACAGATCATCCGAGCTGCTCGAGCTTACGTCGCCTGACTATCCGGTGGGTGTAGAGTTTATGCCGGCTGCCGGTTCTGATCATGTCTACAGGCTGATTGCTGAAGAGGAAAACGGCACTATTGCACACATCAACCTGATGCCGGGCCAAAAGCAGTCCATTAACAAAGAGTATGAAAAGCTGACCCTTGAACGCATTCACCGCGATGAGGCCATCCTTGAGACGAGCATTGATCCGAACTATCCCAATCCGTTTAACCCGGCCACTACAATCCGGTACCGTATTGCGCAGCAGACGGAAGTGGTAATGGACGTGTACGATGTGGCCGGAAGGCGCGTGGCAAGGCTGGTAAACAGCGTTCAGCAGCCCGGCGCCTATACCGTGCAGTTCGATGGGTCCGGCCTGGCTTCCGGGGTCTATTTTTTACGACTCCAGACCAGTGATTTTGCGGATGTTCAGAAATTGACGTTGATTAAGTGATCGATGATAACTATTTGATCTGAATTCAATCAAAAAAAGAAAATTAAAAAATTGACATTTAGTTACTAAACGGGTTTTATTAAGTATAAGAAGTGCTCTGCTTAAGGCTGCCAATCGTTCCTAACGGTGCGAGAATGGAGTCGAACATAAATCACCAATTGGCCAATTGCAATGAGTAGGTAAATCGGGTGCAAAGCATGTCCCGGGGTAATTTCAGATGGAAAAAAGCTCTGTATTGTAAGTTTATTTCGATGGGTTCATTTCTAGAAGTGCTCTGCTAAAGGCTGCCAATCGTCCCTGCCGGGACGGGAATGGAGTTGAACATAAGCTAATTGCAATGAGTAGGTAAATGGGGTGCAAAGCATGTCCCGGAGAGATCAATGGTGGATAAAAGGTCCCCCTAAAGGTTCGTTCCGTCGGGAACGATTGGTGAAACGGGCTTTTCTATACATACCCGAAAATGGATGATGTAATTAGACAAACAAATCAACTCACAACCATAAAAATCAAGAAAATGATAAAGATAGAAGAGAAGGCCATACCCGAAGCCGGGCAAAGAATCGCATTATCAGATAAAATGGTGACTCTGTTTACAGATGTCTTAAATGAAGTGCATGCTGCTGATTTTTCTCAAAGATTTTACAGGGTTTTATTAGAAGATCACGTAAGGATAGTCGTGCATCTAAAACATCAGTTAGATGCAGGAAATGTTTCATTTAAACCTGATAATTTTGCTCTGCGTTTTTCGCTTTTCCAGTCATCCAAAGAGGCGTTAAAGAGAAAACTGTTCAGGCAGGTTAAATGTACACTGCTCAGAAGAAATCGATCAAAACGAAGAGAAGTTTTGAAAAATTATAACCACATCACATTTGGTTTTTCAGGAATACGAGAGATGTCTGAAGACAATGCTTATCAAGAACTCCCAACTTACATACCGTTTTTATTTGGTAATGGAGAATCTTCAAAAAGAGAAGTGCTGTTGAGGATTGCGGAGAGATATGATGATCCGTTTATTAAAAACGCAGTTCGCTTATTGCCCCGGTTTGCAGTAGAGCACTTTGAAAAAATTTATAATCAAATCGAATTATCAGAACCGGAAAAGAAAACTTTTCACGCGAGCGGACTACGGTTTCAGGAGCATGATTGCATTTTCGTTGCCAAATACATTGAAAATGGTGCCCGGTTAATTTGGTATCAAAATGGAGCGGAAACGGTTGAGTATCTCTATCAATATGCGAGGCACTTTCAGTATGCCGTATCCGATGAGTTTAGAACATGGGGCTGGAAAAGGGAAGAGAAAGATGTACCCTGGGTTGCTTATCCGTTGAAAAAATTCAAAAGAAATTATCAGTCCCGACAGAAGGAGAAGAGATATGATTTTATGTTATGTTATCCAAAAATCAATGCAGAGAACAGAGAGGTAATAAAAAATAGCACAAATGAACTTTTACAGCATGTAAATAGCGGATATCGATTTCTTGTCAGGCCTCATCCGTCCAATAGAAAAAAGGGTCGTATTGATCAGCTAAATTTCATTGAGGATGATCGGGTTACTGTCAGTTCCGGATCAACATCAATCGTTGATGAGATGTTAATGTGTGAAACAATTATACAGATGGTAATACCTTCCACAAATTTTTTGGAATGTATCTGTGTGGACAAACCGTCATTGGGGCTGCTTCTGAATGAACATACAACAGAGATTGTAAAACCGTACCATGAATTTTTTCAAAAAAATGATGTCTTCCACAAAGACATGCAATCAATGGCAAATCATATAAATAATGCTGATTTGCAAATATGGTGGGACGATCTGATGAATGATGAAAAGGTGAGAGATTTTAAAAGAAATTTCACAAATGTTGATTCGTACTCTCTGACACAAAATTAGCAGGAAAAGACCGGATTACAAGTCGAGCGTGGGATTGATGTTGTGTTTCTACGTCCCGGAATTCCGTGAACTAACCTCCGGTTTTGCTACGTGGTTTTACGAGGATCGATGCGGAGGTTTTGGGTGGGCCCACCGAACCCGGCACGGTGTGCCGTGCTGTGTGATTGCGCGCTTTCAGCGCTTGGGAATTGGAGTTAAGGTTGGGAGATGTCTCTGCCATCGGCATCCCTTTGGGGCACGCGCTCACCCGTGTTCACGGGATTCGCTTGGTCGACATGACAGGAGCCGTGATTTACAATGCGGCGTATGGGTATCCCAATTGCTCAACGTTAAGATTTACGCCGCAGGATGTATTCAGATATTGAACCGTGGATTGAGATGCGGTAACCAAACACCGAAGGTGTTTAATGTGATTAGCCCCGACACGCAGCTCGGGGTAAAAAGCGGCGGGCAGTGGCATAACCCCGAATGGGGTTGAATACCAAGGCCACGGAAT
>REDT01000238.1 GCA_007693295.1 Balneolaceae bacterium
TAGATGCCTTGGTCTGAATCGAAACCCCCAATGATTTAGCGATTTTTAAGATTTCATTTCATGGGAATCGCTAACGCTCGGTGCGCTTACGCGTTCAAAAAATGAGCCGATTTCCGATGTGCGATCTTTTTTTTACCCGCGCGCAGCGGTTCTACATTCCATACTGAAGAGCAAACAACCAAACGCTTCAAGGACCCCGGAAATCCGCCGGCTGGCGGACGATTGAAGGTTTTCACCCTGTGCCCTGTGCCTTGAAGCCTGTGCCTTGAAAGGCGTCTATTTAGCCCCTGATGACGTAAATAGAACCGAAATGGTCAGGTAATAAACCGGGTAATAAAAAGAAGCTATAGTTAGAGCAAGAGGCGTTTCCTGCAGATGGAACAACATATAGGCGATCATTACAGCATAGGGAAAAGCCAGAATGAGTGTAGTTCTCTGCCACTTTTCAGTCCGGCTTGGATATACAAATTTAATCGGAACCAGGACTAAAAATGCCAGAATCAGCATTACGGCAGAAGAGACCCAGAACCCTGCACCCAGTACATAGAGATAGAGAACCACAAAATTCCAATAGGAAGGAAATCCTCTAAAGTAGTTGTCGTCTGTTTTCGCCTGGGTATTACTGAAACCGAACAGACTTGCAATCAACACCAGTGAGCCAACCAAAAAAGAGAATTCCAGAAATGTATAGGCCCAGAAAACCGGCAGAAAAACCCATGTAAGATAATCTACAATATTATCCATCAGGGCACCGTCGATATTGGGTGCGTATTTGGTTACTTCTGCACGGCGCGATAACGTGCCGTCAACTGAATCGATTACTGCAGCAAGAGCAAGGATAATGAGAGATCCGCGCACATCCCCCTGCACAATGAGCATTAATGACCAAAAAGCCAGAATCGCACCAACAGCAGTAAAAAGGTGAACGGACCATGCCGTTATCTTCCGATACATTGTTAGGAATTGGATTGGTTATTCATAGATACCTCAGCAAAAAACACACCTTACCCCACTCATTATATTCGATTTAAAGCTGGTTAACAACTAAATTACATGTCATATAAATAAACAAAAGATACCATGAGTGAAGACGAGGGTGTTCTCTTTTTGCAATGGGCACTTCCCAAAATGGGATACAGATGGCCGGGTTTCAGGAAACCCCGCAACCAGGTATTAAAGCGGATCAGAAACAGAATGGCGGAACTCGGGTTAACCGGAGGCTATGATGAATACAGAGAGTATCTGGCAGAAAACCCCTTAGAGTGGGAACAACTCGAGAGACTTTGCTATGTAACCATCAGTAAATTTTTCAGAGACCGAAAGGTCTGGGATTTTCTGAGAGACACCATACTGCGCAATCTCATGCTTGAAACTTCATCAGAGCCCCTTCACGTCTGGTCAATCGGGTGTTGCAACGGAGAAGAACCTTACAGTATAGCTATACTGATCGAGCAGCTCTCAGAGCAGATTAAGTCAAATCGCGAGGTTTTGATATTGGCTTCCGACAGAACCGAAGAGGTATTGGAAAGAGCAAAAAAAGGCGAATATCCTGCCGGTGCCCTTTCTGAGCTGACAGAATCTGAACTACTAAAATATTTCAGGAGTATTGAGGCCGATCAGGAGCAGTTTAAAATCAAACAAGCCCCTGCAAATCACGTCAGATTTGAAAAGCGCAATATTCGAGAATCTCTTCCCAAAGACTCTTTTCAACTCATATTCTGCCGCAACCTTGTTTTTACCTACTACCGGAAAGAACATCAGGAAAAGTTTCTGCAAAAGTTAAAACCGATGCTTAAACCGGACGGGTACCTGGTTATTGGAAGTAATGAAGAGCTGCCGGATACGGATTGGCTGGTACAGGTTAACAGAACCCAACCGATCTATCAAAAAATATCTGACTGAAGTATCATGTTGTTTTTTTAACGTGAATTCGAGTTGATAGCCAATTAAGGAGTGCCCCCTTCGAGAGGCTGTGAGAAAACAAATATACATGCATTTAAAACACTCCTTCTATTTGGCCACGCCCTGTAGTGGATCCCTATGGGAAAGTCGCGAGGACACGAAGAGTATCATTCTGATGTCGTTATACTTTGTGCGCCTTCGTGGCTTTGTGTCTTTTCGTGGTAAAATTAAATGGTCATTATCTTTGATTAAGTATTATTTCACAGCTTCTCGAAGGGGGGCAATGGGGGATGAAAAGCAGCTCATTTTATACTCTAAGCCGGAGAAACTTTGGAAGAAGCTCTCTTAATCTCCTGCAGGCTTTTTTTCCAAATTGCTTTCGGTTCTTTTAGCGACAGTGGCATCTGTGTCAATGCTGGTATAGAGGGTTCAGCCGGCTTTTTACGGTTTACCACCCGCTGGAGTGATTTCAGGCCTGCGTTATAGTTGTGGTGAAGAAATTCCATCGCTTCCTCACTCAGATCCACAAAATAGGTGTGTACGAGTGTATCGGCCAGCCGAATGGCAGCCAAACCCAATGCGTTATCTGCCTCGCGGGCCATTCGTATACCGAGCTCCTGTTTTTGAATAGCGCTCAAATCGGGTGAAAGGCCTCCCATATAGATCGCTTTCGTGGCATTTATGTTTCGCTGTATTTCCGGTTTGGAAAGACGGATGTGGGGCTCCAGTGCCACAGCTATTTCAATAGCCAGCCGCCGGGCCAACATACCCCCTTTGTCATGAAACGGTGAAAAAAGGGAGTTGCTGTCGCTTTTAATATCTTCCTTCTCAAAATACCATATCAGGTACCTGCATACATCAAGCCGCGCCTGATCATCCAGTGAAATAATGCTCTCCTTTATTCGAATTCCTCTCCTGCCGGAACCCACTTTAACCGATCCGGGGCTGCCTCCGCTATCAGTAATAATCTTTTCCCATTTCTCCGTGGCCCGAATCAGTTCATTACGGCGTTTAGTCGACTCTTTGTATCCTTCATAGGCCATTTCATAAAGCTCAATGCAGTTTTTTAAGACTCTCTCCAGCTGTTGAAGTTCTTTTTGTGCATTTCGTTTCTCATTTAACAACACCCGCGCCTGAACGGCCAGCCGGTCCATTATTTTGGTAACTTTCTTGATCAATTCGTTCATCTCAAGGCCCTCCGGCAGCTCTTCTGCTGTTGCAAACCCCGACTCTGTAAGATATGCGGCAAGGGCCCGCAGCCGATTCCCACCTTTAGCCTGAGCCACACGGTATAAACTTCTTTTTTTCTCCATCTCATCCAGCACAGAGGCATATTTCCAGTTGCCCGGGTAGCTGAAGATCAATGTGGGTATCTCCCTGCCGTTTATCAGTTCAAAAGCCAGAATCATCATCTCCTCCACATCCCGAAAGGTCATGAGATAGGGATTGTTGTTCTCAATGGCCGACATCACCCGCTGAAGAAAATGCGGCTCGCGCGGTACACCATATTTTAGCCTGCCCGAAGTATTTCCCGTGAACCACAATTTCAACTCTTTTGCCGCCTTTGGTGAATTTATTTCCAATTCACCCGCAATCTCATCAATCTGGGATTGATGGGCTGAATAGAGTTCCCTCACCTTTGTTTGAAGGCCTATTCTTCTATAGGTAAAGATTCGCCCCATGATCTCACCAATCTCCCGGCTACCGGTAAGGTCAGTAAAGGCAATGGTTACACCATACGGGGTCAGGTCAACCCGTCTCAGAAGTTGAAGTGCTGCTTCTCGTTTCTGGCCATCTTCCTCATATCCCTGCACCACATAATCACGCGCTACAAGGATCAGGTCGCCCAGTGTATCCGTTACGGTAAGAATATCGCGTTCTGTTTGCTCCTCAAGGTGTCCCCGGGTTCCATCGTAAACCACCTTGGCCACAAGGCCAAAAACCCCGGAAAGAACGGTAAAACTCACAAAATAGATCAGCAGCTGCAATGATGGCATTGTGCCATAGCCGATATAATACCCGCCAATCAAACCAATAGTGGTTACAGGCCCGGCCGTCCAAAAAATCTGCATCAGTGCGTGCGACCACCTCACCTTGTTTAAGCTTCTCTTTAGCCTTCGGGATTGCTCATTGCTCTCTCTGTCGAGTGTGATTCGTTTGGTTTTTGAATTGAACAAGACCTTGTGGTTTATAGATGTTTAACATGACATCGCGATAAATATACGGGTATACTATCAGCCTAACGGAATACAGTTAAATAAATGAGATGTTCATCTGAATCGAAATACGATGTGTGAAAACTGAACAAAATACTTTAACATTACTATTACTCTGGAAGCGGTTTTCCAGCATCTAAAGGAAGATATCTTCTAATCCACTATTTATCAGTAGGTTATTAATCATATCTTCATTTTTTTTCTTTAGATATAAGGTAAGATAATAACACAAAAAAACAGAAGGAAGAGACATGGAAAAACAAGAATTTAGTTTGGCTCAGCACGAAATCACAGTCAAGAATATTATCAGAAACCCTGCACCCGGAAGATTTTATGAAGATGCCGTAAAATATGATCCCGGATCGGTAATTACAGATACGGGAGCATTGGTGGTGCGCTCGGGAAAACGAACCGGAAGGAGTCCCGCCGACAAACGGGTGGTAAAGACTGAAGGAATGGATGACATCTGGTGGGGCAAGGTTAACATTCCCCTGGATGAGCACACATATAAAATCAATCATAGAAGAGCTGTCGATTATCTGAACACCCGAGAAAGGCTCTATGTAGTTGACGGGTTTGCCGGATGGGATCCGAAGTACCGATTGAAAGTACGTATTATTGCCGAACGCCCATATCACGGATTGTTTATGCACAACATGCTGATACGGCCTGACAGGGAAGAGCTGGCAAATTTTGGAGAACCCGATTTTGTGGTTTTCAACGCAGGCAAATTCCCTGCAAATACATTTACGGCGGGGATGACCTCAGATGCCAGCGTGGATGTAAACTTTAAAACAAATACGATGGCTATTCTTGGAACAGAATATGCCGGCGAGATGAAGAAAGGCATATTTTCGGTGATGAACTACCTGATGCCGAAAAAGGATGTGCTATCCATGCACTGTTCTGCAAATGAAGGGGACGATAAGGACGTAGCCCTGTTTTTCGGGCTATCCGGAACCGGGAAAACAACCCTTTCGGCCGACAGCAGCCGGAAGCTGATTGGCGATGATGAGCACTGCTGGAGCAGCGACGGTGTTTTCAATATTGAAGGCGGCTGCTATGCCAAGGCAATCGGGCTTACTGAAGAACAAGAGCCTGAAATCTATAGTGCTATTCGATATGGAACTGTACTAGAGAACGTGGTGCTGGATCCCGACACCCGCGTCGTTGATTATGATGACGTGAGTATTACTCAAAATACACGGGCATCCTATCCGATCGAATATATACCAAATGCCAAAATTCCCTGTGAAGCCGGGCATCCCAACAACATTATCTTCCTCACCTATGATGCCTTCGGGGTACTTCCTCCGGTGAGCAGGCTTACACCGGAACAGGCCATGTACCACTTTATAAGCGGATATACGGCGAAAGTTGCCGGCACTGAAGTAGGAGTTGATGAGCCTGAAGCAACATTCTCTGCCTGCTTTGGCGCAGCATTCCTGGTATGGCCTCCGAGCCGTTATGCAGAAATGCTTGCCGACAAGATGCGAAAGCATGGTTCAAAAGCGTGGCTGGTTAACACAGGCCTTACCGGCGGACCTTACGGAACGGGCAAACGCATGGACCTGAAGAGCACCCGGGCCATTATTGATGCCATTCATCAAGGAAAACTGGATAGCGTTGATACAGTAGTGGATGAGGTGTTTGGTGTGAAGATTCCAAAAAGCTGCCCGGGAGTATCCCCTGAAATTCTGATACCGCGCAAGACCTGGAGCAACCAGGGGGCATACGATGCTCAGGCCAGGAAACTCGGAAGCCTCTTCATCAAAAACTTTGAGAAATACAAAGAAGAGAGCAGTATAGAGATTGTTAATGCCGGCCCGAAAATAGAAGTGAAGGAGACGGCATAGCGAATTCTTATACTGATTTCGACATAAGAATTTGGGAAAGGAGCCTCCCCTCCTTCGTAAGGAGGGGTCGGGGGTGGTTTAATCGGCGAATAGAGTACATTAAAGACTCAAAATTCTAAGGCTACCTCCCCTGACCCCTCCTTACACAGGAGGGGAACGTAATAGTCAGCATTTAAGAATCGAACTCACATTTTAACCAAACCGGACGGCAGACTGACCCTACCCGGGTTGTTTGCTGATCCGGTTTTTTATTTTAGATCAAACATTTCCACTGCTGATTCTGTTATATTACTAATACAAAACTTCACGGAAGTGCCATCTGTTTTTATCAGATCTCTTTAGCGAGGTTGCTAATATCCATTATCACAATAACAAATCATTCCGGACTTTACGTAATGTTAAAACTTGCAAGACAAGGTATCTACCTTATTTCATCACTTATACTGATCACAGCCTGTGGACCCTCAGATCAGGAGCAGGCACAACAGGAACAGCGACAGCAGCAGATGCAGATGCAGATGGTGCAGACCACGCCGGAGTTCAATGAACAGATGGCTGGAGTGTTAGATCGCTATTTTGATTTGAAGGATGCCTTGGTGGAGTCTGATCCGGAATCAGCCGGGCAATATGCTGAGGCGCTGAAAGAGGAGGCCGAAGGTGTTGACCCCACCGGGCTAAATGAAGAGACACTGGCTCTTTGGGTTGCCTTCAGTGAAGTAATTGTGAACAGCAGCAGTGAACTTATTCCTCTCGAAGATGTGGATGATCAGCGCTATCATTTTGAGTTCATCTCCGAATCGATGATTCAGATGGTAGATACCTTTCGGCCTGTGGGTTACGAAATCTATCACCAGAGCTGCCCCATGGTTCGCGATGGATCGGCCGACTGGCTAAGCCGCGAGGAAGGAATTCGAAATCCATACCACGGCGACCGCATGATGCGCTGTGGTGAAGTAATTCGCAGGTTGTAAGATTTAGACTTTTTGAAGCTAAAACCAAGCTCTATTTTATTAGGAGTGGGTAGCATTAATATTTCAGGTTCTGATGTAAACACTGCGGAGAAGTCCCCCTTTGAAGGGGGAAATGTGCAAGAGCGTTCAGCGAATGCACTAGGGGGATGTAAGGTTCGAGCATTGAATTTCGATCTATTTCATCATTCTAATAGAACACCCCTCCCGGCCTTTGATTTGAGTAGGCGGTGTCTGCTCATGTGGGCCTGCATGCGATGGGTGTAAAACACCAATAAGCATTGATCCATAAAAAAAGCACTCTCCAACAGGAAATGAATGTGGTTTTTTGATTCCAATTCAAACCCTGTCGAAAAGTGCTTGGTTCTCTCTTGATGGTGCTACGGGATTCTCACTATCAATTCATCGTTACTCCACTCTGTACCATTTCTGCCCTGGCATCTTCAATTGCA
This sequence comes from Balneolaceae bacterium, assembly GCA_007693295.1. GTDB lineage: Bacteria > Bacteroidota > Rhodothermia > Balneolales > Balneolaceae > Rhodohalobacter. Next base: position 7,395 of record REDT01000238.1, read on the forward strand.
GACTGAAGGGTTTCAAGTTCGTTTTTCAAATGAGTGCCATTTCTAACTGTATTATCAGCTAATGACGCAATGGATGTGATTCCTGCTGTGGTCAAATCGTTTGATATGTAGCTTGAGATCTGGGTTACATCAGAAACATAGGTCTTGAAAGCCTCTTTCACTCCTTTGCTGTTTTCACCAATTCTATCGTATGTTTGGCCAAGTGCTGCACGGCGTTCATCACTGTTTCTCTGTATTTCCGGGTTATCATACTTGTTCTTATTCTTATCCCACTCTTCGAAATACGTCTTGCCGCTTGCAGTCATTTGATTGGCATGATTTGAAAAATCTTTCTCCAGCTTCTCCATTTTCGCGACATTCTTTTCAAACACCTCAAACGCTCTCCTTACATCTGCCTGGCCCGGCTTGGTTAGTTCATCAAGAGAGGCTCCGACGGCATCCAGTTGTACAATAATCAGTTTAATGTCATTATCTACGGTTTTCATATCTGATTGTACAGCTTCAGATCGCTGCAGACCGGTTGTTGAGCATGCCGCTACAGTAAATGTAAACGCCAGCAAAAGAGTTGCAAAAACATTGATCGGTTTTGTAATTCGTTTCATAATAGTGTCCTTAATGTCCCGCAAACTGCGGGATAGTTGTGAATTGATTATCACAACTTAATATCACTATTAAACGGATCTGAACCGTTACATCGGATAGGCAGAAGGTTACAAACTTCACTGTCGATTAATTCAGGCTGGGCGACCCTTTCCCACCGCTCTTTTTAAAGCTTTTGGAAATAATTTTACTGCGCTCCTCTTTCAATTTCATAAAATGCGCGGGAGTGAGTCCGGTATGTTTTTTGAACTGTGCTATCAGTAACGGCTCACTTTTGTAATTGAGTTTATTTGTTATTTGGGAAATGGACAGATCCTCATAGATAAGAAGCTCTTTAATTCGTTCAATTTTTTGAATCACAATAAATTGAATCACCGACATCCCCATAACTTCCGAAAAGATCTTTAAAACAGGCTGATTTATCATACCTAACTTATCGTTGACGATCTCTCCAAAGTTGACTGTTGGCAATTCGTCAAAGTAATGAATCACATCAATGATCGTAAGAACAATCCGATCGATAAGTTTACTGTTTTGAACATCCAGTAAATTCATCCCAAGTCTCTGCAATTTTACTTTCAGTGTATCCAGCTCAGTTTGCGTAACCTCACCAAAAAATTCTATAGCGCCATGAGATGAGATGGTATGTTTAATTTCCAGCTTATCCAGCTCATCTTTAACTAACTTTTTACACCGTAAACTCACCATATATCTCACATACAGCTTTACGTTCACAAGTTTTTCGCCCTCTTTATTCTCAACAGCGGGGTATGGGTCAATCATTTACTCAAAAAATTATTCGTTAAATTTTATATTATGAATGTTTCAAAGAATAACAGGCTTTCACTTCCTGCTATTTTCTCTCTTAATCTGTAAAATTATCCTTGTTTCACCACTTTACAACTACACCAAGCTCATCGAGTCGGTTAGCAATTTTTCCAGATGTTAAAAACGTTCCTGTTATGTAATCCAAAAGTTCTTCCGCTCTCAGGTCTTCATCACTTATTTTTTCAGAGTCAATGATATCCAGGGCACGAATCAGTGATTTTTTTTCACTGACATCATCCTTTCTCATATAACTTTTCTTTGCATTTCTGCAATGTACAATAAATGTTTGAATAAATATTTTATGCTGAACTCTATCCACAAAACTGTCAAAGTCCAACATCGATTTACGGCATTCATGCGAATCAATTCCTTCAAGTTGTGAGAGAATTTGATATTGATTATTTGTTCTGTTCATTAGTTTACCTCCTCATATTCACTTTTTATCACGGTTGAAATCATTTTAAATTTTTGGCTTGCTCTAATAGAGTTAAGGGAACCAGCCTGAATGATCATCGATTGCCCGGTTTCCAGAAGGTTTGATGTATCATCAATAATAAATTCTGCCTTTCCATCAATAACCTGGATAAATGTGTCGTAAGGATACGTTCTCTCCTCTAACATCTCGCCCGATGCAAAAGAGACGGCATTAACATTTCCGTTTGACTTCTTGATAATGGTTTTAATCATAACGGAATCAGGAACGTATTCAATAATTTCGACGATGATGAAGGCTTTTGATTTTTCGAGCTCTAATAATTCCATATGATTGACTTCTTAAATAATTTTTTTTTTGCGGATCAACTAAGTAAGCCTGATCAATACTTAATCAGCTCTTTCACTTCTAAATCCGAGGATAAAGTTCATAAATTCTCCATCTATTTGTGTTATAAATGGATATTTGATTCTTACATAAATGACAGATTTCAGTTAATTTTAAGTGTGATATCTGTAACATTTCTTAAAACTTCTGTAAAGAACTCACGTCAGCATTTCTCTAATTTTAAGAGGCACATGATAAATTGAAGCAGTGTAAAATGGCAATCGTTGAAAAAGTTACCTTTAACAACCGCAACAGCCGTGAATTTGGTAAAACCGTTAAACAGCGGGTAGATCAATACTTTGAAGGGAACGGGATTTCCAGGCATGCTAATTTTCCGATGATTGCAAAAACCGTACTGTTGCTTATCCTCTTTTTAGGCTGCTATGCTTTGATTATTTCCGGTTTGTTTTCTCTCGGGATGATGTGGTTTCTAACATTTGTAATGGGGATTGCAGCCGCAGGTATTGGCTTCTCCATTTCACATGATGCACTTCACGGCGCCTACTCCTCAAATAAGAGCGTGAATCGCGTTTTGGGGTTTACTTTCGATATGCTGGGGGCCAACGGCTACATCTGGAAAATCACCCATAATATTATCCATCACACCTATACGAATATTCACGGCCACGACGAAGACCTGGAGGTGGCTGCTTTCATACGGCTCTCGCCACATGCTGAGTATAAAGCTATCCATCGCGTGCAGCACATCCTGGCATTTTTCGCATATAGCCTGGCAATGGTGTTTTGGGTGTTCGTTAAAGACTACAAGAATTTTTTTAAACCGAATATTGGCCCATACGACAGCAAAAAACATCCGGTTAGCGAGTGGGTGATTCTGTTTGCCGCAAAAGCTCTCTTCTACACATACATGCTGGTGCTGCCAATGCTTCTGCTTGATATCACGTGGGTAGATCTGCTTATTGGATTCTTAACCCTCCACCTAACCACCGGGTTGATTGTTGGGATCATCTTCCAGCTTGCCCACGTAGTTGAGGAGACCGATCATCCGCAGCCTAACGAAGAGAACATGATCGACGAGCACTGGATGATTCACGAAATGATTACAACCAACAACTTTGCCCGCGATAACAGAGCGCTCTGCTGGTTTGTGGGCGGTCTGAACTTTCAGATAGAGCACCATCTGTTTCCAAAAGTGTGCAGTATTCACTATCCGGCCATCAGTCCAATTGTTGAGCAAACTGCCCGGGAATTTAATATCCCCTACAATCACCACGATACATTCCTTGAAGCGATAGCTTCTCACTACCGTACCCTTAAAAAGTTTGGGGATCCGGAATTCTCCTATTCGGAAGTAGGGGCTTGAAGTAATATTATTATTAGATTGCAAATTGGCGGGCATCCGGGCACGGAGTAGAGCGACACTCCATATTACCGCCAATAGGGTGACAACGTTTTCATTGCGCGCCGGCGTGAGACTGAATGCTGCATGGTTAGGATGCTTATACGCCGGTCTTCTTATTAAAAAATACGACTGTCATCTCGAGTGCAATGCGGTGCTTCTTCCGCATGGAATCGAGAGATCTCCTTGTGATGGGTACTACCTTAAACAACGCTCCATAGGGCTCCTTCCGATAACAGGGAGATGTCTCGATTACACCCCGTCAGAAATACACTGACGGGGCTTCACTCGACAAGACAAGGCACTATTTTGGAAGAGAGGCGGGCATCCGGGCACGGAGTAGAGCGAAGCTACTTCTGCCCGCCAATAAACAATTTTTAGAAAATCTGTCCACACGATAGAATACCTCGGGGCCCCCAGATCATTTCTCTTTCCCTCCAACAACAAAGATGATTCCGCCTACTACCATTACCGCTATTCCGATCATGGGCGACCAGCTTGCCGTGTTTGTCTTCTCGGCTGTAATTTCCAGATCTCCGATTTCAACTATCTTCTCTTGCGTAACATAGTTGAATCCGGTGAACAGGGTTATGATTAACCCAAACGACAGAATAATAAGGCCTGCTTTTTTCATTTTGATTTGAAATTGCTTAATTCCCGCAACCTGCAGGACGGTTGTGAATATATTATCACAGGTATAATGTGCGGGAATAAAACAGGAATTATGTTATAGAGGTATTTATAAGCTTTGTATATATCACTGATACCTGTCCCGGTTTTAAAACGCCTTCGTTTCAACTGTTACAAAACCCGGGGTAAGGCCTATAACTTTCTGATACGGGCGGATGGAAAGGGAATACTTTTTAAGAAATGAGTACAAAATTGATCAGAATCTGTGATATCTGTAAACAATTATGAATAAAGTGTACCGAATATTGGAAAGAATTTGATCAAATTGGATTAGTGCATATCTCTTACACTTGCACATAAAAACATTAAAAAACAGGAGAAAAATGAACCAAACATTAGGCAGTATTTTAAGCATAGCCGGATTGTTAGGAATT
>REDT01000240.1 GCA_007693295.1 Balneolaceae bacterium
CGGCTCATTTTTTGAACGCGTAAGCGCACCGAGCGTTAGCGATTCCCATGAAATGAAATCTTAAAAATCGTTAAATCATTGGGGTTTCGATTCAGACCAAGGCATCTAAATCGAAGGATATGCGATTTGCGATATCCGAAGTCCGATTTAACGATAGATAGAACAACCCGGCCTTGAATTCGCAGCGAAGGGAAGCGGTGCTTAGGTCTGTTGAGCTTTTTTATTTGTTTGCTCTTCTGTATTAAAATAAATCTGAGCGTTGGTGTTGCGAAGCAGTGCTTCACGGTGCAAGAGACACGGTGTTGATGCCTGAATACGGTTGACGGTCAAATGAAAACCGCAGCATGTATTCAGATTTTAAACCTTGGATTATGATGTAGAGAACCAACACTGAAGGTGTTGAAAGTGAATAGCCCGGTGCGAAGCTCCGGGTTTACAGCAACAGCCATGATTCCCCGATGCGAAATTTCCGTCAGCGCCCAAATCATTGTCGAGGGTTTGGTGGAAAGTTCAGTTACGGATATTTCGTAAACTCGCTGTGAAAACCTCCGAATTCATCTCTTGCTTTTGCGTAAATCCGGGCGGAGGTTTTGGTATGGATGCGTCGTTTTACCACGGGTTCGGCCATGAATGACCAACCCGCGGTTATTCATTTTTGACACCTTCGGCGTCAGTAGAGACAAAAATCTGAACTCCAAATTGATACTAATCAGCTCCGGTGTCATTCACAGAAAAGAGACCAGAACACTGAAAGTGTTCAACGTGAATAGCCCGGTGCGCAGCTCCGGGTTAACGGCGAGATCCATGATTCCCCGAGGCGCAATATTCAACAACGCTCAAATCAATATCGAGGGGTGCAGGGTAAGTTCGGTAACGGGTTCTTCCGGATTTAATCCGGAATGATGCCCCATCAAAGAAAGAAAAAAACCTGACAGGCTTTTTTATCCCAAAATTGATTCAAGGTCTTACAACCAGTTCAACAAACCCTCTTTGGCCGACTTTACCTCAACATACTGTTCGAAAATTTCGCTCAGGTTTGAATCCTTTTCGAGCTCGCGGCGGGTTTTGGCATCAAGATAAGCGAGAATTTTCCCCTTGTGCAGAATGGCAATGTCATCACAAAGATTCTCAACCACCTCCAAAATATGGCTGGTAATAAAAATCGTGGTCCCCTTCTCCTTCAGCCGTCGCAGCACACTCTTCATCCTTCCGATTGAGATTACATCCACACTCTCAAACGGTTCATCCAAAAAGAGAAGCTTTGGTTCGGTGAGAATGGCAGCACAAAAAGCGAGTTTCTTGCGGCTGCCGGATGAAAGCTGCTTGGTTTTAACGTGGGTAAACTCATCAATTTCAAAATAGCTGAATAGAGATGTAATTTTGTCATCTAAACCGGAGCTACCCATACCATACATTTCACAAACATAGGTTACAAATTCATAGCTTGTAAAATTCTCAAACAAGAGCGGCGGTTGCAGTACAGATGCCACATCCTTCTTTATCTCAATCTCGTTTGATGAATTATAATCCAATCCGTTAATAATTATTGAACCCTCTCTGTAGTCAAGCAATCCCGTGAGAATACCAATCAGTGTACTCTTTCCTGCCCCGTTTGGACCAATTAATCCAAAAATCCCTCCGGCAGGCACTTCTAGATCAAGCTCTTTTAATACAGGCTCTTTATCATAAGCCTTGGTAAGTTTTTGAATAATTAAAGCTCGTTCCATAATTGGGGGATCACTTTCGACTTAAACGGTTTAGAGATTGTTTTAAACTTTTTGATGAACCAAAATCCCATGAAAATATTTGCGATAAACAGAATCAGAATATGAACCCATTGATTCTGTTCCAAAATAATAAAGGTGAACACTCCAAGCACCATCACAATAAACATACTCGTAAAAGTTACCGAAGCAGGTATAATTGGGTTGGAAACCGACATCAGGCTCACATCTTCAATTTTTTTATAGTTGTCAATGCAACTGTGAAGCACATAGTGAAGAAACACAATGGTGATAAATATTACACCACATAATATTTGAATCATGGTAATAATGGTATCAAAGAAAAAAGGTACAGCGATTAGAACGGTAAGCATAGCAACTTGTGAGATTTTCAGTGCAGATACAAACCGTTCGCGAATAATGGTGTTGTAGTTAACCGGTGCCTGTAGTGAGAGCAGAAGTTCACGGTTCTCAAATCCAAACATATTGGTAAGCATCACCATCAAAAAGAGTACCGGCATCAGAGCCAGAAAAACAGCAACCATGTAGTTTCCCACAGCTGTACCGTCGTTCATCAGTATGATATAGGGAATTACCAGTACATAGGTTAACAAAAACTGTGTTTTGCTGTAAGGGTGATTCCAGACGCTATAGAAGTATTTACCCCCTTGATGGCCCAGCCATTTAATAAAAAAGGAGATCTGATTGGAATCATCTGAGGCGGATTTGGCTGACGCCAAAGGCTTTAAAAGGGCGTGCTTTGTGTGTTCGCTCAGATCTTTATTCAAAAGCAGTATCAATCCCGCAAAAACCACAATGGATACCCATATTGCCATATTACCGGTCACATTGTGAGACATCCAGTAGAAAAATGATCCCGGTGTGTAAACCAGCCACTGGTTTACATTTAATGCTATCAGTTCCGGCTGTTCAAAATAGGTACGAATATCCATGGCGGATGAAAAGAGGATAAGCATAACTACAGAGATGCCCAGCATCCCGTTTACCCATTTCAAATTCTCTTCCGTAAAGAGTTTAAACCTCCATTTAAAGGAGTTGATGAGGCCATAGTTTACAATAATCAACAATATGACGGCAAAAAACTGCTGATATGTTTCCGTGAGCAGGCCGAGGTAGAAGAGCCAGATTACATTAAAAAGCAGATTTACGGGATGAAAAAAACCTGCCATATTCAGAAAATTCACCAGTTTCCCGGCCGGCATTCCCAAAGCCAGCAGCTTGCGGTTGTCGTTAATTCTAAGCCGGCTGATTTTTGTAAAAAAGAGCTGGGTAAACCAGAACAGATTGATGAAGATCAGGTTAAACATCAGCTGAACATCCGCAGTTAACCACGGATACGCCTCCTGAACCACCTCCAAATCGGTTGCAAATAACAACGTAATGGCGATTCCGACAAATTGCCCCAGAATGAGTAACAGAAAAATGGAGTAAAAAAGAATCGCCCCGATCTCAATCCCTCTGAGTGATCTCCACCAAAGTCTAACGTTTAAGGTTACAAATTGCTTAAACATGGCTCTCAATAAATTTCAAATCCGATAGAACTCTCATTAAAAATCGTTCCACAACTGATTCAGAATTCTGTTTTTAAATGCCTTTGCCAAAAGATCAAAATTCCGCCATATATAGAGTCCGATTGCAAAAATAAGCCCTGTCATTACCCACAAACGGTACGAATTCCAGTCCCCCAATGGCACAAACACGGAATATCCCAGGATAAAAATGGCAGACGACATCGTAAATGTCACTTTTTGTGGAATAATCGGATGCTTAAAACTGAAAGAACTGTAGCTCGCTTTCTGATATTGATAGAAGGAACTCCATAAGAAAACCAACATAAAACAGAGAAAAAAGAACGTATTGGCAATATAGATCGAAAATACCGATCCAAGCTGAGGCAGTTTGATCAGTTCAAAAATAGTGATGGCATAAAAAATGAAAAGCGGAATTGTGATAATCCCCAGGAATCGCTCTTTTAACTGACGCTCAAACGGCACCGGCAACTGAAGGTGCAACAGGAGCTCGCGATGTTCATATCCAAACATATTTGCCATGACCATACCCAAAAGGGCAACAGGGATGGCGGCCAGCATCGTGGCAATCAGTATCGTAGAGATGACACCAAAATCGACCATCAGCAGAATGGGGATATAGATTAGCGGTATGAGCGCAATGGCAAACAGCTGCAGTTTATTATATGGATGAATCATCACATAGTAGTAGTACTTCCCAGCATTGGAACCGAACCACTTGCGAAGAAATATCCAAAGACGGCTAACCTCCTTTTTCACTTTCATCGACATAGGCCTCATCAACCCTTCAATGGTTTTATGGTAGTGGTCGCGAAACACAAGAATAGTAGTAAGTACAAGAAAAAAGAGAAGAGTGGCTGTAAGCAGAAGCTCATGCTCATAAGTAGCTGCACTATAGAGCAACCCTCCCGGCAGCCAAAGCAGAACATCAATAAGCTGTGAAAGCTGAATGGCAACTTCACTCAGAATCATTTGTGTTTGACGGGAAATAATTGCCATGGATGAGATCACTCCAAACACTACAAAAACAAAGCTGAACACCACTATTTTAAATCGCTTCTCTACCATATACAGAAAGCGGTGTTTAATAGAGTAGATCATGCCGTAATTGAGCAGTACAGCCGCCACGAGAACAGGGATATTCCAATAGCTGTTGATCTGAAGTGAGAGAAATACCAGCCAGGTAAGGTTATAGATAACGTTTACCGGGTGATAAAGGCACATCAGGTTGAGGTGCCGGGAGAGTTTACCGGCCGGATATCCAAGAGCCAGCAGCTTCCTGTTCTCTTCCATATTCAGCAGCCGGGTGCTGGTAAAAGAGAAGTGCAATATCCAAAAAACCGTTGCAAAGGTAAGCAGAATAAGCTGGTGAATCTCAGGGGTAAGCCATGGAAGATCTACCTGAAGGCTTGAGGTGCTGTCGAGAAATATGACGATGAGTGCTGTACCCATCAGGTTCACAAGCATGATGAGCAGGAAGAGACCATAACCCACCAATAAAACCGTTTGCAGGTTTGTGAGCCGGGCCAGGAATAGTTTCCAGTTTAGGTAAAGTAATTTGGTAAGCATACCTCTATTCATTCAGCTTTCAGAGGTTCACAGATATTAAAAAACCCCGGTGATAAATCGGGGTTTTTCTTCTGATACACAACTATTTATTAAAACATAATACCAACGGTGATGGATAGCGCTGCATTCTTTTCACCATCGTCAAAGTCTGTTTCAAATACTGAAGTAAATCCATAGCTGTATCTTAACTGTGCGTTCAGCTTGGTTAATCCCAAATTGAAATCAATTCCCAAAGCGGCAATTCCACCAAACTCCGTGCTATTCGTATCATCACTGATGTCGCCGGAAATAGCCAAGCCATTTCCACTGATCTCTGATTCAGCATTGATATTAAAACCAACATAAGGGCCGACCATCAGATGTGGCTGAATGGGGCCGGGAGGGCCAAGATTGATTTTTGCCAGCACGGGCACTTCAATATAATCCACTTTAATAGCGCCTGTTATCCCCTCTTCACTTGCTTCTGCACCCTTTTGGGAGTAAAACAGACCGGTTTCTATACCTATTGGCAGCGCGGGAAGTGAAATAGCAGCAACAGCTCCAACCATGACGCCTGTTCTGGCATCATAATCAAAATCCGAACCACTGAAGTTTGATATATTTATGCCTCCTTTCAACCCGAAACTGAGCGGGTTTTGTGCATTTGCTGTGTGCAGCATTCCTGAAAACAGGAGCATCACAGCCGTAACTATGGGTAGAATGATATTTTTCATTTTTTCTCTTTTGTGTGTTATATGGATACCTATTAAAGAGGTGGCTCTTTAATATTTGTTACAGCAATTAATCGATTTAAATCGAGAAATAAAAGAGGTTTATAATCTATTCCGTACAAGAAAAACCTGACGCTTTTTTGTCTTGTTTAAGGTGAGTTCGATATAGTGCAAATTAGGGAGTGTCCCTCCGCCGGCTGTCTGAGGGCAATGGGGATGAAAAGTAGTGAATTCGAGGTCAAATAATGAAAATCTGAGTCTTGTCAACACTCAGAGGGCCATCCCCCTATTATAACCAGTTACTTATTGAGTACCTCTTTCAGAAATTGCCCCGTATAACTTCTCTCTTCATTCATAATCTCTTCAGGGGTTCCGGTTGCCACTAGTTGGCCGCCGCCAAAGCCTCCTTCAGGGCCAATATCAATAACCCAATCGGCCGATTTAATCACATCCAGGTTGTGCTCGATGATGATAACGGAGTGGCCCTGGTTTACCAGCTCGTTGAACGACTGGAGTAACTTTGCGATATCTTCGAAGTGAAGGCCGGTTGTGGGTTCATCAAAAAAGTAGAGAGTATGGCCGTTGTTAGACTTGGAGAGAAATTTAGCCAGTTTAACGCGCTGGGCTTCACCTCCCGAGAGAGTTGTTGCGCTCTGTCCCAGCTTCAGGTATCCCAGCCCCACATCTTCGAGCGGCTGCAGCTTTGTGATGATCGATTTTTCATCCACAAAAAATTCAATGGCATCACTAACACTCATCTCCAGCACATCGTGGATGCTTTTCCCGCGGTATTGAATCTGCAGAATATCCTTTCTAAATCGCGTGCCTTTACACTCCTCGCAAACCAGCTCAATATCTGCCATGAACTGCATTTCGATCTTTTGAACACCCTCGCCCTGACAGCTTTCACATCGTCCGCCGGGGACGTTAAATGAGAAGTGGCCCGGGGTGTATCCCATAATTTTCGACTGACGGGTATTGGCAAAGAGGTCACGGATTCCGTCGAACGATTTTGTATAGGTAGCAGGATTGGAGCGCGTGGAGCGGCCAATCGGGCTTTGGTCCACCATCTCTACCGACTCGATATGCTTCAGCCCCGAAACACCGCGGTTCCGGCCCACCTTCTCTTTCCAGGTACCCAGCTCTTTCTGAATGGTGGCGTAGAGCGTATCGTGGACCAGCGTGGATTTTCCCGAGCCGGATACCCCGGTCACGCAGATCATCATCCCCAGCGGGAACTCCACATCAATACTCTTGAGGTTGTGCTCGGAAGCGCCTTCAACCAGCAGCGATTTACCATTTCCTTTTCTGCGCTTTTCCGGAACCGAAATCTCTTTTTGGCCGCTCAGGTACTTCCCGGTCAGCGTTTTGGATGTGAGCAGATCCTTGTATGGCCCGCTGAAAACCACTTCACCGCCGTGAGTTCCGGCAAACGGGCCGATATCAATCACATTATCGGCCGCTTTAATCATTTCAGGGTCGTGCTCAACAATCAGTACCGTGTTGCCGATATCGCGCAGTGATTTCAGAATCCGGATCAGACGATCGTTATCGCGCGGATGCAGCCCGATGGTAGGTTCGTCCAACACATAGAGGCTGCCGATTAGTGAACTTCCCAGAGAGTTGGCCAGGCTGATTCGCTGTGACTCACCACCGCTTAAGGTGTTTGTAAGCCGGTCGAGCGTAAGATAGTCGAGTCCCACCTCATCGAGATATTTCAGTCGTTTTCTGATTTCATAGATAATCTGACCCGCTACCTCCATCTCAAATATGGAGAGTTCCAGCTCTTCAAAAAATGTGCGGGCGTGGCCTATGGTCATCTCTGTCACTTCACCGATGTGCAGTTCTCCCACCTTGATATAGAGCGCATCTTTTCTCACACGATATCCCTCACAGTCTGGACACCGGCTATACCCACGGTACCTGGAGTAGAGCACGCGCATATGAACTTTATAGAACTGCCGTTTCACCTCTTCAAAAAATCCGTGAATACCCGGGTAATTTCCCCTTCCCTGCCATAAGATTCGCCGCGTCTGTTTATCCAGATCTTTGTAGGGAACATCAATAGGCAGCTGGTCTTTGGCAGCCTCACGAACAAAATCGCGCAGATACTTGCTGAATTTCGGAGTGTCGAACGGGGCTACGGCACCACCGCGAATGGTTCTGTCGTGATCGGGTATCACCAGGTCTTCGTCAATTCCTGATACGCGGCCGAACCCCTCACAGGTATCACAGGCGCCAAAAGGGTTGTTGAAAGAGAACATCTGGGGAGTTGGCTCCACGAACTCCATTCCGTCGCGCTCAAAACGTTCACTGAACTTGTACTCTTTCCCGTCCCGGATTTTTATGGTACATCTCCCATTGCCCTCCCTGTAGGCCGTTTCGATAGAGTCGGCAATACGGCTGCGGGTTTGATCATCTTTTTTGATGGCGAGGCGATCGACCAGAACCCGGTGTGTTGCGGGTTTAATTTTTTTTGGATTGTACTCATCTCCGCTCAAATCTACCATCGATTCATCCCTGATATCGATCAGCCTGACAAGCCCCTTCTCTTTCAGAACAGTGAGCTGCTCCTCCATCTTCCGCCCTTCTCTGAGCTCTATTGGAAAGAGTACATAGAATTTGGTTTTTTCATCCAGCTCGGCGAACAGCTCTTTGATAATGGTTTCGGTCGTGTCTTTCTGCACCTGTTTTCCGGAGACGGGAGAGATGGTTTTTCCAATTCTGGCAAAGAGCAGCCTTACATAGTCGTATATTTCGGTAGACGTACCCACCGTTGAGCGCGGATTGCTGGAGGTCGTTTTCTGCTGTATGGCCATGGCGGGCGAAATGCCATGCATGTAATCCACATCAGGTTTGTCCATGCGCTCGAGGAACTGACGGGCATAGCTGGACAGGCTCTCCACATAGCGGCGCTGTCCCTCAGCGTAGATGGTATCAAAAGCTAAACTGGATTTACCTGAACCCGACACACCTGTAATCACCGTGAGTTTATTCCGGGGAATTACAACATCAATATTCTTGAGATTGTGAACCCTTGCGCCCTTCACAATGATGGGCCTGTCGGTGGTTGATGAGCCGTTTTTGGTGGTCGGTTTAGTCTGTTTCAGGTCGCTTTTTGACATCTGATGAAGTTGATTTCAAATCTTGAAAAATACGAAATTTGTTCATGATAATTGGGCTTTTTCGCAGGGTTTCTTCTCAAAGAACAAGAAAGGCGGGTGAGTGCGTTCTTTTTGGGATAGATAGTTCTGTAAGGTTATTTGATTGAGAGAAGATCATTAATCCGTAAATAATTCAGAAGAGTTCGTTGATAGTTGATAGATTTCCCGGAACCCCTCGTTCCTGATTTGGGCGTTGTTGAATACAGCGCCTCGGGGATAAATGGATTTCGCAACCTACCCGGAGCTGCGCACCGGGCTGTGATGTTTAACGCTTCCAGCGTTCGGGTATCTATTCTGTGAATGACACCGAAGATGATTTGAATCCATTTGGTATTCAATTTTTTCCCTCCTGACGCCGAAGGTGTCAAAAATGAATAGGTATTATGAAAAAGAGGACACCCTGAATCTTTTATATTATTGATTCACCAAAAACAATAACCAAATCCAGGAGCCCTCTTATGGAATCAACAATATACGCATCGATTGACTTACATTACAAGACCAGTACCCTTGGGATGATGGCAGGGGATGGACGTTTTTTAGCAAGGAAGAGCTTTACGACCAGCGATAAGAATCTGGTCAAACATGTCCGAGCCATTCCCGGGGAAAAACGAATGCTTATCATTGAGCAAGGCAATCAGGCCCACTGGGCGGCATGTTTGTTGGCCCCGTATGTGGATAAACTGGTTATCTGCGATCCTAAGGCCAACCGGTCCATTTACGATGGATTGGTTAAAAATGATGCTGTGGATACCGAAAAGCTGTGCGAGTTGTTTCGCGTGGGAGCGATCAAGCCGGTGTACTATGCCAGCGAGCTGGGAAAGCGCAAGCTGTTTTTTGCCCAGGTAAAAGAGTATGAGCGAATCAAAAAGCAGATAACGATCACTAAGAACCAGTTCCAGGCGAGTCTGCGCAACTGGGGCTATCCCATCAAAATGACCAAAACCCTGTACAATCATCCCCGAGAGGTTCTCAACCAAATAGATCGGGAGGATCTGACTGAGGAGTTTTCCCGCAAGCTGAGCCACATTGGGTTTTTGGAGCAGCTCAAGAAGCAACAAAAGCAGGCGTTCGTGGCTACCGGTGATTCCTGTTGGGAAGTTGCGGAGTTTCAAAAAATGCCGGGGTGTGGCGAGATTCTCTCCCACACCATCTCGGCTTATTTGCAAACACCCCATCGTTTTGAGAATCGCGGGCAGGTCATTCACTTCAGCAAGCTGGCCATCACTCGTCACACAAGTGATGGACGGCGTACAAAGCATGAGAAATTAGCCAAGACTGGTCACAGCTCTTTGAAAGCGGCCACGTATCAGATCTGGAAAGCCGCACTAAGTCGCCAAGATGACAATGAGGTGAAGCAGTTTTACCACCACTCATTGGAGCGCACAGATAACCAAGTCAATGCCCGTTTAAATACCCAACGTAAAATTATTACCAGTTTATGGAGCTTATGGAAGAATAATCAAACATACCGAGCTGATAAATTTCTGGGTTCATCGCCCGGAAAAGGGGTGAGCGACCTGTAGCGACCTGTGGCGGACATCTGTATGCGGATCTGCCTGGTTGACTATAGGGGGTCGGGAAAGACTCAACCCGCGGCTAACCCTGAGCCGTTTGGCACAGAGGTTCACTGAATAGGCTAGTCGCCCGACACGCAAACCCCACAAGACGATAGATCCGGTCCCTGGAGGCCGAGACTCAAATAAAAGCCTGGTTGCAACAAAGTGAGTAGCCTTTTTATAGCCTTAGTCTGAACGATAGATAACCAAGTGATCCACCCACATGCAGACCTTGCCGTTTCTGGGATCTGCAGAGCAACGTTCATTGCCTGTTAAGGGTGGGTGCCCTGAAAAGTCAAAAACGATTCGGGGACATCATGGGGAAAAAATGTTCTTGACTTTCTTTTTCATAAAAGCCGCGGGTGCAACCCGTGGATAACAATTGGGCAAGGTTGGCAACGCCGGATGGCGTTGAACATACAGGGGCAATGAGCTTAATTGGATTCGAAACCTTGATCTAATTACCGCGCCTTGATATTCAACCCCATTCGGGGTTGTGCTTTTTCGCCGCTTTTTACCCCGAGTTTCACCCGGGGCTACTCACTTTCAACACCTTCGGCGTTGGGTTACTGCATCAAAATCCAAGGTTCAATATGTGAATACATCCCTTGGCGTTCATCTGACGCCAACCGTATTCAGGCATCAACAGGGGGAGGGGACACTTGAATCCCTTCATTTATATCCCCAATGGTTGAAATCAGTGATTCAGGGTCGGTGGACTTTTCATCAACGCTGACAGAAGCCCGCAAAAAGCGCGGGAATGCTGTCAGGTTTCAACCGTTTCTTTAAAATTAACATGACACTAGCTCAGGGTAAATTGCACATTCAGATTTAGTTTTACCTCATCGGAAACCACAACGCTGCCGGCTTCGGTTACGGCACCCCATGTGAGTCCGAACTCTTTACGGTTTATTTTGCCGTTCACTTCAAAACCCGCTTTGGTATTGCCATAGGGATCAATCACGGTTCCGCCATACTCAGCATCCAGTTCAACAGTTTTTGTATTGTCTCTTATGGTAAGCTCGCCGATCAGTTTATACTCACCATCGCCGGTTTTTTTGAAGGATGTTGATTCGAATTTCATTGTTGGAAATTCAGCAGCGTTAAAGAAATCGTCTGATTTGAGGTGATTGTTTCTGTCTTCATTGCCGGTATCGATGCTGTCGATTACAGCTTCAAATGAGATCTTTGCATTCTCAAAATCCTCATTATCGGTTTCGATGGATGCATCAAATTCGTTGAAGTTTCCGGTTACAGTTGATATAACCAGGTGCTTTACTTTGAACGTGATTTCAGAGTGTGCAGTGTCGATGGACCATTTGGTTAGTGTGTCGGTACTCATAATTTTCGCTTATTTAAGATTAATATAAAATAGTTTAATGTTGAACTAAATTAAGAAGTCTGAAGTTCCCGTGCAAATGATTTTTTGGGAAGGTTTTATGTTGAGAGGTCGATTTCAGTTGTTCTTTTCGTGCAGCCATCAAACGTTCCTGCCGGAACGTGGCGGGTAGGGTTACCCGGTTTTGAGTTACCGATCAATCGTCCCCAGGGGGGACGGAATTGGTCCGGCAGATCTCAACCTGGCATGGCTCAGATGCGTGTGTCGTGCCTATCGGCACTTTCTCCGGGTTGGGGTGCGCGCCCGAATCCCCACATTAAAATGTGGGGTTATGATGTTGGCCGTGCCGCCGGCACTTTGGCTCGGTGAGTGGCGCAGGCTGGGAGCACATCATATATCTTAGTTTTAATCTCGGCAGA
>REDT01000241.1 GCA_007693295.1 Balneolaceae bacterium
TAACACATGATTAACACAGCTCAAACCGCCTGAGCTTCTGAAATGCATCCAAAATACATGACTGCCGACAATAAAAAGAAACGAGTACTTATTTTTACGGGACATCTGATTGACGAAATCGGGCGGGAAGAGATACGGTTTCCGGTTGGGATGCAGGAGGATGCACGCCGTTTGGTCCGTACCTATCTGGACGAAGAGCTTCGCCACAATGCTCCGGATGTTGCTGTATCAAGCCTGGGTGCGGGGGGCGATATGATTTTTGCGGATGAGGTTTTAAAATCAAGCATCCCGCTGATTGTTTTTCTGCCGTTCGAAAAAGAGCGGTTTCTAAAGGAGTCCGTCTCCTATAAGAAAATGGAAAAAACAGGTGAGAGCAGCCGGTGGGCACAGGAGTTTGAGCGCATTTTGGAACAGGCGGAAAGTGTAATCTACAGTAATGAAGAGGCAGGTGAAAGCAATCCCTTTGAAGCATGCAATCGCGCTATGCGGGACTATGCGCTTAAGGAAGCGGGAGGAGACCGGGAACTGGTGTCAGCAATGGCATTGATGCGTCCGAAGGAATTGATGAAAGAGGGAGGAACATCCCACTTTGTGGAGGATCTTAAAAAAAGGCACATCGGCGTTCATATCATGTGGCCGGACAAAAAAGAGAAACCAAACGAAGTAGATATGCTGGATTTGATAATCCCGGTCTTCAGCGAACTGGACAAATCCGCTTCCTATCATCAAAAAAAATGGAGAGAGAGGTTTATTGCAGGACTCATCATTTTGGGTGTTATCCTCTTTTTTGATGGGTTTTCGAACATACCGGATAACCTGTTTGGAGGTTATTCTTCCATTGTACGAATTATTGCAGTGGTTATCTCTATGATAGGGGTATTTGTGACACTTCAGCTACGGTTGTCGGATAAAACCAGTTTTGGTCAGTGGACACAAGACAGGGCAAAAGCTGAGCAGATACGCAGCGAGATCTGGTTTTACATGTTCAACATACGATCCGAAAACAATGAAACGGGCTGTTATTCGGAGAGTGAGTTTGAACGGTACATTGACCATTTGAAACCGTTTGTTTGGCATGGTTACCAAATAAACCTGAGCAGACTCATTGGCCTGAAACAGCGTGCCCTAACGTTCTCACTGTCTCAAAAAAAAGAGTACTACAACAGGTATCGCCTGTCGGACCAGCTCTCGTATTTTAACAAAAAGCGCACTGATCTAAGGAATAAGCTGTTACTGTATAAATCTGTGACCTATCTGTTTCTGACACTATCCCTGGTATGGGGTACACTGAACATCATTGGTGAATTTTATACACTTCCCGTTTACATTGTCGATATTAGCCTGATTGGAATGCTGGTCGGATTTATAGCCTTGATCTCCACTTATTCGGAATCCAACAACACCAAGGAGATGGAGTTTAAGTATCAGCAGATGGCTGAGGGGCTGGGCACGCTCTTGGAAAAACATGATGCAATCGGGGATGATGCAAACTTTAATGCGTTTGTACTGAAAAGCGAAACCTACCTGCGGTCGCAAAACAAGGAGTGGAGCCTGAAGCGCCTGAACCACCTGAAACAGTAGGCAATTTCAGCCGGCACCGTGTTTTAATATCTAAATGTATTGGCGTGCTTTTCGATAAACCTGTCATATTCCTCTTTAAAGCGTTCATGTTGATACATCCCATCAACCGGTGTTTCATTGCCTGTTTCAGCACTGTTAACAAGGTCAAAGTAGGCTTTCGGGAATTCATCGGAATAGATGGCGGGAATCAGATCCACTTTATTCAGACCTATATAGAGGCTGAATAAGACAAAGAGTGAAAGCACTACCACGGTACGGTGTTCAGCTTGTGTTGCGAGCCTGAGGGCATGTACTTTTTCGCCATTGTACAGAACCTCTTTTTTAACCAGTGAAACCACTGTGAATATAATAATCAAAGTAAACGCGATGACTCCGGCAGGTTCGGCAAGCCAGGGAATAAATGGCGTAATGGTCATAGAAAGAATAAACAGACTGATGCTTCCATAGAAAAGAACTACCATGCCCGCAAGGTAGGAGTTTTGTTTGAGTATCTGTGGGAACGACGTATTCATTTTGTACAGATAAACCCCTATTAATGATGCACCCGCCAGGGCGTAAACAAATTCAGCATACAAGAAATGTATGTAGAATACGCGAAGGCAAATGATCAGTGAGAGCAGGCCAAGGCTGAATAGTTCAAGAATTTCTATCGGATTTTTCTTGTCTTTGTAAAAGGATTGAAGTGCCTGTATTAAAAATAGCAGGCCAAAAGCTGCAGCCACGCCGCCCATAATTTTGATGCCGTAACTGTTTTGAGCCATCGAAGCAAATGCGCCGGTTATCAGCAGCAGGATCAGCAGATAGTATAATGTGTTGTATTTACTCATCAGTTTGGCAGATAAAATACATAGTTAAAATCGTGTGTAAAGTAGTTATCCATCGGCGCCCATCGGTTACGTTCAGGTTCTGTCTCTTTGGCAATGGAGGCCTGCCATAGCATGATAGCTTGCAGAAAGAGCTCCTGGCTCTCCGTAAGTGTTGGCGGCATTGCCGTTAATGCATTGTAGAAATTGCCCTCTTCCGAAACACCATACACCCTGCTTGCAAGGCCACGAAATTTTGTTGGTTCAATCACTTCCCGGATGATATCGTTAGAGATACGGTTGAGTTCACGCCCGCCGATTCTCGAAAGCAGAAGAACCAAATTATGGCGAACATCGATCTGCGTATTAACCCCATAGTCGAATTGAGAGAAGTTTATACGGCTTGCTTTTGTAAGTGCTGAGTCGAGATACACAAAGGTGGTTGGATCCTGACTGTTTATAAAGATATTTTCGGCCATAAAGGTATAGGCATAAGTCTTTTCATGTTCTCTTTCGAACATTTCAGCTATTTCTACTGCTTCATCATGATAACCGTTCAGCGCCAGGTTCACCGCCAGGTCTTTCATCTGGTTCATGAAAAAAGTGGTTTCGATATATTCATAGCGGTCTCGTGAAACCTGGTAATTCTGTTTGTCGAAGCGGTTGTAATGAATCATGGCGGATTCAGTATCTCCTTTATCAAAGTCATTATTTGCCATGATCAGGCTTAACAGGTTCAGGTCGAAAGAATGACCGTAAGGATGGCTCTCCATGAGCGTAAGGATACGGGAATGGACCTGATTTGATAGAGGGTATTCATTCTCAAATTTCAGGTTTTGCATTAAAGGCTTCTTTTCGTACGCTCTGGCTAGCCAAAAATGAATCATGTCAAGTTCTTCAGGGGTTCTGTAGAACTCCTCAAACAGATTGTTTCTGTCGATATAATTGAAAAACAGGTCTGAGTGATAGGTTTGGCTGAACCAGCCATCCATGTAATCGGGATAAATAAATAGTTCACGTCGCTGATACTGCCGGTTGCGCACCCCTTCGCCGTAGTAAGGTATCGTAATAGAAACGGTTTCATTCAGGTATGCCTCGTCCACATTACGAAAATGGCTGAGAGCCTCATCGAGATAGGTGTTCAGCTTGTTTAAATCGGGATCAATTCCGCGATCGAAAGCATATTTATGATCGAACATGGCATGGCGTTTCTTATTAACTGCCAGCAAATAGTTTCTTTCGTCAGGATCTTGAATGCTCCGGATCAGATTTTCATAATCATTGTTAAGGGCCTCGAAAAGCTCGCGGTCAGCGAGGGTCAGGTTAGGGAAGAAATAGCCGCCAAATGCCCTGAAAATGTTTCTGTCAATATTGATTCGGTACATGGGAGCCATATATCCCGCGCGGATTACGGCATTGCGATAAATAGTTAACGGCACGTTCGATTCATAGTTCTCCCCAAGCCAGGCTATCATCGGTGCAGCGCTGCTGCGATGCCCGAACTGATAAAAAATTCCCAATATGTGATTATAGTTATTGAACAAGCTGCCAATAAAATAGTCGTCCTGACCAGAATCTCTGATTCTTTCAAAACTTTCGATCACTTTCCCCACATTACCCGTCGAGGCATAGAGCGAGGCAAGCGTGTGATACCCGCCGTTAAAATTATTGGAGATTCGTCCGTTTATTTCAAAACTGCCGCGGGGGTAGTAAACCTGAAAGGCCGTCTGTGCATCTGAATTTTCGAAAGGTGAGATAAGCTGAAGCAGCTCTTCCGATTTTTCAGCTGATGCTGTTCCGAATGTAAGCCACTGCTGTATGGTATAGTTTAGTTCGAGTGGAATTGTAGACCTAAACAGTGATGGGTCCCGGTAAAATTTCATGGCCAGCTCATGCCCGGAATCTGCGTAATTACGTAAAATGGTTTCGTTATCTTTGTCGGGGTTGTAATAATGATCATAGGCCAGCATGGTTGTAAATTTATTCAGCTCATTCAACAGAAAAGACAGATTCGAATTTTGCTGCAGTAAATCACTAAATCGTTCATCAATCTGCCCAATTAGATCATTTTTTAGATCACTTTTATCATACTTATTGTACATGAGAAGCTGCTTATACAGCTCAATCGAGAGGGTTAATCCGGCCCGATCATTAAACTGCGACAAGTTTGATTGAAGTGATCCGGGTTCGAAGCGTTCATTAATCAGTAAATAGTTAGCCTTGATATTGTTATTTACCTCGTTGCTTTGCAACAGTGTGGCCGAGCGGGTAAGGATATTGTCGATAACGCGGTGGTTCTGTTTTTGCTCGGCGTCAATCCAGTAAAAGAGGGTGAGAATTGCCATCACAGTGATTGCAAAACCTGTAGCAATTCGCTTCGGGCCGTATTTCATAAATGCACGCGGAATAGCCACTTTCCTGGCGCTCCACTTTAGAAATTGCCTGATATCCGTGAGCTGCAGTTCTGCATTTTCGAGCTCGGTTTCTTTATTTCCAGTAATCTCAGAATAGCGCCTGATCCAGCTCGCATTCGGGCGGCATTCAGTATACCAGTTTTCGAAGTAGGAAAGAGGCCCTATGGGCAGCAGAAAATTACTGCTCTTACCACTGGTTTTCCAACGGTCGAGCTGCTTTTTAAAATCCTGATAAGTTGAATAGAACTCATACTCCCGGTTTGCCCACTCATTCAGGCGGGTCCAGTTTCGAATCAGGCTCTCATGAGTAATATCCAGAACCGTATCAGGGGAAAGAGTATGGGTTTCGGGATCCTCTGTTTTATATGGACGGATAAAAGAGTTGCCTTCTTCCCGGAAGATGTTGAGCAGATTTCCTGCAATTTCCGGAGTTATTCCGGGTGAATGAATAATTTCCGTGATCTCTTCAAGGCTCATCCTGTTGCGAACAGCACGGCTGTTGTCAATCTTGGTAAGGCAGGTAAAAGCAGTGGAAATAATCCGGGCAGCCTGACCCCTTGAGATCATCTTGTCAGGATATTCTGCAGCGTATTTTTCCCAGGCATTTTCAAAAAGGAGATCAGCGTGTATTTCAATAACACGATGCAGCCCGGTGTCTTTGTAGTAGCCACGCTGGTGTTCAGGTTGCTGTTTGTACCAGTTCAGAAAAATTTTCTGATCTTCATCAGGAAGTTCATTTGCCGGCATTCCTCCAACCATCGCATAGTGAAGCAGGTCCATCTCATCCCTTCCGTTACCGGCCGCTCTCCAGATCTGGTTGAGCGCATGTTGCAGGATCGGCAGCTGATCCACTCCCTCAGAAAGGTCGTAAACCAGGCGCTCCACAAGCCGATGTGAAATCCGGTTGCCGCTCAGTATGGCGGGTTCCTCAATCACCTGTTTCAGGTCTTTTCGTTTCAGCCTGGGCACAAAAAACTGTGAAAATCCAATGTAATCGGGAAGTCCCCTGAATGCGGAACACTGGCCAATATAGTCGGATCGCATGGTACATACGATGTAGACGGGTATGTTCTTCTTCAGGGCAATTTTTGCCGTCTCAAGCAGTATGTTTACAATAATTTGTGAATCCTGTGAAGGTGCTTCATTATAAAAATTTTCAGGATTTGTAAAGAACTCTTCAAACTGATCTGCAATGATTAAAAGATTGGCAGATGATCTGTTCATCTCCGATTTTTGCTCATCGGTAGCATTCTGCCATTCATCGCTATTTTGATCGTTGTAATATTTTGAGCTGGTATAGAGATCAATCAGGGAAGAGTATCCGCGCCGCAGTTCTGTTTCGGCAGTATCCTGAGGGATTTCAAATTTATCTGCTATGGCTGCCGCCATGTTTTTTACAGGAGTGCGTTCAGGGCGAAAATCAGCAATGACCCAGTTACTGTATTTGGCTTTAAAAAAACCGGCCCTGGCATTTGGTACGAGGCCGGCATAAATCAGGGAAGATTTACCCTCGCCTGAAGCACCGGTGAGCATTAAAAATTTATTTTTCTCAAGCAGAGATGTGATCTGATCAACCTGCTGATCGCGGCCTTTAAAATAGAGGCTCTCCTCTTCCGTAAAAGAGCGCAGGCCGGTATAGGGGCATATGGGTTGCTGATCAAACATTTATGAACCCTCCGGTATATATGGAAGATACCTGCGGAAAGCTATATTCTCATTATTCCTGTATTTTCCCCATTCGGTTTCATTTGTGCGGTTCATGTTGGCACCGTATAGAGTAAAATAATAAAACAGGAGTCTGTCATTGCTGGAAACCAGTTCAGGAATATGATTTATCGCACTGTATAAGTCGTTATAAAAAGCATCAGACAAGCTGAAACGAAACATGGCCGCAAATTTGCTATTCGAATTTTTAATGGTTTCGTAGGCTTCCTCGCGGTTTTTAACAGGATTCTGATAGGCAAGAGCGGTGGCGTATATCAGGCGGTTTGGCTGGAACGCAGACGGATTATCAAGCCTCAGCATCTCTGTGCGTGCAGAGTCGAGAAGCTGAATCGCAGCCGTTTCATTTCGGTTTCGGAGGGATAGCTGCTGGCTTGCAAAGGCATATATGGAAGACCGGTTTACTTCAAGCTGAAAGACATTAATTAGATTTCCGGCAAGTTCTGTTTCTCCATGTAACGTAGCATTTGCCACAGCCTTTGCGGTCAATTCAAGAGAGTATGTATTTATAAAAAACGGCAGGGTATACTGAAAAGAGTTGAGAAGCCTGTCGGTCTTTACCTTTTGCAGTGATGCAATGCCGTTTTCCGGGTTGTTTTGCGAAAACTCAATATCAGCAAGGTGCAAATAGAGAAGATTGAGATCCGTATTTTCATCCGCTCCGGCTTCTTCCAGTCTGAGCGCAATCTTTTTCATTGTTTCATACGGCATGGGCTCCCTTGATGTCAAATCGCGTGAACTCATAACAGCATGATAATCCTGAATCCAGGTTTCAAAATATCTGAGAGACTCTCTGTCGCTGTAAACCCGGTCAAAGAGTTCATGATCAATCAGGTACTCCGCAAACATCGGGGAGTTATAAGAAAAGATTCTGCCTCTCGGCTCTCCCGCATAAAACGGGACTCTATAGTCGGGGTACTGAAACAGATGATTACGGGGATAAGCGGCAAAGTCAAGGCCCGAAGCCGTGGATATTGTGATATTCTGCCTGAGATAGGCCCCGGATGTTTGGTTATAATAGGCTACGGCCTGCTCAAAGTGAGCATCTATTTCGTTTCTGAACGGATTGCCCGGCCTCATGTCGTTTCTGAATGCAAGCATCACTCCTTCATCCTTGTGAGAGAGAGCCATGTTGAAGTTCCTTGCATCAGGATCTCCTGTTTTCTGAATGTGTTCCCTGATTTTTGTGAAGAAAAAGGAGAGCATTTCATCACTCGAGAATTTCAGATTCAGGTTGCCATGATATCTTTCAGTGCCGGTGTAATAGTTCAGATGTTCAACAAAATAGACATCGAACTGTGTCCGCGCGATAAGCCTGTTGTAAAATTCGTATGCGGGTATGTTAATGCGAGCCGTGTATGCAGCTACAAATTCATCAAGCTGATCCAAATTATTGTAGGTATAAAAAACTCCTGCAATATTTGTCGCATTTTCAATATGGGTGGTGTAGTCGTTTTCGAAAAATGACCCCTGGTTGACGAGAATGGTATCAACACTTTGAATAGCCATTTGAGGTTTTCCGGAAGCAGCATAAACATAGGCCAAAAGCTGAAACAGGCCGTTGTGGCGGTTGCCGTAAATGGGTTGTGCCCCGCGGATCAAAATCCTGTCGCGGGGATAATTTTCAGTTACCCAGCTGCTGCGTTCATCCGATTCAAAAGGGCTGAGAATATTCAGAATTTGGCCGAGGTCATTTTGATCGAAGATCCGGTGATTCAAACTGTTCTCTATAGCCAGATGAAGGTGCTGAATGTCGGTAAACCCATCAGGCCGGTTCAACAGAACATGCATTGACCACGCTGCAGACCGCCGTGCATTCGACTGAACGAGAGCTTCCGATCTCTCATTTTGCAAATAATAGTGTGCCAAACCTGAGGCGGCAGTGAAATCATAAATCATTTCAAGCCCGTGCGACAATTCGTTCACGCTCTGCTCTTCAAACTGAATCTCCTCCAGCAAGCCGTCAGCAATTTCAAGCGCCTGAAGAATTTTTTCAGCAGGCTCATATCTTCCCTGTAAAAGAAGGTTGGACGCGATGCCTGTAGCCACTTTAATTTTCTGGTTCCGGTTTTCAATACCGGCAACTATCTCCGGAATCGTCAGGGTACCCATAATCATCTGCTCAGCAAGGGAAGGCACGATAACCTGAAGGGCCAGATTTGGCCGGTTTGCAAGCGTAAGGGTCTCATTCTTTATCGACCGCAGTATGGTATCATTCTGCTTTTGGTAGATATCCCAGGCAGCATATGTACCCAGTGAAATCAAAACCAATACTCCAAGAATCACTGCGATTTTTTTTGTGCCGTACTGCATAACCTTACGGGTAACAAGGTGCCTTTTGGCACTTCGGCTTAGAAATTCACGGGTATTAGAAAGAATTTGGGCGGCTTTTTCCAGTTTTTTATCACTTTCCAGCTCCTCCGGCAGATAGCGGGCAATCCAGTGAATATTTGGCTGAACCCGTTCATACCAGCTTTCAAAAAACGTCAGAGGCCCGATGGAGAGCAGATATCCGTTCGATTTATCACTGCTGAGCCAGCGATTCAACTGTTTTTCAAAATCGAGATAAACAGTGTAGTTATCATATTCCTCATGCGCCCACTCTTCCAGGTATTTCCAGTTCCGGATCAGGCTTTCGTGAGTGATGTCGAGAACATCTGAACCTTGAAGGCTGTTATCTTCATCATCTTCCCGGATGAAAGGCCGGATAAAGGTGTTGCCCGGCTCTCGGAATATATTCAGTACGGCACCAACCGTTTCGGTATCCAGGCCGGGTTGGTTCAGGATATCCGTTATTTCGCGCAGCGTCATGCGGTTTCGCACTGCACGGCTTTGATCAATCTTTGTTAAACAGGTGAAGGCTGTTTTGATGATTTTTTTTACATCATCGTGTGAGATCGTTTTTCCGGTATGATTACGGTAGTACTCGGAAGCTTCCAGGTAGAGTTTATTGGTGTGACTATCGAGAACGTTTTGCAGGCCCGGTTCCTGGTAGCAGTTCTGTATTTCGTCCGGGAGTTTATCGAACCACTGTTTAAAAACGGCTTTTTGGTCATTCGGCAGTTCATCGGCCGGCATGCCTCCCACCTTTGCGTAGTGGATCAGGTCCATCTCCTGCCTTCCCTGATCGGCCGCATGCCAGATCTGATTCAGTGCATGCTGAAGAATGGGCAGCTGGTCGCCGCCTTCGGAAAGGTCGTAAATGAGACGCTCGGTCAGTCTCCTCGAAATACGGTTTCCGCTCAGTATGGCCGGTTCTTCAATCACCTGCTGAAGCTGCGTACGGTTGAGCCTTGGCACAAAAAACTGTGAAAAACCGATATATTCGGGCAGGCCCCTGAATGCTGCACACTGCCCGATAAAATCGGATCGCATGGTGAAGACTACATAAACGGGCAGGTCCTCTTCGTGTGATATTCGTGCTGTTTCGAGCAGAAGGTTCAAAACAAGATTTGATTCGCGGGAGGGGGCACCGTTCTGATAATTTTCCGGATTGGTAAAGAACTCTTCAAACTGATCTGTTAAAATGAGAAGGTTGGCAGAGTTTCTTTTTAATTCAGCTTTTTTTGATTCATCGGCCTCAATCCATTCCGCAGATTCCGTATCCAGGTATCGTGATGAATTTTTGTACAGTTCGATAAGGGCCGAAAAACCATGTTTCAGTTCCGATTCAACGGTTTCTACATTCCCGATGCCGAGCTGTGCTGCAATGGATTTGCAGAGGTTCTTGAAGGGCGTTCTTTCGGGCCTGAAGTCGGCTACAGCCCATTGAGAATATTTTGATTTTAAAAATCCCGCCCGGGCATTTGGAATGATTCCGGCATAAACCAACGATGATTTTCCGTCGCCTGAAGCGCCGGTCAACATCAGGAATTTGTTCTTTTGAAGCTGCTCGGTGGCCTGTTCAATATTCTCTTCTCGTCCCTTAAAATAAATGGACTCCTCCTCGGTAAAAGAGCGTAACCCGGTATAAGGACATATCTGAAAATCATCGAACATAGGGCAGACCTAACTCATGTCTTTTACGGTTATATACACTTTCTTTACTTCACCGGGAACATCCTTATTGGGGACGATTGTAGAGACAACTTTGGGAGCTTTAAAATTACGCGCTCTATTACTGATGGGATCATCCTCTCCGATCAGAAAAAGCGGAGTAGGTGATGAGGCTCCGCCTACCGTTTTCCATACCTGCTTTGTAAAAGGCAATGCCCAGTCGGCAGCGTGCTTGAAGTAGACAACGGCAAGTTTACTCTTGGGAATTTGCTGGGTACTGATCTCCCTGTATTTATCTTCGCCATCCGGAAGAATATTCATGATTTCAACAGGATACTCTGTACTCAGATGGTCGGTAATAATTTTTGCTTCTGCCTCATCCTGCTGATTATAGATAAAGAAAATCTCTGTATCCTTGGAATCAAATAGCTCTTGCTCCTCTTTTTTCATTACCACCCGAATATCGTCTACAAGCTGCATGGCTCCCAGGCTGTTAGAAAACATCATATTATGAGTGATGTTGTTGCGAATATAGGTGATGAGATTTTTTTGATCAGGTTTCATGTCACGGGCTGCATCCGGCAGCTGCCATATAAAACAGTTGAAATCATCATCGTTTGATTCCAGGATTTTCTTTGCCTCAAGGAACTGAAACTGAGGGAATGATACTTCACTGTCAAATTCAAACCGTCTTCCAAATTCTCCGCCAAGCATGTGAAGTGAACAGGTTGATCGAGACAGATCTTGCACCACTTTCGTTTTAAAAGCCTCATCGTCGGCCGGGCAGTCGGTTGTGGGCAGCACATTAAACCCGGCCTTTTTAAGAGTTATGGCCATCTCTTCTCTTGCCTCTTTCAGATCACTCGACGTCCATGCCAGATACACAGTGGGCCCTGATTGATCCAGTACCTTTACTTTCGAGGCAGATGGGTGTGAGGAGGAAAACGCTCCGGCTATATGTTCAAAAGAAGAGAGGGTTGTCGGATTCACTGAAGCAGGAGCGGCCTTATCGAGGGCTTTAATTCCCTGAATGATCTCCTTTATGGCATAGGCCAACTTATTGATCTGATTTCTGTATAGAGTTTTGCCATACTGCGTTTGAAGTTCATCGTCAACAGGGCGAAGAGGCCGATTTACACCTGCTTCCCTGTAGATGAAATCAATAGACCTGAGGGTACCGTCCAGTTCGGATTCAAGCAGCTTGAGGTCGGTTAATTCAATATCGTGAATCTTTATAGGTAATATTCTGGATGTGTAGTTGCCGTTGGGAAGCTGTATTGTACGGCCGAACCGGTCGGTCTGGGAGTTGGATTTAAAGACTTTAAACTCTTCTTTCCAGGCAAAAGAGGAGGTGTCGCAATATGTTTGTGAGATAATAGGGATGAAAATCAGAGACTTTATTTTCTCCCTTATCGACTGATCTACAACGTGATTATCTGAAAGACCCTCTGAAGGATTCTTGTCGAAATAGATGGTAAGCTTGTCCTT
>REDT01000245.1 GCA_007693295.1 Balneolaceae bacterium
GCAAAAACCTCTTCTTCCCTGAAATTAAGGAGCAGTTCCAGAACGGGCATCATCTGCTTCTCCTGCATGATGGCGTTGCGAAGTTTCTTGCCGTTGCGAACACCCTTAAGGTATTGGCCATAGTGCTTTTTCATGATAATTACGCCGTAGGTTTCACCGTGATGGGCAACAGAGAGCCTCAGCTGCTCGGCGCAAACTTCAAGGCGCTGCTGCAGTGTGGGATCGGGCAGCAGTTCGCCGGTTTCAAGATAGTGACGCGTCTGTTCGAAAATCCAGGGATTGCCTATGGCGCCCCGGCCAATCATTACACCGTCCACGCCGGTTTCATCAAACATTCTCTTCGCAGATTCCGGTGAGTTAACATCGCCGTTTCCTATGATGGGAATTTCAAGGCCGGGTGTGTTTTTGAGTTTCTTAAGCCACTCCCAGCGCGCATCGCCTTTATATTTTTGGCAGCGGGTACGCGCATGAACTGTGAGGGCTTTTACGCCAAGTCTTTGCAACATCAGCCCAACTTCTTCAATACGGATGGTCTGATCGTCCCAGCCCAGCCGCGTTTTTACCGTAACTGGAATATCGCCTGCCGCATCTACAACACTACCGGTCATACGCTCCATCATGTCAAGATCTTTCAGGCAGGCTGATCCGGCACCTTTCTTCACAATTTTATAAACAGGGCAGCCGTAATTGATATCGATCAGGTCGGGGTTATTGGCTTTCGCAACCTTTGTTGCGCCTTCCATAGCCTCTTCACGGCCTCCAAATATCTGTATTCCAAAAGGCCTCTCTATCTCCTCGAAATGCATTTTATGCAGCGCGATATCAGAATCGCGGATAATCGCTTCGGAGCTGATAAATTCGGTATAGACAAGGTTTGCGCCTTTCTGCTTGCATATCTGTCGGAAGGGTGAATCAGACACATCTTCCATAGGTGCAAGAAGCAGCGGTTGCTTACCGAGTTTAATGTTTTGAATATTCATGGCTATAATTTATTGATAAGCCTTAAAAATAGGGGTTTTTACACATTATATCACTGTAGTTTCAGAATTAGTATAAAACGAAGCGCTTCCAGCGTGGGAATACACCTCAATTAATAGCCATTTGATAATTGAAGATGTATATTAACAGGGTATAACAACTAATTTATTAACTAATA
The DNA here is from genome assembly GCA_007693295.1 of Balneolaceae bacterium. Lineage (GTDB taxonomy): Bacteria > Bacteroidota > Rhodothermia > Balneolales > Balneolaceae > Rhodohalobacter. The sequence goes on from REDT01000245.1 coordinate 1,157, forward strand.
AACGGGAGTATATTATAATGGCACTTGCAATTTCAGGCATTGAAGAGTTACTGGGGAAAGATGCCGATTCTCTACTAAATCACACATGTAAAACTATTCCAAAAAGCAGGCTTCACCTTCCATCTGCATCTTATGTAGATGATGTTTGGTACCACTCAGACAGAAACAACAGGGTACTTGGAAACCTGGAATGGATGCTGAATCACGGTCGCCTTGCGGGAACCGGGTATCTCTCCATTTTGCCGGTTGACCAGGGAATTGAACATAGCGCAGGAGCTTCTTTTGCTAAGAATCCGGACTATTTTGATCCGGCAAAAATTGTTGAACTTGCTATTGAAGGCGGTTGTAATGCGGTAGCTTCAACATTTGGCGTGCTCGCATCTGTATCAAGAAAATATGCACACAAGATTCCGTTTCTTGTGAAAATTAATCACAATGAACTTCTCACATTCCCGAACACCTACGATCAGATTATGTTCGGAACTATAGATAAGGCGTATGATATGGGCGCGGCTGCTGTAGGAGCTACCATCTATTTCGGATCAGAAGAGTCAAATCGTCAGATTGTGGAAGTTGCAGAGGCATTTGAGTATGCTCACCAGCTTGGTATGGCAACGGTTCTCTGGTGCTATACACGAAACTCCGGATTTAAAGTTGGCGGCACCGACTATCACTCATCAGCCGATCTTACCGGCCAGGCAAACCATTTGGGAGCAACCATTGGAGCCGATATCCTGAAACAGAAATTACCGGAAAACAACGGCGGGTATAAAGCCCTGAATGCCGGAGATTCATCTTATGGCAAGCTGGATGAGCGGATCTATTCTGAACTCACATCCGACAATCCAATCGATCTTACACGATACCAGGTGGCTAATGGATATATGGGGCGTGCAGGTTTAATCAACTCGGGCGGTGCATCAGGCAGCGATGACTTTGCGGATGCTGTAAAAACAGCTGTAATCAACAAAAGAGCCGGCGGTATGGGCTTAATCAGTGGCCGAAAGGCATTTCAGCGGCCAATGGCAGAGGGTGTTAAACTCCTGAACTATATTCAGGATGTATATCTGAACGAAGAGATCACCATTGCCTAAATAGTTCTAAAAAACCATGCGGATAGATAGACGATCTGCATGGTTTTTCTTTTTTTGAGAGATCTTATTTGATAGTTCCAGGGCGATAGTAAAATCCAATCACCCCTCACCAGCTTCTGAATATTGGTAAAGACTGCTGAACATACCGGCCATAGCGGCCCCTTGATTTCAATTAAATACCTGCTCATCTCCATTACATTGAGTGTAGTGAGTATGGCGATTGTTATCTATCTGACCTACACTCCGGATACACTTCACTACCTGGCCCCGAAAAGATTGCCCGGTATTTTTATCGCCATTGGCGTGATGTTTCTAAAGGTCTATTTTTTTGCTGCGAAGATCAGAATTTTAGCTGACAAGACGATTAGCCGGATGGCATCATTCCGGGTTGCTCTTACATGGGACTTTGCTTCAGCCGTAACCCCATCTACCATTGGCGGCGCCCCGGTAGCAACTTTCGCCATGACTAAAGAGGGAATCGGCTTTGGTAAATCTTCTGCAATTGTGCTCTATGGTGTGATGCTCGATCAGTTCTGGTATGCGCTTGCCGTGCCCATTTTGCTCATCTCAGGTATCTGGCTACAGGTTTTGCCCGAAGAGATCGGTATGGTTGGTAATGTAACCATGTTTGTGATCTATGCAGGCTTGCTTCTGTATGGGGCTGTATTGGCGTATGGGTTGCTGGTGAACCCAAGCGCGATGAAGAAAATCATTAAGACTGTATTCAGATTGCCCCTGCTTCGTAAATTTTCTGATAAAGTAAACATTGAAGCTGATAACCTGGAGAGTTATTCGGAAGAGCTGAGGAGAAAGCCTATGGGTTTTGTGCTGAAGGCATTCTTTTTCTCTACCATGAGTTGGCTATGCCGTGTGGCGCTCCCTGTAATCGTTATTTTAAGTTTACTGCCGGCTGATGAAATATTGCTGGTATTGCGCAGCCTTTCAATGAACCTGGCATTTCTCATTATCCCCACGCCCGGAGGATCAGGCGGTGTAGAGGGTCTTTTTGCGATCTTTTTAGGGCCGCTTATTGATAGAACTGCATTTATTGGGCTGGCCGTTTTTGTGTGGAGAGTTATCACCTACTATGTAAGTATTGGCGTTGGTATTTTTGCTATGATGTGGTATGTGAATCATAGCGTGGCCGAAAAGCTCGAGAAAATTAATCGCAAACGAGAAGAGCCGGTAAAAAGTGGCGAAAAATAAAATACAGTACGAGTGCAGCAGCTGCGGACATCTCTCAGCCAAGTGGCTCGGTTTGTGTCCGGCATGCGGCGAGTGGCATACCTTTGAGGAGGTGTTGGCTGTTAAAGAGACGGCCAAAAGACATAAAGTGGACGTTTCACATACAGACTCGGCCGACGCCGTTCGTCTTTCGGATGTTACATTCAGTAACGAAGACCGCAGATCAACAAACCTGCAGGAGCTCGATCGTGTTCTTGGCGGCGGGCTTATAAAAGGTTCCTTTTTGCTGCTTGGCGGCGATCCGGGAATTGGCAAAAGTACGCTCATGCTTCAGATGGCGCAAAAATGCAGCGACTGGAATATTCTCTATGTTGCCGGCGAAGAGTCAGCTTCCCAGATCAAGCAGCGGGCTTCAAGAATAGGGCTGAAGGGTGATAACATGCTGATCTACTCCAATACCGAGATTCAATCAGTAATTGCCCAGGCCAGGAAGATAAAGCCCGATCTTATGATCGTAGACTCTATTCAAACGGTTTTCAGCAGTGATCTGAACAGTTTGCCGGGAAGCGTGCAGCAGATTCGGGAGTGCTCGGCCATGCTTCAGCAGATTGCCAAGAAGGAGGGGGTAACCACGCTTATGATAGGCCACGTAACCAAAGAGGGTGATATTGCCGGCCCGCGCATATTGGAGCATATGGTAGATACAGTTCTTCACTTTGAGGGGGATCAAAGCCAGCTGCATCGACTGCTGAGGGGGGTTAAAAACCGGTTTGGTCCGGCGCATGAGGTGGGTGTTTTTGAAATGCGCGACACCGGACTGCATGAGGTGGTAAACCCGTCTGACCTTTTTCTGTCGGAGATGAACTCAACCGTGAGTGGCAACTGCGTAACCTGTATTATGGAGGGCTCCAGGCCGATTCTCATAGAGGTACAGGCTCTTGTAACACCGAGCAATTACAGCACCCCGCAGCGAACAGCAAGCGGGTTTGATCAAAGGCGATTGCAGCTGCTTATCGCTGTGCTGGAAAAGAGGGTAGGGCTTGGTTTTGCCGGGCAGGATGTATATCTGAATATAGCCGGCGGCCTTAAAATATCGGATACGGCAGCCGACCTGGCCGTAATGAGTGCGCTTGCATCGAGCATCCGCGATATACCTGTTGAAGATAAAACACTGTACGTAGGTGAGGTTGGGCTGGGTGGTGAAATCCGGCGCGTACCATTCCTTATCAGGCGTTTGCAAGAGGCAGAGAAGATGGGGTTTAAAAAGGCTGTGCTGCCAAACAGCGAAACCACGGGCAGTTTTAAACTGACTTTGCAGACCGCGGATACCGTATCAAAAGCTATCCGTAATTAGATAGCTCATTGATTAATCAATAGTTGTCGCGCTGACGTCTTCTCTCTTCGCGTACGCTTTTCTTCATCGCTTCTCTCTTCTCTTCAGAAGGCTTGGTAAACTGCTGGCGATCCTTGTACTCATTCAGTACACGTGAACGTGTTACCATTTTCTTAAAGCGGTTGATCGCGCGATCAATACTTTCGTTGTCTTTTACGTTTACTCCGATCATAATTGTATTGTAGTTATAAAAAGTTGATAGACTCCAAATATAGGAAGAGTTTTTCTAAAAAACAGCTTTTTAGGCAGAAAAAAAGTGTATCTGATGTTCTCTCTCAAAAGGATGCTCAATATGCATGTTTTTGATGAAAAATCGCATCAATGAGCAGATTTTTTTATTTATTTGGTGAACTCATAATCTAAAACAAATCCACATAATGAAGATCGAAACCAAAGACGTCTATCTTGAAACGGAAGGATTTTCTGACATTCATAATCTTACAGAGCGCGTGGAAAAAATTGTACACGAGTCGGGAGTAGCCGAAGGGTTCTGCCACGTTTTTGCCGTGGGCTCTACGGCTTCCATATCCACGATGGAGTTTGAACCCGCCCTGGTGAAAGACATCAAAGAGAAGCTGGAGCAGTTTGCCTCAGAAAAAGAGCGTTCGCATCACTCGGAGACCTGGGGAGATGACAATGGGTTTTCCCATATTCGTGCCACGTTTATGGGGCCCGGAATAACCGTTCCCATCCGTGATAGCCGCTGCATCTTAGGCACCTGGCAACAGATTGTGGTGCTCGATCATGACAACAGGCCCAGGAAAAGGCATGTGGTTGTGCAGGTGCTTGGCTTGTACGAGCGAGACGCTCGCACAAGCCAAGCGTGATGCTCGCACAAGCCAAGAGGAGTCGTGACGCTCGCGCGTGCCAAGTGAGGGTTGGGGCGCTCGCGCGTCCCGATTTACTCAGCAGCGGGTTTTATTGGCAATCTGACGATAAAGCTTGCTCCGCCGTCCTTGTTGTTTTCAGCAATGATTGTACCATCGTGCTGCTCAATAATATCTTTTGAGATAGATAAACCCAGGCCCAGCCCGAATTTAACGCCTGATTTTTTGGTGGAGAAATTGGGTTCAAATATCTTTAAGAGATTCTCTTCCGGTATGCCCGGACCGGAATCCCGGATAGAAACCCAAATTTCATCTTCATCATGTCCGCAGCGGATATCGAGTGAACCCCGCTTACCCATTGCATCTGATGCATTCAGTATAATATTTGTCCACACCTGATTGAGTCCGGCGGCATCAGCCAGAATTATCGGTACTTCGTCCAGCTCGATATTGAGATCATAAAACTTAATCCGGTTACTTGTGAGTTCAAGCGTATCGTGAATTCCCTCCCTGATATCGATCCTCTCGAGCCGGTTTTCCGAGTCGGAGCGGCTGTAGCTTTTCAGTGACCTTACCAGCCCGGATATACGCTCACCCGCCGAAGAGATATTCTGAAACATTTTCCCAAACTCAAACAGGTCGAGAAAGTACTGCAACCTTTCCGGATTGTCTTTTACCTTGGTTCTGAGCAGATCGATAAGCTCTTGCTGCATCTGAGCCATTAAACGAATTTGCCCGCCACCTGCCGTGGGAAACTCTTTTTTAAGCTGAACCGAACGTTCCCGGATAGTTTTGGTGTCGGGGAATCCCGACTTTTTCCCCTGTTCAAAAAAGTGTTTACCGGCAGCCTCCCAGCCCGATTTTGAGTCAAAACAGGTCTGTTCCATGAAGCGCTGCAGATGAGATTCCAGGGTGTCTGTAGAGCGCAAGAGTGCCGAAGTGGGATTGTTTACTTCATGTGCAAAACCTGCAACCAACTGCCCGAGAGTTGCCATCTTCTCCTGGTGGACCAGCATTTTTTGCGCCTCCTGCAGGTTTTTATAAGCCTGCCTCAGCTCATTTCGCTCAACCTGCAGCTGGTTGTTTGCAGAGTCGAGTTTCATCTGCAGAATGATTGTTTGCTTGAAACGCTCGAGCAGGTTGGCCAGAATCAGTTCATCCAGATACCCTCTGAAATCCGGTTGTTCATCCAGAAGACGATCTACATCCGATTTGGGAATTCTGAGGAATCTGCAGTGTTCTAGTGTTTTTGCAGTTGTAAGTGAATTAAAGCCTGTGGTGAAGGCTAAAATGCCAATTAGTGAGCCTACTTCCAGTCTGATAATCGGATACTCCGTATTATTGAGAGGTTTCATTTTGAAAAGCTGAACGGCTCCCTCAAGCAGAATATAAATTGTATCAAGTGGTTCACCTTCCCTGAACAGAGTTGTACCCGCCTTTATATCCGTGATGTACTTTTCAGGCTGCCCCGATTCGGTAAGCACACGCCTAAGCAGCCGGGTTACGGATGAAGGGTCTTCGAGCCACTGTGATCCTAGTTTGAAAGTCATAATAGTGATGAATTAACCATACTCAGTAGGGTGTTAACGTTAATGGCGATTCGTTCTGTATTGATATCCGCGACAGGAATATCTCTTTTGAATCAGCTGTCGGTAATATGCCGTCCTGTTCTGATCTCTTCAGCCAACCGCTGAGCGTCGAGCACTTGCATATATTTCAGTGGGTCTTTTACCGATTCAATCACAAAATCGGTGAGCAGGGTTCGGGTGATGTTAACCAGCTCTTTTTTCTCCCAGGGCTTGGCAATGTAGTGTTTTAAGTTGGCCTCATTAACGGCTTTTACCGTCTCTTCAAGGCCTGCCTGACCGGTAATGAGTACTTTTTTTGTTGGTTTGGTACGTTCACTCTTTTGCATTTCAATCAGAAGATCCACGCCGTTTTTACCGGGCAGTACGTGGTCGCACAGAATCAGCCCAATCATATGTTCATTATCCAGAATTTCCTGGATTATCTGTTCGGCTTCTTCGGCCGTATCGGCCATCTCAATTTCAAAATACTCTTCAAACTCGGCAATGTCGCGAACAATGGAGTCGAGCACTTCGGGCTCATCTTCCACTACAAGTATATAGATCTTTGGTTTCATGATGTTGGGATTATAGGATGTAAGGCCAGTAAAAGCGTGTCATTAAAATGATCAGGATCATGGCAATGGCTCCGATCAGGGAACCTGCAACGATCATATCTTTGGTTTTCACTACACCGGTACTTACCGCAATAGCGTTTGGAGGCGTTGAGATTGGCAATACCATTGCAAAACTGGTGCTCAGGGCAATTACCAACCCGATAATCAATATGGATGCAGGCCCTTCAATTATGCCGGAAGTAGCCAGAGAGATACCAAGCGGTATCATGAGTGATGCCGTAACGGTGTTGGAGAGGAAATTTGATAGCACAATAGCCACAACTCCAAACAGGCTGAGTAATAACAGGTACCCCATCTGATCCCAGGCAATACTTCCGATTACCCAGTCGGCAAGACCGGTCTCTTTCATTGCAATACCCAGCGAAATACCGCCGGCGATAAGCCACAACACTTCCCAGGGCAGTTTTCGGATGTCCTCTTTTTCAAAAGTATTGGTTAAAGTGAGTACTGCAACGGGAAACAGCGCTACAATACTGCTTCTGATTCCATGCAGGCTTTCTGAAATCCACAGGATAACCGTCAAGGCAAAAACGATATAGAGGGTATAGGCTTTCCGGTTTTTCATCCACTCTCCTTTCAGATCAAGATTAAGAGTAGAGGTTGCGGGAGGATGGAGTTTTAGCAGCAGGTACCATGCTACAATAAGCATGACTATGGCAAGCGGCATTGCGTAGAGCATCCAGCTTCCAAACTCAATGCCAACTCCCTGTTGGTTCAGTGCTGCAATAACAACAGCATTGGGCGGTGTTCCGATGGGAGTAGCCACACCGCCGATATTTGCGGCGAATGGAATACAGAGTGCAATACTGATGCGTGCAGGATCACTAACATCTGTCTTGGCAAGAATAGGAATGATCACGGTAATCATCATGGCTGTGGTAGCCGTATTGCTCATAAAAGCGGAGAGTACGGCTGTTACAGCCATTAAACCCAGAATAATATATTTCGGGTCGGTACCAAACGGCTTTAAAAGAATTCGCGACATGTTTCTGTCGAAGTTGTACTTCACGGCTGCATCGGCCAAAACAAAACCACCCAAAAACAGGATGATAATCGGATCGGCCAGGGTTGCCACAAACTGTGTGTATGCAACCGGAGAATAGCTTGCATCCGTATGGGAAATCAGGCCTTCTGCACTGAGCAAAATCACTTCCAAAAAAATGACAAGTATGGATGTTGAGTAGATGGGTATGGTTTCAAACATCCAGAATATAGCTGCCAGTATAAAAATGCTCATGGCAAGGTGCCCGGCTAGTGAGAGCCCGGGTATTTGAATCATCAATGGGATGATGAACCCAATTATCCCCAAAATCAGGCCGACTGCTTTTGTTTTTTCCATTGTAATGGTCTGTTCTGTAATGTTACTTCAACGTACTGATTTTACGTAAAATAATGATGAACAGGAATGAGATTTTTAAGAAAAGAGTTGGCTGTACGAGCGGGACGCTCGCACAAGCCAAGGGGGTCGGGTCGCTCGCACTAGCAAAGCAGGAAGTGGAAGGTGGGTCGCTCGCACAAGCTAAGTGGAGGTCGGGAAGCTTGCACAACCAAGAAGTTGAGGGTGGGACGCTCGCACTAGCGAAGGATTTATTTGAGATTTTGTAAATTGGCTGGATGGAAAATGAATCAGGGAAAATTGAAATCAGGCCAACCAAAGATGGCTCCACAACGCTCTATTCGGAGAGGTTTTCGCAACTTTACCACAATCCCAACGGAGCCGTGGCCGAAAGCCGGTATGTTTTTTTTGAAACACCCGGAGTGACAGAAGCGATCAAAACTGATGATGAGATAACTGTTTTTGAGATGGGATTTGGTACGGGCCTGAACCTGATCCTGATGAATGATTATCTGAAGAGATCAGAAGGGAATTGCCGCGTTAATTTTTTCTCTGTTGAACTGTACCCTATTGGTCCGGAAACAGCTGCGGAACTGACCTTCGGTGAAGAATTTCAGAGTCAGCGTCCGGCAAAACTGCTCAGAGATATATTCGATAATCTGAATCCGGGAATGAATCGGTTTGAAATTTCGGAAAAACTAACGCTGGAACTATTTTTTGGATCCTTTAACGATTTGCCATCACCGGGAAAGAAAACCGACTATATATTTCATGACCCATTTTCCCCGGAAGTGAACAGCGAGTTGTGGAGTGCGGATGTATTTAAAAAGCTCGCAGGATTCTCGAAACCGGAAGTCGTGCTATCCACCTACTGTGCGGCTACTTCAGCACGTGCAGCAATGGCCGCTGGCGGATGGAAAGTTGCCAAATCGCGCGGGCCACTCGGTAAGCGAGAGATGACGATTGCAGCGCTGGATGAACAGAAGCTGAAAGGATTTAAAAGGGTGAATGAGCAGAGGTTGATTGAGAGGTATAGGGCAGGGGAGTTTTTGCAGGCAACGTTCTGACGGAGTTTGGGGTTAATTAACTTCAATACATTCCGTACATTCGTCATATAAATCAAACCAAATGAGTTATTCATGCAGGATTTCGACACGTTAGCCCGATCGCTTCAGCCACACTACTCTCACTTCAATGTAGCCAACAGGCTCCTCTTTACAGGACATTCACACCAGGCGTGGCCCGATGTGGCGTTCGAAGGCGTGCAGGAGTATATGCGCATGGTTGCCGAGCAGGTAGACAACAAGTGGGGTTTTGGTTTCGAAAAGACCGAGATCATGCGAAACTACCTGCGAACCTGGTATGATGATCCCGACGGGCAGTATTGCAGGGAACAGAATACCCACGTATTGATGGTTTCCTGGCTCTCAGCCCTCGACCTGAAGACTAAACCGAAGATCATCACAACAACGGGTGAGTTTCATTCGCTGTATCGACAGCTGAAGCGATTGGAAGAGGAGGGACTCGAAATTATCTATCTGCCCCACGAAGATGATGAGAAACTGCTGAAGCTTGTTAAAGAGAATCTTGACGATCGAACTGCGGCTGTGATGTTGTCTCACATCTACTATGAAACTTCGGAGGTGAATACAAAACTCGCTGAAATTGCCGCCGCGACCGGTGAAGCCGGCGTTCCGCTGCTCATTGATGACTACCACGGGACAAATGTAGTTCCGCTTTCGGTTAAGGATCAGAAACTGGAAGAGTGCTATATCTTTATCGGCGGATACAAGTACATGCAGTGGGGGGAGGCCAACTGCTTTATGCGCTTTCCGAAGAACTGTGAGATGCGTCCCGTCATCACGGGCTGGTTTTCAGCCTTCTCAACACTGGATCATCCGCGCGATGACAAGCCTGTGGTTTTTGATGACGGCGACCAGAAATTTGCCACAGCCACCTATGATCCCGTTTCACAATACAGGGGAGCGGCCGTTACGGATTTTTTTATACGCCAGGGGCTCACCAAAGAGGTGCTCCATAAACAATACAGCTCCCAGGTGGAATACCTGAGAAAGCTGTTTGATGCAAAAGGCTTTGACCCTGAAGTGATTCGACATGGCAATGAACGGCCGCTAAATGAGACCGGTGGCTTTATGGCGCTGAAATCACCTCATGCCCGTGAACTCCGCGCCATGTTACTCGAAAGGGATATCTTTACCGATGCCCGTGATCAAATCATTCGATTCGGTCCGGCGCCTTACACCACCTCAGAACAGTGCGAGAAAGTGATGGATGCTCTTGAAGAGTGCGTGAAGGCACTCTGAGGCGGTTTCAATCCGTGGCAGTCCCTCGTGAAGGCGCTCGATATGCAATCTATCCTTTGCCGGGTAACTCCGTTCATCAAATGGTCTTTCCCGCTACCCCTCGATTCAATCAGAGCGCTGATCTAAATTTCGCCTCGGGGATGATGGGCTTCACCACCATACCCCGAGTTTCCACTCGGGGCTATTCATTTTCAACCCCATTTGGGGTTGGATTTTCGGTCTGTTTTAGTTGTGATCATACATAAATAATCTTTCCAATTCCAAGCGCTGAAAGCGCGAAATAACACAGCCCGGGGCAACGCTCCGGGTTAGGGGGCAAGCCACCCAAAACCTCCGTATCAATTCATGCAAAATCACGAAATAGAATCGGAGGTTG
>REDT01000178.1 GCA_007693295.1 Balneolaceae bacterium
CCACCGCCATTTCCTTAACCGGTTCTATTCCGGACAGTTTCAGGGCAGTTTTTCCAAAGGCGTTCCCTTTCAGCATAACCCCGATACCGGTGATATGAGAATCTGCGGAAGTTCAGCATCGCTCACCGGGCTTGAGAAAGCCATGGAATCAGGCGATGAAGCAGAAACAGAATTAAGCATCAAACGCATGCAGCTGTTGTATGGGATTGCCTACAGCATTGGCGGTATTCCATTGCTCTACCTGGGTGACGAGTGGGGCGTGTTAAATGACTACAGCTATCGTGATGATCCCGGGAAAAGCTATGACAGCCGCTGGGTGCACCGGCCCGATCTGAGAGAAGGGGTAAAGTCAGACAGGGTTCATAAAGGTGTAGCAGATCGAATGACTTCCTTTTTTAAGCTTATGGCCGGTATTCGTTCAGAGGAGCCTGTCTTTGGAAATACCGATACAAGCTTCCCTGATCAGATCGATGCACACCTGTTCTGTTTTGTAAGGAGTAATGGAGCTGATAAAATGCTGGTTATTGCCAACTTCAGCGAACACGTAAGAAATGTAAATGTTGAATGGATATCTGATCAGATACATTCGGTCCGGTTCAAAGACCTTCTCTCTGATAACAGCAGAACCGATGCGAGCCAATTGAAGATTGAACCCTATCAGTTGCTCTGGCTTAAGGCGGTGTAGCCCCTCGTCTGACGACTTTGGGAAAGATCAAGTTACGAAACCGAAATGCTCAATCGTCTGACGAGTTCCGGGGTTAAAGACGGATTAGACCTGACAGCATTCCCGGCGCTTTTCCGGGTTTCTGTCAGCGTCGGTAACTTGGGGAAAGTTCAAATTAAGGTATCAAAATCATCAGTCGTCTGACGAGTTCCGTGGTTAGGCTACCATATCCGACCAGAACTCCGGGGCCCTCTTCAACTCTACAGACGAGTGCGCTGTGGCAGGATATTGCAGTGATATTTGATTCGAATGGCCTCTTTTGAGCATCAAATACAATTCTTTTCATCCCCCATTGCCCCCTTCGAAGGGGGACACTCCTAAATTAGCTTTTTTCTTGAACTCAACTTATTTATTCATCGAGATCAAAAACTCATTGTTGCTCTTGGTTCCCTTCATCTTATCGAGGAGGAATTCCATCGCTTCATATGCGTTGTGATTATTGAGATATCGGCGTAAAAGGACCACTTTTTCCCGCTCTTCATCAGAAACAATAAGCTCTTCACGACGGGTTCCGCTCTTAAAAATATCAATTGCGGGATAGAGCCTTCTCTCTGCAAGCCGACGGTCCAGAACCAGCTCCATGTTTCCGGTACCTTTAAACTCTTCAAAAATCACATCATCCATACGTGAACCTGTATCCACTAGCGCCGTGGCGATAATGGTCAGGCTTCCGCCATTTTCAATGTTACGTGCCGAGCTGAATAACTGCCGTGGAGCCTTCAGCGCCTCGGAGTCGACACCACCCGACATTGTGCGGCCGGAAGTGGCTCCTGCAACGTTATAAGCCCTTGCAAGACGAGTAATGGAGTCGATGAGCAGCAGTACATCATGACCGCTCTCCACAAGCCTTTTCGCTTTTTCAAATACGATTTCGGAAAGCCCAATGTGATTTTCCGGTTTTTCATCAAACGTAGAGGCAACAACTTCGGCATCCTTAACGCTGCGCTTCATTTCGGTCACCTCTTCGGGGCGCTCATCAACCAGCAAAATGATAATTTTTGCATCAGGATGGTTGTTATTAACAGCATTGGCAATATTCCTGAGTATGGTTGTCTTACCCGTTTTCGGCTGGGCTACAATCAGGCCCCTCTGCCCTTTTCCAATGGGCGCAAACAGATCGATTATTCGAGTAGTATACTCTGCAAAACTGTTCTCCATCTTATAGCGCATATCGGGATATACCGGCAGCAGATCTTCAAAATCACCGCGATTATCCATATCGGTGGGGATCTTACCGTTCACACCTTCAACCCGCAACAACGCAAAATAGCGCTCTCCGACTTTGGGCGGACGAATGATTCCGATTACGCAATCACCCTGTTTTAAACGAAAACGTTTGATTTGAGACGGAGATACATATATATCGTCCGGACTGGCTTTATAATTGTAGTTTACGGATCTCAGAAATCCGTAACCATCCGGTAAAATTTCGAGCGTACCCTCATTCAGCAGAAATTTACCAAGTTGTGGCGTGATCTCCGCAAGACGTTCATCGAGAGTGGGGGCCTCCGAATCGGGCAGTACATTGCTCACATGACGTTTATTTGGCTTTTTATGCTCATGCCGTTTATTGGGTTGACCGCCTCTCTTATCCCGCTTGGAATCGGAAGGGTCATCATATGTTTGTATATGCTCTCTCTTTCCATAATTGGCATCCTCAACTTTGAGAGGAGTATCAGAATGGTTCGATTTATCGGAAGGTGTATTATCGCTATTTCCGGCAGTTTCCCGGATCCGGTCGATTATACTCTGCTTTTTAAGCGCAGTAACCCCCTTTAAACCAAGAGATTTAGCAATTTGTTTGAGCTCTTGGACCTTTTTTTGATGTAAATTATCCAGGTCGATTTGCATATCAAGATCGGTTTGATTCTCCGACATAATGAGATTTTAGTTCTTGAGTAAATTTCATGTAGAATAGCGTTCAACTTGTAAGCAGTAGTACGCTTTGGGGGATTTTTTAATTCTGCGTGGTGCGGAAAGATTTATTCTTTTGGGGTGGCCATGGTTCCCATCCAACGCCTAACCTTTTCATAAAAGTAAAAACTTCCGCTAAAAATTACTAATTCTGATTTTGGTTGATCACCTGCGGGCCTTAAAAGTGTGTTTATCCCGTCAAAAGGTGTTGCATTCACGAAAAAAGCTTCCATTTCTTCTATACTGGCAGCCCTCTCGCTGTCAATGGCATATATTTTAATTGTGGGAAATTCTCTCCATTGAGCGGCAATATCTTCATTAATTTTATCTTTCATATAGCTTAGAACAACGGTCCACTCATACGCCGGAGCGCGGGACAGCAACTCACTGATCAATACAGATGTTGCCTCAGCATTGTGAGCTCCATCAAAATACCATTCGCGATTCGGTGATAGTTGTTCGAAATGAGCATGATGAGGAAAAAATTTATCTGTCTGCTCAATTCCCCTGATAAACTGATTCTCTGTTACCGGTAGTTTATCATTCAGGTTATTAACGGTTAGAAACACCATTATGGTATTTACTGCATCAATCTGTTTGCGGCCGGTGCCTTTTAGCTTCACTATACCTGTATCGGTTCTGAAGCTAATTGTTCCCTTCACAAAAGCAGGGGCAAAGTCACCTGCGAAGAAAAACTCTGATTTTTTAGAGCGTGCCACATCCGAAACTACCTTTTTTGCCTCCTCTGAGAGCAGACCTGCCACAACGGGCTTACCTGTTTTGATGATACCGGCTTTTTCGCGGGCAATCTCGGCAATACTGTTTCCAAGAATATCAGCATGATCCATCCCAATTGAAGTAATCACGCTCACTTCCGGTTCAATCACATTTGTTGCATCCAGCCTCCCCCCTAACCCCGTCTCAATGACGGCAATATCCACATGCTCTCTTGCAAAGTACCAAAAGGCAATGGCCGTTGTAAGTTCAAAAAAGGTGAGGGAGTTCTCAACCACATCCTCTCCATATTCACTGAAAAACTCCAGCAGGGATGCATCTTCAATCTCCAGCCCGTTAATTCTAAATCGTTCATGAACGCGAATTAAATGGGGTGAGGTATAGATGCCGGTTTTATAGCCCGAATGCTGGTATACAGACGCCAGCATCTGGCAGGTTGTGCCCTTTCCGTTCGTTCCCGCTACATGTATGGATGGAAATTTTTTCTGCGGATGATCCATCAAATCACAAAAATAGAGCATCCTGTCGAGGCTGAAATTTGCCGCAGAGGCTCCTCTGTCAGCAAACCTTGGCATGGAGTCGAGGAATGCGGTTACCCCCTCTATAGTGCCAAATGAGTGCCCATTCATGAGAGATGCCCCGCTTTGAAGTGGTGAAAAAGCTTTGTCAGTTTTTCGTGAAAAGAGTTGGCAGGAGAATATTGAATATTATCAATTTGATGTACCGGCAGAATTTCTGCCACACTGTTGGTCATCCACACAAAATCTGCCTGCTTAATCTTATCCAAACTGTATTCACCCTCTTTTATCGAAAATTGGTCCATTTTTGAAATTATCTCAATTACACTGTTTCTCATAATGCCGGGCAAGATATCACAATGGGTTGAGGGCGTGTATATCGTACGTCCCTCTTTCCAGAACAGATTTCCTATGGCCGTCTCCGCAATGTTCCCGTTTACAGTAAGCATCAGGGCGTCGTCTGCTCCTGACTTTTTGGCTTCGCGCCAGGCATTTCGATAGTGAAGCATGTTGCTCAGCTTTAGATGAGCCGGCCGGCTGACTGATGGAACAACTCTGGTACTAACAACTGTAAGATTTACCGGAGTTCTCTTCGAATCTATTTCAGCGGCTGTGATGAAGTGAATCAGGTTCGGGCTCTCCTCTTCAGAGTAGCCGTTCACTTCAGCAAGTGATACCTGTATGCGAACCTTGGCAGCTCTTTGATCAAGCCGGTTTTGGGTCAAAAGAGTTGACACCTTCTCCCTCAGTTCATCCGGTTGAATCAACCGGTCTTGACCAACCCCGAGATAGATCAGTCCAGCATTCAGACGATCAACATGTTCTTTGAATTTAAAGATTCGGTTTTCATCAGCTTTAAAGGTTTCAAAGCAGCCCGCGCCATAGTAGATGCCGGAGGTGTGAGCCGGTATCAGCGCCTCTTCTGCCGGTAAAATGGAACCGTTTAAGCTGACAAATTCAGTTTGTTCAATCATTTCTCATCAGGCGGTCTAATTCCTCCTTCAATGCCACCAAATCATCTCCAACAAGAGTTGAATGGAGATTCGTGTTGCGGTCAATAAGAATTTGCGATGGCACACCCGGTATTAAAAGCTTTTGAAAGAGCGGCGTACCCCTTACATATCTGAATGGGTAGGAGTGTTCCTCTACATAATCCATCACCAGCCCATCGTCATCGCGAACAACGGCTGCTAAAATGGTCAGATCAGGATTCTCTTTGTGGTATTCATTAAGAAACCGGTTTACCTCCATCGATTTGCCCGACCAGGTTGACCAAAACTGAATAACCACCGGATTACCCTCCAGTTCAGTTAGCAGCAGTTTATCCGTCAATTCATACTGTTCAAAAGAGAGCGTATCAATCTGAACCTCTGCAATATTCTCCCGAAATTCGCGCACCTGCTTCTGGGAGTAGTTGATGGTGCCGTAAATAATCACAATGAGCGTGAGTAAGGCGCATATACCTATAAAAAGATTGAAATATTTGGGGTCAAGTCTCATTGAAGAAGGAATTTTTATTTACCTAATAATACGGACTTTTATAGGGGAATTCAGATGAAGGTGAAATGAGTTTGAGGGATTTGCTGTTAATTTGAGTTCAAGTTATGAGCTAATTAAGGAGTGTCCCCCTTCGAAGGGGGCAATGGGGGATGGAACTTAGTAAATTTTGATATAGCAAAAGGAGATACTTCCTCATCCCGACAGAAAAGCATTGTCGGGATTCGTCAGCATGCAAGAGCGGTGACAACGCATTCATTGCGTGCCGGCGTAAGACTGAATGTTACATGGTTGGAATACTTATACGCCGGTCTTCTTATTAAAACGCAATTGTCTTGTCGAGCGCAATGCGGTGCTTTTCCGCATGGAGTCGAGACATCTCCTTGTAATGGGGACTAACTTAAACAACGCCCTCAACGTGCGAAGCACACTCAACGCCATCCGCCAGATGGCACTTAACGCGAAGGTCTAGCCTTACAACTTTTTAAAAGGCCCCTGCCGATAACAAGGAGATTTCTCCACTACGCACCGGAAAAACGCCGGTGCTTCGGTCGAAAAGACAGGGCATCTTTTGGGAAGAGCGGCGGGCATCCGGTCACGGAGTAGTGCGACACTCCTGCTGCCCGCCAAATTGCAATTTTTAAAAATGTATGCACACGTTACCCTTCGAAGAGGGACACTCCTATACTGGTTCTTAAATCGAACTCAAATTATTTTATTACGCTTGTTTGGCCAGCTCGTCAGGGTCATCTACATCATCCACAAAGTACATGGATGCCGCTGCGATGATCATGGCCCCTCCCCCAAGCATCAGCGCATAGATTGCCTCGCCGCCGAACCAGTTACGTGTAATAAAACCAAGCATACTGGCGGCTATAATCTGGGGAATAACAATAAAAAAGTTAAATATCCCCATATAGAGCCCCATCTTTTTGGCCGGCAGTGATCCGGCAAGAATGGCGTACGGCATGGCCAGAATACTGGCCCAGGCAAGTCCGATCCCGATCATGGAGATGATGAGCATATTTGGAGACGACATAAAGTAGATGGATATCAGGCTAAGGCCACCGGCTACAAGAGCAATTGCGTGAAGTATTTTACGGCTGGTGGCTTTAGCCATTGGCGCCAGGCCAAAGGCAATGAGCGCTGCGAAGCCATTGTAGACAGCGAAAAGAATTCCAACCCAGTCGGCTCCTTCATTGTACAGGACTGATGTTGTGTCGCTGGTGCCATAAATATGAGACGTTACCGCAGCGGTGGTATAAATCCACATTGCAAAAAGTGCAAACCAGGAAAAGAACTGGACTACAGCAAGTTGAATCATGGTTTTTGGCATGGTCAGAAAATCGTGCGCCACTACCACAAGCCCATGCTCAATTTTTCCTTTTCTCTGAAGAAACCCTGCCGCCAGAGAGATCAGCCCCAATACAGTGAGCCCGACAGTTAAAATATAGAGTTCTATATCGTAGTTGCCTGCATAGACCCAGTATGAAGTTGCCAGACCAACTAAAGTAAAACTATAGCCGAAGGTGATTTTTTTCTGCCCTTCGCCGGGTAAAATCGGGATCTCCCTTTTCACTTCCTCAGGGTTTTCAATCAAATCATCTTCATATTTCTCGAATTCCTCGAGTTCCTCCGGAGAATATTCATGTGACCGAAATACAGTCCATGCTACAGCAAGTAAAAAGATTGCGCCGCCAATGTAGAACGACCATTTTACGGATGGCGGTATCATGCCCTCAGGTGCCGTATTAGCTACCCCAAACCAGTTGGTCATCATCCACGGCAGAGCAGAAGCCACTACAGCGCCGGTTCCAATAAAGAAACTCTGCATGGCAAAACCCTTGGTGCGCTGCTCGGAGGGGAGCATATCTCCCACATAAGCCCTGAAAGGCTCCATCGATATATTAATTGCAGCATCCAGAATCCAAAGCATTCCGGCAGCCACCCAAAGCACAGGTGAATTGGGCATCACGACAAGTGCTGCTGATGCAAAAATAGCACCCCATAAAAAATAGGGCCGTCTTCGTCCAAGCCGAGTCCAGGTCCTGTCGCTGAAATAGCCGACAATTGGCTGAATAACCAGGCCGGTTACCGGGGCAGCCAGCCAAAGAATGGGTATCAGATCCACTTCAGCCCCAAGCGTTTCAAAAATTCGGCTTACATTAGCATTCTGCAGCGCAAACCCAAATTGAATACCCAAAAAGCCGAAACTCATATTCCAGATTTGCCAAAAACTAAGTCTCGGCCGTGGCTTTGGTGTGATACTCATAAACTGTTCCCCGATTAGTTAGGTGTGTTTGTTTTAATGACTCATATAAACGCGTTCCAGCAGAAGATAACTGTTTGCAGGCAGTGAATATGTTGCACCGATGGTCTTGGCGGTACCGTCAAAAACGTCAATCCAATCGCCCTGTTCTCCGGTTTCAAACGAAAATGTCTGATCCTCGTCCGAAAAATTGAGAATTACCATTACCTGTTCATGATGCCCTATCCGCTGATAAGCAAAGATTGCGTCATCCTTGTCCGTTAAAAGCTTGATATAATCGCCGCCTATCTCCCCGTTAAACAGAGCCTGGTTTCGGGTATTCAAATCCAGAAGGGTTGTATAAAAATCCTGATATTTGTAATCACCCCACTCTATTTCATCCTTTTCGAAGAATTCGAGCTGTTTATCCAGTCCGGATTCCTGCCCGTTGTAGATCAGGGGCATTCCCCATACGGTTGCGGCAAAAACTGCAAAGTTTTTAAAATTATCCCCGTAGAGTTCAGGATCGCTTCCCTGCCACGAATTTTCGTCGTGGTTGGTGGTAAACACCATCCTGTAGTCGCGTTTGTGAAACCGTTCGAAGTTACGTTCAAGGGCATCATCCAGGTCAGACAGTGTTGCGCTGCCCTCCCCTACGTCCCGCATGGTTTGGGCCAGATCCCAGGTGTAACTCATGTCAAAAGCACGGTGCAGTTCAGGCTCTTCAGCTTCAGCCAGCATAAATACGGGTTTAATCATATCCAGGCGGTTACGGGCTTCAATCCAAAAATCGGTAGGTACCATATAGGCAACATCGGCGCGAAATCCGTCAATATTATGCTCTTCCACCCAATACTCCATCGACTCAATCATGGCCTCCCACATGTCGCGGTTGTTAACATTGAGCTGTATCACATCTTCCCAGTCATCAACAGGAGGAAAGAAATTGCCATCCTCATCGGTTTCATAAAATTCCGGGTTTGTTTCCGTCCAAACGGCATCCCACGCCGTGTGGTTGGCTACCCAGTCGAGTATCACTTTCATACCCATATCCTGAGCACTTTCAACAAGATTCCTAAAATCCTCTTTGGTGCCAAACTCCGGGTTGATGCCGGTATAATCCTGAACGCTGTAGTAGCTTCCCAAACTGCCCTTTCGATTTTTTTCACCGATGGGATGAATGGGCATCAGCCATAAGATTTTTACACCCATCTCATTTAGCCTGGGCAGATCTTCGGCAAAGGCGTTAAAAGTACCCTCAGGAGAGTATTGACGAATATTAACCTCATAGATATTGGCGTTAATTGCCCATTCCGGCACCAGCGGACCTTCAAAATCTTCCGCCGTGTGAATGTGAGTGTGATCGTTTGAACATCCCGTAAAAAAACCGAGAATGGCTATTAACAGGATAGAGCTTATGTAATTTCTGATGCCGGTTGTCTTCTTCATTATTATTTCAGATAAATTGATCTATTTTGCTGCAGTTGCATAAAAAAAGCGTTAGAACATTAACGCTTTTTCATGGATTTATGGTGAATTTATAAAATTAAGTTGCCCAGGTTCTGCCCACATCTTCAAATGGGATACAGGCCTGATATATTCCGGGGATATCTTCATATCGAAGTACTTGAGTTGCACCCGGCTCTGACGTAAAAAATCCAACCATGGTGAGCTCCTTGAAGAGCAGGAAAAACTGCGGGCCCTCTAAGGGTTCACTCTCGATGGCCTCAACATTTTTTATGGATGCAAACTCAAACATCTCTTCACTTGTAAGGCGATCAAAGGATTTCCCGGTTTCATCTTCGCAGACTTCATTAAAGGAAGCCAAACCCTCTAAAAACAGATCGCGCTGCTCTTCGGTGTAGATATCCTTGACCATGCTTTCAATAAACCCGGGAACTCCGGCATCGGTGGCTCCGGGAGTTTCGCCTGCAGGTATAATGGTTTCTGATAGAGCCGTTACAAGTGCAGCCTGTTTTGCATTAAACAAACTTGGCTGCCATCTGTCGGTGGATGGGGTACAACCCTTCAAGACTCCTAAAATACTGGGTGCAAAAACCACGCCGCCCATTAGCAGTGCCGTACGTTTAATCGCTTCTTTTCTGTCTATTCTTTCCATAATAATTAATACTTATAGATTCCCTTTTTTTAATTCTTCTGCTGCATAGTTGGCTGCGCGAGCTGTAAATGCCATATATGTAAGTGATGGATTTTGACAGGCTGCCGATGTCATACAGGCGCCGTCTGTAACAAATACGTTTTTACAGCTGTGCACCTGGTTCCACTTATTCAGAACAGATGTTTTTGGATCACGGCCCATTCTTGCTGTACCCATTTCATGGATCCCCAGACCCGGCCCGCCGGGATCATCAAATGTAGTTACATTTTTCATTCCGGCTGCTTCCAGCATTTCAGCAGCATCATTTTTCATATCCTCACGCATTTTGAACTCATTCTCCTTGAATTCAACGTCAAAGACCAGTGTAGGCTGACCCCACTTGTCTCTCTTATCATGATCAAGGTAGACACGGTTTGAGTGATCGGGCAGCATCTCTCCGAAAGCGGTCATACCCATCGTCCACTTTCCGGGGGTTTGAATGAACTCCTTAAGCGGTTTACCGATAGCAAGCTCGCGAACCCCGCGCTGCCATCCCTGACGGCTAGCCCCACCCTGGTAACCAAATCCTCTTAAATATGGACGATCATTACCATTCAGATTTCGAAATCGTGGAATATAGAACCCTGTTGGGCGGCGGCCCCAGTAATATCGGTCTTCAAAACCGTCATATTCTCCGTTTGCCCCAACACGGAAATGGTGGTCCATCACGTTGTGGCCCAATTCACCGGAGTCATTACCTAAACCGTTTGGAAACCGGTCCGACCTTGAGTTGAGCATAATCAGCGTCGTGTTCATGCAGGAGGCATTCAGGAAAATGATGTTTGCATAAAATTCATGCGTCTCCATTGTTTCGGCATCAATAACACGAACACCCGTAGCCTTGCCTAACTCTTCATCATAGATCACTGAATCAACAATTGAGTGTGGACGAAGCGTCATATTTCCGGTAGCTTCTGCAGCGGGCAGCGTGGATGCATTGCTGCTGAAGTATGCACCATAAGGACATCCGCGCATACAGAGGTTCCGGTTCAAACAGCTTCCCCTGCCGTTGTGTGCCCGTGAAAGATTTGCAACCCGGCCAATCGTCAAAACGCGGTTAAACTTTTCAGCCATCGAGTCTTTTAAATGGTCCTCCAGGCAGTTAAGGTCCCATGGGGGTAAAAACTCACTGTCGGGCAGCTGTGGAAGGCCCAGAGCTTCACCACTGATACCTGCAAATTTTTCAACATGAGAATACCATGGAGCCAAATCATCGTATCGTACCGGCCAGTCAACCGCGATACCCTCTTTGGCATTGGCTTCAAAATCCATTGGAGATAATCGATAGCTGTGGCGGCCCCACATCAGGGATCGGCCACCCACGTGATAGCCCCGTATCCAGTCGAAACGCTTCACCTCTTCATAGGGCTGATCCGTATCCCGAACCCACCAGTGCTTTGTAGTTTGGCGAATGGTATAACCGGTTCTCATCTGCTTCTGGTAATGCTCTGCAACTTCAGGTGTTACCCGATCGTTATGCGAAATTTCCCAGGGTTTTTTCAACATTGTCGGGTAATCTTCCACGTGCCTCACATTCCTTCCGCGTTCAAGCACCAGGGTATTTAAACCGTTTTCGGTAAGCTCTTTAGCAGCCCATCCGCCGCTAATTCCGGTACCAACTACAATGGCGTCATAGCTGTTATTTTTCTTAGCCTTTACATTTAAATTCATGCCTGCTTATTCTTAGATATTTCTGTTACTGAATAGATCAAAGCTCTTTTATTTTGATATTCCTGAATTTCACTACGTCTCCATGGTCCTGCAGACCAATGTGCCCTTCCCTCATGGCACCAAACTCGGGATGCCCCACAAACTTGCTGTTTCGGATCATCTCAAACCATTCGGGTGTCCAGCGCTCATATTCGAGAATTTTTTCACCGTTCTGCCAGTGCTCAATCTTTGGCCCGTCTGAGACAATTTTAACAGAGTTCCACTCGCCGTACGGTTTTGTGTTTTGCGGATCAGCCGGAATCAGATCATAGAGAGAGCCGGCTTTTCGGTTTCCGGCAATTCCCTGATCTGCATCGGGGTGATTTTCATTGTCCA
>REDT01000114.1 GCA_007693295.1 Balneolaceae bacterium
GGACGAGTGATCACGGTGTTTCTGAAGCGATCTACCTGAATGATCCGGACGGAAATGGTGTGGAGCTCTATCGTGATCGTCCGAAAGAAGATTGGAACTACCTGGAAGACGGCTCGATCGAAATGGTCACCGACCCGCTCGACCTCCAAGATTTGTTAAGTGAATTGGATAACGAATAATTGTATATCACTTCATTTGTGATTATAGATTTTAGCCATAGCTGTCCAAGACATTTCAAAATTTTAAAAAAATCATTGTTTCTGTGTGTTTAGCACTAAAAATTCCTCTCTTTTTCAATGATGAGAAACGCTGTTTTCGAATTCATTTATCAAACATATTTTCACTTTTGCCTTTTCACTTTTCACTGAATGATGATACCACTCTCCATTTTAGATCTTGCCGTAGTCACCGAAGGCGGTTCACCACGCACAGCCATTCAACAAAGCCGTGATCTTGCCCAAAAAGCTGAAAAACTGGGTTATCGAAGGTTCTGGATGGCGGAGCATCACAATATGGAAAATATTGCGAGTTCGGCTACATCAGTACTGCTGGGGCACATTGCCGATGCAACCGAGAAGATCCGTGTGGGTTCGGGAGGTATTATGCTGCCAAATCACTCCCCGCTGATTATAGCCGAACAATTTGGCACTCTGGCTACAATTTATCCGGACAGGGTGGATCTGGGTTTGGGCCGTGCGCCCGGCACAGATCAGCTTACAGCCGGAGCCATTCGCCCGGACAGGATGCAGCAGATTCAAAACTTTCCGCAGAATGTTCGCCAAATTCAAAAATATCTCTCAACGGACAACAGCGAAAGCAAAGTTCGTGCATTTCCGGGTGAGGGAACCGAAGTCCCGATCTGGATCCTGGGTTCCAGTACCGATAGTGCCTTTCTTGCCGCAGAAATGGGGTTGCCGTATGCCTTTGCGAGCCATTTCGCGCCTCAGCAGTTTATTCCTGCACTCCGCATTTACCGGGAACGGTTCAAACCGTCTGATCAGCTTGAGGAGCCTTATTTTATGCCGTGTGTAAATGTGATTGCCGCAGAAACAGATGAACTGGCGGAATATCTCTCCACGTCGATGCTTCAGATGTTTATGGGTGTGGTTACCGGAGATCGTTCACCGATGAAACCGCCTGTTGACACCATGGACGGGATATGGAATGAACACACCAAATATGCCGTCAAACAGATGCTGGTTTATTCCTTTATTGGCGGTGCACAGAGCGTGAAGAGCGATATTGAACAGTTTCTGGAACAGTCCGGAGCCGATGAGTTGATGATCTCCACCTATATTTACGACCACGAGCAGAGACTGCGATCATATGAACTGCTCTCGAATGTAATGGGAGGTTAAATCTATTATGATGCAGATCTCCAAAGCCAATAAATGCCGCAAAGTTAGCCTTAACCCGTATGATTTAAAAACTTTCAGAATGAATTGAATGGAGGCTGAATTGCTGAATTGAAACCGGATCAAAGAAGTCTTTCAATGGGCAATTTGGACAAAAACCATAGAAGTATACGATGGATGAGCCTGGTTTTTGGTTCTTTACTGTAGACTTTTAATTTACCATCAGTTCGTTCTGTCCAATTCAGTTTTTCATGCTCGTCAAGTGTTACCTCGTATGTATTTTCAGGAATACGATCTTCGAAGAGCTCTTGTATCTCTCGAGCAAGATTCTCGCTCTCAATGACTACCCCCATCTCTGTATTAAGATGAATGGATCGTGGGTCAAAGTTAAAAGAACCGACAAATACACGGAGGCGGTCTACTGAAAAGGTTTTTGCATGCAAACTGGAGCCGGATGACCCAAAAGGCCCCGTTTGCTCCTTAAATTCCACATCCGTTGAAATACGTTTCAACTCATATAGTTTGATTCCTGCCTTTAGAAGTTTTTTTCTGCGCTTTTCATAACCTGCGTGAACAATCTTTACATCGGTTGCATCCAAAGAGTTGGTAAGAATTCTAACATCAACTCCTCTCTCTGCCATTGTGCGAAAAAGATCAACACCGGCTTTCGTAGGGACAAAATAGGGAGAAACGAGAATGACCTTTTTTTGGGGCTGCCCGATGGCTTCCCTGATCTGGTTGGTTAAAAGTTGCCTTGGCTTTGTTCGGTTTAATACTTTTAGCGGGTTGTCGCTTACAAGCTTTACATCTGCCCATTCCAATCTTAACTCTTCATTAAACAACTGATATATAAAATTGGATTCACGGATCAGGTTGATGTAATTAGCTGCCGAAGAATCATTCTGAACTTCTTTGAATGTAAGCGGAAGGGTTTTTTGGGTTCGGTTTTCAGAATATTTTACGATCTGATCGACCGGGATGGAGAGTGAACAGTTCCAGTATGTATCAAAATCTTCGGATATATCATTAACTACCGGCCCGATAAGAAGTACGTCCAGATCAGCAAACATCAGACCCGTTCCCGCACCAAAGTATTCATCTCCGATATTTCGGCCACCTACTATTGACGCCTTTTTATCCACAGTGAAAGACTTGTTATGCATCCTGCGGTTCAATTTTGGAAAGTTGGTAATAAACCCTATCCATTTGAGCCAACGATTTGAGAAGGGGTTAAACAGACGCACCTCAATATTATCATGAAGGTTCATTTCATACAGGCTGTCATCCAGACCGGTGATTCCATTGTCATCCAGCAGCAGCCGGACACGCACCCCGCGATCTGCTGCATCCCTGACTGATTTGAGCATGAGAGTTCCGGACATATCCTCCTTCCAGATATAGTATTGAATGTCGAGTGTTTTTTCGGCGGTTTGTGTAAGAAGAGCCCGGGATGCAAACGCGTCATGAGCGTTCCGGAGGGGATGAACACCACTTTTGCCGGAGTGTTGGAGTAACATTTCCTCAATTTCCCGGCCAATATGAGTATTCATTGCCTCTTCATCGGTCAGCACATTGGTAAAAGGCCGCTGTTTGCGCGGTGGGAAAAAATATCTTTTTGGAGCCATAACAATAGATACGTTCTTAAATGATGCGACAGCTTGATGAAAGGTAGTTGCATTTTAACACAGCAGAAAGTGCTATGAAAAAGGAAATTGTCATCATCGGCGGTGGTTTTGCGGGAGTCAACCCGGCAAAGCAACTAAAGAACAAAAAAGAGTTTCACATCACGCTGGTTGATAAGAACAACTACAATTAAATTATTGATGGCAGTGTTTCAGGTGGTTAACGGTCTGGCGTTTAAGCGGCGAGCCGAGTTATTAAAATTAAAGACCCAAGCCGCGTTCGAGTTCGCCTGAAATGATTGTTAGGTTTACCTATAGCTCGCAAGCACAACTTTTTCACTTTTATCTAATTTGATAATACATTGATTAGTAACAAAAAAGAGCCGACTACTGAACACAATAATTGATCCATTTACATCAATTTTGTGTGTATAGCTGGACAGGTTAGCTGTTTCCAGTTGCCTGATTACATTTGATTTCGTTTCACCAGCCGAGAAATTACCGCATAGATAGTAGACTTCATCTTTCCCCGTTTTCCAGAGTATTGTGAATACAGTAATAAAAACAACCGTAATTAAAAGGCTAATAAGGAGTTTTTTATTTTTCAGCTTCATCCTGATTCTACCAGATATTTTTGTAAACATAACATGTATTATCGGCAATGGTTATGCCGCACTAAGTGTCCGATAATAATCCTATCCTCCCATCAAAACAAATGAACACATGGGTTTGTCCGATTGAAATTTAATTTCTCTACCCATCCACTTCCCGTCTAAAAAGATCCGTCGGATTTTTCTGCGAAAAACCGCGATGTACCCAATCTACCCGGCACCAAGAAGTGAAAATCCGACGGATCTCTCATCATGTGAATCAAGCGGTAGATGGGTGGCCTTAGCAAAGAAGAAGATCCGTCGGATTTTTCTGCGAAGAACCGCGATGTACCCAATCTTACCGGCCTCAAGAAGTGAAAATCCGACGGATCTCTCTGCGAAAAACCGGGGTGTCACTAATCTTCCCGGCACCAAGGAGTGAAAATCCGACGGATCTGTCACTCCACTTCCCACCTGAACGTCCTATGTATTATGTGATGGAAGCATGCCTGTGCCTCAAGGCCCGGTTTTCGGTATTTGGCGGCTTAAATTCGGGCTAAAGCTTGTATAAACTTACCGGGAGCCAAAAGCCCCTTGAAGATGCGTCTGCTCTTTGGATTAAATGTAGAAAAAGATTAAACTTGTTTCTATAATTTACCTGACCTCTGAAACCATGACTGCATATAGCTTTAAAACAGTTTTTCTGTCTCTGCTGACACTCTTGCTAACTTCATTGTCTGCCGTTCTTCAAACCGAAGCTCAGCCGGCTCAGCTTCAGGGCTTGTTCGACAGTGATGAAATTTTAGAAATCACACTCGAAGGGGATATCAGGACGCTTCAGAGAGACCGTGGGGATGACCCTTCTTATCATAACCTGAAACTGCATGTTAAAGGCCCCGGTATTGAAGAATATCTGGATATACGGTCAAGGGTCAGGGGCAATTTTCGCAGGCAACGGGAAAATTGCAGAACTCCGCCTCTTAGATTGAATTTTAACAGAAGTGAGCTGCCTGAACAGTCACTATTTGCCGGCCAAACCAATTTAAAACTTGTGGTGTCTTGCCAGGGAGAAGAGTATGTGCTACGCGAGTACCTTACCTACAAACTATACAATTTATTTACTGAGCATAGCTTCAGGGCACGGCTGGTTCGCCTAACCTATCACGATACTGAAAATGACCGGAAATCTGATCCGGAATATGCATTTATATTAGAACACATAAACGATGTGGTTGCTCGAAACAATGCTCAGCGTATTAGAATCTTGCAATTGAGGCCTCAAGTTGTAGATCAGGCAGCATTTTTAAGAATGAGCGTATTTGAATACATGATCGGCAACACCGATTGGTCTATTCAATATCAGCAAAATACCAGGCTGCTTTTTCTGCAAGATGAAAAAATTTATGTAGCCGTACCCTACGACTTTGATTTGGCAGGCCTTGTCTCCGCTCCTTATGCAAGACCCGAGCCGGCTTTAAGAATGAGGTCGGTTAGAGAAAGGCGATTCAGGGGATATTGTCTGGAAGACTTGAGTGTATTAGAACCTACATTCGAACAGTTTCGGGAACTCAAACCGGAGATATATAAGATTATAACAGAAAATACCTTGCTTGAGAATAGTTACATCCGTTTTGCAACGAAATTTCTTGATGATTTTTACGACACCCTGGATAATCCTCGAAAAATGACACGGGCTTTCAGCTATCCATGCAATAGACGTGGAACGGGTAATGTTGTCATTAGCGGCATGCAGAACCAATGACCCCACCAACCCACATAACAGAAAATAACCATATAAGACTTCTTGCAGCCATCATGTTTGTCGACATTGTCGGGTATTCAAAAATGATGCAGGAAGATGAAGATAATGCTAAATACCTGAGAGATCACCAGCGTTCGGTAATTGAAACTTACCTGTTAAATTACCATGGGCAGGTAATGCAGTATTATGGGGATGGCACACTCATTATATTTGGAAGTGCCCTGGCTGCTGTAAAATGCGCAAGGGATATTCAGGTTGAGCTGATCAAAGAGCCAACCGTGCCACTCCGGATTGGAATTCATATTGGAGATATTGTATACGACGACGAAGGGATTTATGGCGATGCCGTGAATATTGCCTCCCGTATTCAGGCATTTGGAACAGCCGGTTCGGTAATCATTTCAGATAATGTATTTAATGAGATTAAAAATCATTCCGGTATTTATGTAGAGTCTTTTGGCGAAAAAAAATTAAAAAACATTGCTAAGCCGGTATGTTTATACTCTTTGATATGTAATAGCCTTGAAGCGCCCGAACAACATTACACTGAAGGTGAAGAGCCCGGGCAGGCTACGGCGGTAAATGGTTCAAAATTGGATGAAATTTTACAAAAGAGTAAGAAATCAGTAAAAAAGCTCGGCTCACTCAATCGCGGGGTTTCGGATATGTTCCGAACCTCATACCGAAATCATATCAATCTCAGTGCGATTGCAGATAACAAGTCGAACATCATGATTAGCATTAATGGAATCATCATCTCCATTATCATTGCATCTATTTCAACAAGAATTCTCTCTAACTCCCTGCTGATATTACCCACCGCAATTTTATTAATTACCTGTATGATGTCCCTGGTTTATTCAGTTTTAGCAGCACGGCCTCGGGTCAGCAATGAAAAAGTAACCCTGGATGACGTGCGTTCTAACCGATCCAATATCCTGTTTTTTGGTAATTTTCATACAATGGAGCGAGACGATTTTGTGACCGGGATTGAGGAATTGATGTCCGACAGTGAACGCCTTTACGATACGATGGCCCGGGATTTACACGGGCTTGGAGTCGTTCTTTCTAAAAAGTTCAAGCTGCTCAGAGTTGCCTATAACATTTTCATGGTGGGCCTTGTCCTTACAGTATGCAGTTTTTTGCTCGTCTATTCCTTTTTCTCTAATGCGATTGGCTCCTGAATTTGGATTAAAAAGGGATCCGTCGGATTTTTTTACGAAGAACCGGGATTATACCAATCTGCTCAGCTCCACGAAGTGAAATCCGACGGATCTGTCCATCCACATCCCACCTATGCGCCCGGTGTGTTTTATGGTGGTAGCAGCCCAGCGCCTCCAGGCTCCGCTGCATCAGCCGGTTCTTTTCGCTCACTCGGGCTCCCTCCGGGTTGTCGAGCGTGGGGGCGGCTTTGGGGATCTGAATGGCCCGGATAAAGGTAAGCGCTTTAACGTTTTGGTTTTTGTGCGGCCGGGCTTAATGATGGCGCGGCTGTCATGCTTATTGCATCAGAGAATTTTGCAAATAATTTCAATCTGCAGCCGATAGCTCGGACTTTATCATCCGTTGTAGCCGGAGTTGAACCGGGAATAATGGGAATTGGCCCTGTTTTTGCCTCAGAGATTGCCCTGAAACTCGCCGGTCTATCACTTAAAGAGTTGGACATCATTTAGTTAAATGAGGCATTTTCAGCGCAGGGTCTTGCCTGTACATGAAAAATGGAGGTCGAAGATGATGATCTGCGAATTAATCCGAATGGCGGAGCAATAGCACTGGGGCACCCCCCTCGGAATGAGTAGTGCACGAATTCTGCAAACAGCAGCCATCATACTCCAAAAACAGAACAAAAAATATGCCCTGGTAACCATATGTATTGGTGTGGGACAGGAGTATGCTGTAATTTTGAAGAATGCATCTTTTTGATAAACCGGGGAAATTTTCAATTATTCGGAGTTGGCAATCACTTTTTCACCCACATATCTGCCTATCACATATCCGGAAAAAACAAGCATAAATGCCATGGTACGTATCTGTTCTGCACTGAAAAAATAAATTAGTAAGATTAAAACAATGGCAGCACCTGCAATAAATGCAAGATCGTACTTCAAATGATTTATTTTTGACATCATTATATAATCATGTTTTTTATTCAAAAAGCTAAGGATATGTTCAAAATATTGAATAACAAAGGAGATCAATAAAAATTTCAGTCAACTACCCCCCCTCTTCTCTGCAATTTATTAATCGGTGTAGCAAACTCTAGCATTACTCGATGCATGAATAAATACGACCGATCCAAGAGCGTCTCCAATAATGCCCCAAAATACTCCGCCAATAGCAGTCCCTTCTGCATCTGCAACAACGGTCAATATAGCGCAAGTAGTTTCTGAGGCTTCATTACCTGAATCTTCTTCATCTAAGCCTCCATCACTTGCAGCTATGGTGGGGAAATGATTAAAATTACTCCTGCTAATTAACTTGGCCTGTATTCATATTGGATGCAACAAAAGCTGAAACTAAATCTTCTTCCTCCGGAAATAATCCTATCATACCAACAAAACAAATAAACACATGGGTTTGTCCGAATAGAATATAATTTTTTCACCCACACTATTCCCCACTGCACGTTCGGGGTGTTTAAAATGGATATGCCTTCGCAATGAAATGATCTGTCGGATTTTTTTACGAAGAACCGGGATGTACCGAATCTTCCCGGCTCCAAAAAGTGAAAATCCGACGGATCAGTCCGAAAATGAATTGGAGGCAATGGAATGGCGAAGCCGATCGGAGTTAATCCGCAGTCTACTTCAGCACCCAGAAGAAACCTAATATACAACAAAACGGAACGTTACTGTTCCCCCACTGAGCCTCTTGAGGCACACCGGTAGGCAGCCGTGAAAATCTCCAGCTTCGAAAAGATCGCATCACTTCTCTCTGCAGTTCAGAATTCACTTGGCGGAGAGGAATTACACGTCAAATTGAGCCATCCGGTTTTACCTCAAAACGGATGGTTATTACTGCATCCTGATTGGTCTGATTTCAAGGCAGCGGGGACCATCGTTTTTTTGTCGAGCTCTCCCTCCCACTGCAGATTGTAAGGTGCACTAGTGGGAGGCCTTAACCGATTATGCATTTCTTGTAAAGCGGCACCCCGGGAAGTTTTCACAACCTAAAAATGTATTACCAGCATTCGGTCCTTTACTTGCTGTTCTCTCAACTAAGTTTGAACCGCATCTCGGGCAAACAGTAGTTGATTTATGCCTTTTACGCAAAGATCGGGAGTGATCTCTGGTTGTGAGCAAAGATTCGGCTATATGTTGTTCCAATGCTCCTACTATCCGGCTACTCTCTTCTGGCGGAATGACCCGATCATTGAACTTCTTGATATATTTTCCCAGCCTTGACTTTATTACGCTTGATGGCAGTTCGGTTTTAAATTTACAATCACCGACAAAATAGATTACTGCATGTATGATCGATTCATTAATATCTAAAAATTCTGAAAGAATCTTTTTTTGCCTGAAGGTTTGCCTTAACGGGTTCTGAAAAGAATAATTATTTCCATAAAGCGACTGCGTCCATATTCTTTGATTCCCGGACCCAAATATCCATCCCCTCTTATTCTTTGTTTCTACTATGAAAAGTCCAAACGGTGATACAAGAAGGTGATCAATTTGAGTTGTGCCGTTTTTAGATGGTATGATTACGTTATGAAATCTTCGATAGACTTTCGAATTGAGCGATAGCCACAAATAAAAAGTAGTCTTTTTTTCGCCTATCCAACCTCTAAATAGGATTATAATTTTTTTACGCATAATTCAACGACATAATACCAATGCAATTCATGAAAATATAAGCATTGACTCTATTATGTGTGGTAGTGCGTTTATCTCTTCTTTTTTATTGGAGCAAGTAATAAATAAAATATCCATGCAAACCATGAAATGAAGAGCACAGCTAAAACCCAAGCCAGCTTTTCCGCTCCAGTAGTTTTTCTAGAAAAGAGAATTGATATTAATGGTATTAGCCAAATAAGCGCAATGATTGCCAGGATTAAAAGTGCAGCTACAGCTGAATCGTCCATTTTATTTTCTATTTACTCAATTAGCATATTTTGTCAGTGCGGTACTTTCCGAATAACCGAGTTTTTTGGCAGCCCTATGACATATAATTGCACGATCACCCCACAGAACAGCCAATCGCCCTACAATATTCCATATCACCCAAAGAAGCAAACTAAGAGCAGTATTTTTAATGTATTGCGGATAGTGCAGTTTACTGAATGCCAAATTAAATAATTCCCCCCTCCTCTCAATCCAAAACCCACCTCTACGTCAGGTGCTTTATATGATGGTAGTTTAGTGTGGGGGTGGCTTTGGTCATCTGAACATCCAGT
Source organism: Balneolaceae bacterium (assembly GCA_007693295.1). Taxonomy (GTDB): domain Bacteria; phylum Bacteroidota; class Rhodothermia; order Balneolales; family Balneolaceae; genus Rhodohalobacter. Next base: position 9,726 of record REDT01000114.1, read on the forward strand.
ACAAAGGTGAGCTCCTCTTGCGGTTTTTCTTTGTAAAGTTTACAAAAATAGCTGATGTCTTCAACAAGGGATATCCAACAAATTTAATACTTAAATATATGTTTATGAAGCATATGAAAATCATAAAAGCATTGACCGTTAAATTGTGCTTCGGAATTATTTTTTTAATGCTGATTGTAGGATGTGGAGAGAAAGATCAACAGCAGGCTGGGCAAGTTAAAGAACCTGCTGAACCACCTATTGATTACACTATATTAAGAGAATGGAATCCGGATGAAGATCCAAAAGCTATTGGTTTAGAAATACTGATCAGCAAAGACGATTCAACAAAAGAGAATATTGAAAACTTGGTAAAATCATTATCCCATAGTGCCGGGGAAGCAGCTATTAAGGTATATCAAAACTAACAAGCATGGGAAGAAGGACGTACTGGAGACTACACAGATGTATTCGACAGTGGTTATCTGGCATATTATGTAAAAAACTTGACCGGCAGTGGGACATTTCAGGGGCGTAATGAAATAAGATGGTTTCAGGCCGAAGGTCACCTGGAACATTTAATGGGTTCAACTACGGAGCTGTAGTTAATTGTCTCAAGATCGTTAGGTAACGGTTCGGTGCTTCTGCTGTCGGGTTATCAGCGTAATCGTTGAGCTGGAAATTCGAACCGGTCAACAGAAAGCACTTTGTTATGCTAATACTATTAATTGGATACTTTAAAAGTTTCATTAACGAGTAAAAACTGTTTCATATACCAAAGGGAGAATATTGTACCTATTATTACGATTACAATAACCGTGTATAATGATATATATCCCAATGCAAATGCGAACCCAGTAAGCCCTCCATAAATTGCCTCTGAGTGTTTTTTATGAAAACGTTGTTCATTCTGAGCATTTTTGCATTCAAATTCTTTGATAAGTTCTCCATTTTTAAATATTGAACAAGTCCATGTAAATTTGATGATGCTATTTATTTTGAACTTAATAACGTATTCATTTTGATTGAACTGAAAATTGTGTTTTGTCTTTCTCCTAAAGGTTCTCTTCTTTGATACAATTTGATTGTTAATCAAAACTTTTTCACTACCGGTATATATCGATCCCTCAAATGTTATCTTATTGCTTTCATCATAAAAGTTAATTTTCAAACCTTTAATAAATGAGAAATAGATCTGCTTACTCTCTTTTATTGAATGATAATTCTTGTCTATTTTCGTCTCTGTTTTCATGTACTCAAAGCATTTTCACAAACTGTTATAATTTTGAAGCATATAGTCTTGACGGCTAACCTTTGATTCAACTATCATTCCTTGGTCCAATATCCAGACTTCATACAGTTGAATTGCTAATTCAGCGCACCTATTGATTTGATATATCTTCAGCTTTTTGAATTCCTTTATAAATAAATACAAATGGAATTGCTAATCCCATTATAATTAATAGAGTAGAATAAGATTCAAAGATTGTTAAACCTTTAATATTTATGATACTGAATGCAGCTACTATTATTCCAATCAAGAAAAAGCCAAAAAGAATATAACTGATGGATTCAAAACCAAAAATTAAAGAGCCAATTTTCAATGAAAAAGACTTTATTTTCATAGTATATATATATTTCTTTATATCAGTTGAAGCATAACATGTATTTACCGGCAAACTCCTTGCCCCTCTACCTCCGATAATAATCCTATCATACCAACAAAACAAATAAACACATGGGTTTGTCCGAATAGAATATAATTTTTTCACCCAAACCAAATCCCAGCTGCATGTCAGGTGTATTTTAAAATGGGAAAGCCTTAGCAAAGAAAAGATCCGTCGGATTTTTTTACGAAGAACCGGTATGTACTCAATCTTCCCGGCTCCAAGAAGTGAAAATCCGACGGATCTGTCAATCCACATCCCACCTATACGTCCGGTGTGTTTTATGGTGGTAGCAGCCCAGAGCCTCCAGGCTTCGCTGCATCAGCCAG
>REDT01000247.1 GCA_007693295.1 Balneolaceae bacterium
AGTGCGGCCGTATCCTGGGTTACAATAGCTTCCATCAGGTTGGCTGCCGGCATTCCCGACAGTATGGTTAACCCGAGTTTTGGGCCGATTCCCTTCACCGTGATTAATCGTTCAAAAAGGTTTTTTTCTCTTGCTGATGCAAACCCGAATAATCTTTGATCGCTGTCGGTAAAGTGGTGATAGGTCAGGATTTTCAACTCCTTTCCGGACTCGGGAAGGGTTTCGAAGGTAAGTGAAGAGATCTCTACTCTATAGCCAACCCCGCTAACATCAATAATCAGCTCATCTTTTTGTTTACTGCTTAAAATACCGTTCAGAAATGCGATCATTAATCTATTGTTATAAGGGACGTGAATGATGAGTTTTAAATAGTCGGAAAGCTCAAAAGATACGGTTTTTCAAAAGAGTTAAGCCCGTGCTTTTTAATTTTAGTTTTGGCTCAACCAAATTTATCAGACCATGGAGCTCATTTATAAACTAATGCTTCTTAACCCTGTCCGGATTGTCATCCACAAAAGCTGACCAACTCGATTTTCGGTTATTTTGATGCATCTTCTTCACTCCATTGGCTGCTGAAATTTTATTGGAGTTGGTAAGATGGCACCAGGCTACGGCAAGTGCGTCGGTTGCATCTGCCTTCATCTTCTTATCGGGCAGTTTCATCATCTTATCAAGCATAAATGCCACCTGCTTTTTGCTCGCATTTCCATTTCCGGTAATCGCCTTTTTTATAGCTTTGGGGTAATACTCCGAAACGGTAATGCCGCTGTTTGTGATGGCAAGAATCGCTGCGGCCTGAGCCCGCCCAAGCTTTAGCATAGCCAAGGGGTCTACACCATAGATGGGGGTTTCAACGGCGCACTGATCCGGTTTGTACATCTTTATAATCTTACTTACCTCATTGAAAATGTACTGTAACCGTTCGTTGTGATCATCCATTTGAGCCATCTGCAGCACATCACAAATCTCGGCTTTATACGTTCCCTTATCCTCCACCAGTATGGCATAGCCTGTAGTGCGGGAACCGGGATCAATACCGAGAATTTTTAATGACATAATTAATATGCAGCTTATGTTTGAATATCAACAAACCCGATCTTCCTTGTATACTCCATAACGGATACTACTCCTCATCGGCGTAGAGTTTCAGAAGGGCGTCGATCATCTCTTCCGAAATTCCGGAGGTTACAAAACCTCCATCATGGTATAGATTCTGCATGGTAACCTTACGTGTAAGGTCAGAGAACAGGGTAACGCAATAATCAGCACACTCATCGGCAGTTGGGTTGCCCATGGGCGCAATTTTATCGGCAAATGTATACATGCCATCAAATCCCTTTATGCCCGTGCCTGCAGATGTTTTGGTTGGAGCCTGTGACACGGTATTTACCCGTATTCCGCGATCAGCCAGTCTGCTTCCGTAATTCCTGGCAATGCTTTCAAGCAGTGCCTTGGCATCGTTCATGTCAGAGTATTTTGAAAAAATTCGCTGCGCTCCGATATAGGAGAGGGCAACCACGCTGCCGCCATCATTAAGCATATCTGCCTTCTCAGCATGATTCAATATCCTGTGAAGTGAAATGGCCGAGATGTCCAGTGTTTGAGAGAACCAGTTATAGTTCAGGTCGTTATACTCTTTCTTCTTTCTGATATTGGGAGACATCCCAATTGCGTGAAGAATAAAATCAACACTGCCCAGCTCTTCCCGGGTTTGATTCATGAGATCTTGAACTTCGTCATCGCTGCTCACATCACAGGGTATGATTTTGGCACCGGTCTCTTCAGAAAGGGCATTCAGTGCACCAAGTCGCAGTGCTATTGGGGCATTGGAAAGAACAAAATCGGCGCCCTCCCTTTTACAGGCAAGGGCAATTCGCCATGCAATACTGCGCTCGTCGAGCGCCCCAAAAATGATTCCTTTTTTCCCCTTTAATAATCCATATCCAGTATTTGTCATTTTATTCATTCTTTAAGTGATCGAAACTAATTTCTCCGAAGATAATAAATCTCAGCTTTGAAAAAGAATAACACGATGATGGATTGAGAAAAGGGGGCTGTAAGATTAGATCCGCCTCTCAGGGATATTCCCATTTACATCCGAAATAATCACCTCAACTCTCCGGTTTTGCTGTCGCCCGGCTTCAGTTTGATTGCTTGCGACGGAAAACCGTTTACCATATCCCACAATTTGGATTCGGTTGCCTGCAACTCCCCGATCCACCAGGGCTTTCCTCACTGAATCGGCTCTCTTGCGTGATAACTCTTCGTTATACCAGTCAGATCCAATACTGTCGGTAAATCCCTCGATCATAATCTTACGTTCGGGGTACTCCTTCATAAAATCTGACAAATTTTCGACCGTTCTCATCGCGCCGGTTTTTAAACCGGCCTGATCGAAATCAAAAAGAACATCTCCGAGTGTTAAGACAAGGCCTCTTTCGGTCCTTTCCGCTTCCAGTTCGTTTACTCTCTGCGTCAGCTCTTCGGCTCTTTGTCGTGCTCTTTCTGCTTCACTTCTCTCACGTTGCGCTTCCTCAAGGGCGGCAATTGCACGCGCCTCTGCTCTTTCGGCATCCGCTCTTCGAATATTGATTAATACCTGCTGTCGCTCAGGTTCTGCTCTTTCAATCTGCATTTGAGCCACATTCAGGTTTGCAGTCTCTTTTGCAATGGCCGTTTTTTGCTTTGCCAGGTATGCATGATGTTCAACCAGCACCTTATCAGCTTTTGCCTCCCAAAGCGAAGTACTTCGCATCAGCTCCTCTTCTGCTTCTTTCAAGGCTACCGGAGCAAATACAGCAATACTCGAATCCTTTTGTGCTATTTCAAATTCTGACCTTGCAGTATCAAGAAGGGGGTTATTGGCCGGCGGACCACCGCAGGCCGATAGAACTACTATCATCGCAATTATTAGTAGTATCTGTGTTTTCATTTTCATCTCTGTTTAATTTCTGTTTTCTCTTTGCTGAATCTCTTCCTTGAGCAAGCGTATACCTTCGCGTAACTCATGTACTGCTTTTTGTGATTTCCCGGAGAGGGTCTTCATCTGGGCAAGTTCAGCATCAACGCGAGCCTTCTCTGCCAGCATCGCCGCCACTTTGTAATCTTTTCTATCGTATGCTCTTCTTGCTTCGTCCAGCTTGCGTCTGGCTTCTCTGATTTCAAGCGGAGCATAATCGCCTGCACCAATTTGTTCCGCCTGGTTAATCACCATCTGTGTTTCTGTAAGTTTTTGAGTAGGCGGGTTCGTACTACCGCATGCCGTCAGAAAAGCCAGTACGGTTATAATGAGGGTAACTTTTGCTGTTTCCATTGATACCGGTTTTTGTATTAATTTTTTCTAATGTTACTGATCCTGATATATATTGTAATCCTGACCCTTTGTTCCCGCCTATATCAACTACTTTATTTTTTGATCGCAGGTGATAATTGCTCTATTCCCGGTCCCTGAAAAATTAATTATTCTTCTGTTGATTATACCACCTGCCGTCCGTACCTTTTAAGACTCTGCATCATTTTAATATTAAGTATACGCTGTGTAATGTTTGAAGATTTGTCTTCTAAAATAGAATCAGCCGTTCAGTCTCTGAAAGGTCAATCCCGCATCACCGATGTCAACATCGCTGAAACAGTACGGGAAATTCGTCGGGCACTTCTTGATGCCGACGTGAATTTAGAGGTAGCACGTCAATTCACGAACGATATAAAAGAGACCGTAATGGGGTCTGACGTTTTAACCAGCGTTAACCCCGGGCAGCTGTTTACCAAAATCGTTTACGATGAAATGGTAAAAATACTTGGCGAAACCCGGTCTGATATCGCCGTTGCCCATACCCCGCCAACCGTTATTCTCATTGCCGGTTTACAGGGATCCGGAAAAACAACCTTTGCCGGTAAATTGGCCCGCTACCTTAAAAAAGAGAATAAAAGAAACCCAATTCTTGCCGCAGCCGACGTTTATCGTCCGGCAGCCATTAATCAGCTCAAAACACTGGCGGCAGAAATTGATGTGCCCGTCTATTCCATTGAGCAAAAAGATCCCGTACGCGTAGCCAAAGAGGCTGTCGCCATGGCAAAAAGCCTGGCTCTTGATACGGTTATTATTGATACGGCCGGCCGGCTCCATGTGGATGAGGCGATGATGAAAGAGGTCGAAGAGATTAAAAAGGCAGTAAATCCTCACGAAATATTGTTCGTGGTAGATGCCATGACGGGACAGGATGCAGTGAATACTGCAAAAGCATTTAACGACACCATTAACTTTGATGGCGTTGTTCTTACAAAAATGGATGGCGATACCCGTGGCGGTGCCGCTCTCTCCATTCGATCTGTTGTTCAAAAACCGATCAAGTTTATGAGTACCGGTGAAAAACTGGATGCTCTCTCGCCATTCTACCCTGATCGTCTTGCACAGCGTATTCTGGGAATGGGTGATGTGGTTTCCCTGGTGGAAAAAGCTCAGCAGGAATTTGATGAAGAACAGGCACAAAAACTTCAGAAGAAGATAAAATCTGATAAGTTTGATCTGAACGATTTCTACGATCAAATTCAGAAGATTAAGAAGATGGGTAGCGTTACCGACCTGGTTGGTATGATACCCGGCGCAGACAAAGCTCTAAAGGATGCGGATTTTGACGAAGACTCTTTCAAGCCTATCGAAGCGATTATCAATTCGATGACCCCGGAAGAGCGTGAAGATCCCAATCTGTTAAATGGCAGCCGTCGACGCAGAATCGCTAAAGGATCGGGAACTACTGTTCGGGAGATCAATGAATTGATGAAGCAATTCGAACAGATGAAGAAGATGATGAAGACGATGTCTAAAATGAACAAAGTTGGCCGCGCCATGGAAGGACTTAAAAACCTCCCTTTTGGCCGGTAATGAAATTATACACTAAACAAACCTTACAGGAGTACATCATTGATTAAATTACGCTTACAACGAAAAGGAAGGAAGAAAAGACCTTTTTACCACATCGTGGTAGCCGACAGCCGTTCACCACGTGATGGGCGCATTATTGAACGATTGGGACGTTTCGACAACGTTAGTGAGAGAAAAGAGCTTACGTACGATGAAGAACGAATCATTCATTGGCTAAAAATTGGCGCACAACCAAGCGATACTGTTAAAAGTATATTAAAGGGTGAAGGCATTCTCTATAAAATGCACCTCATGAGATGGGGCAAAAATGATGAAGAGATTGAAGCCGCACTTGAAGAGTGGAGATCTGCACGCGAAGCCAAAAAAGGTGACGACGACTCCAGCCGTAGAGCCAAGCAGCAAGAAATTCTGAAAGCTGAAGAAAAAGAGTACAAAAAGCAGCTTGAGGAGAAAGCCGCTGCCGCTGCAAAAGCTCTCGAAAAAGAGAAAGAGAAAAAGGCTCAGGCTGAAGCTGAGAAAACTGCAGAAGCTGCAGCAGTAGCTGAAGAGTCTGCGGATGAAACCAAAGCAGAAACCGCTACCGAAGAAGTTAAGAGCGAAGAAGCCCCTGAAGCTGTCGCTGAAGAGAAGGAAGAGGTTAAGGCAGAAGTAGAGGAAGTTAAAGAAGAGGTTGAAGCTAAGGAAGAAAAAGCTGAAGCTGAAGTAAAAGAAGAACCTAAAGCTGAGGAAGATAAAGCCGAGGAGAAGGAAGAAGTAAAGGCTGAGGAAACCGAAGTTAAGGCTAAAGCAGAACCTGAAGAAAAAGAAGAAGTAAAAGCTGAAGTGGAAGAAGAGGTGAAAGCCGAAGAGCCAAAGGCTGAAGAGAAGGAAGAGCCTAAGAAAACTGAAGCTTCAACACTCTCAACCGAAATGAATGCAAACGAGGCAATCGATCATATTAAAAACACGGATGTCAAAGATTTACAAGGTTTTGTAACTGATGATGAAGAGCGTGTTACTGTGCAGCGTGCCTGGGAAGCTAAACAAGCTGAATAAGATTAAACCATAGCCGGGAATGACACAAACTGTGAACAACCGGTTCATTGAAATTGGCCGAATAGGCAGGCCGCGCGGACTTGAGGGCCTGGTCCGCTTTATGCCAAATGATATTTTTACTGCTGATCTGTTTGATCAGGTCTCTGTTTTTTATATAAAAAATCAGAGATCTGACCTGATACCAACCCGCGTTGAATCAATACGGGTTGAAAAAAAACGGAATCAGCAGACGTTCTTTGTAAAATTTGATACGATCGCCAATAGGGAAGAAGCCGATGCAGCCATGAATAGAGCTCTCTATGCAGATAGAGAAGTAACTGATGTGGCAACTAAACCTGAAGAGGATAAAGATGACCTATTCGGGTATACAGTTATTTTCGATGGAGAAAAAGTGGGGGAAGTTCTGGATGTAATCCATAATCCCGCTCACCCAATCCTGGAGATAAAATTTGGCAGTGTTTCTCTGCTTATTCCTTATGTAAATGAGTTTATAGATCATTTGGATCATGATAAAGCTACTGTCTATTGCAAAAACCTCGATCAATTAACCGACCTCTAAATGCTTAGAATAGATATCATCTCAGGTGTACCGGAACTTTTGCAAAGTCCGCTACAGCATAGCATTATAGGCCGCGCGAGGGAGAAGCAACTCGTGGATATTTATATTCATGACCTCAGAAAGTATTCGACGGACAAGCATAATAAAATTGATGACTATCCATATGGTGGTGGGGCCGGTATGGTGCTTTCGGCACAACCCATTTTTTCATGTATTGAAAAATTGAAAAAAGAACGGGAGTATGATGAAATCATATTTACCGCTCCCGACGGAGAGCTGTTTACTCAGTCTTATGCAAACGAGCTCTCCATTAAAGAAAACATCATTATTTTATGTGGCCATTACAAAGGCGTAGACCAAAGGGTTCGTGATGAACTGATTACCAGGGAGTTTTCAATCGGTGATTATGTTCTCTCCGGTGGTGAACTGCCGGCCCTTGTAATGACAGATGCGTTGGTGAGGCTTTTACCGGGTGCTTTAGGAGATTCAGAAAGTGCCCTAACCGATTCTTTCCAGGAAGATTTGTTGGAAGCTCCCATTTATACACGGCCATCAGAGTATAAGGGACTGCGCGTTCCGGATGTTCTGCTATCTGGCGATCATAAAAAAATAGAAAAGTGGCGTTCAGATAAAGCAATTGAACGAACACGACAAAGAAGACCCGATTTATACAAAAATTTTAAAAAGAAAAACTAAATCCCAGTAACGAGGACAATACCATGGATAAAATGAAACTTGTAGAACAAACCGTTGTACATGACAACCTTCCTGAATTTACAGCGGGAGATACCGTAAACGTTCATTATCGTGTTCGTGAAGGGGAAAAAGAGCGAATTCAGCAATATGAAGGTATTGTAATTAACGAACGGGGAAGCGGAGCCAATAAAACTTTCATCGTTCGTAAAATGTCAGGCAGTGTGGGCGTGGAGAGAATTTTTCCTCTCTATTCACCTTTCATCGCAAAAATTGAAGTGAAGAAAAGAGGAAGGGTTCGCCGATCCAAGCTCTTCTATCTTCGTGAAAGACGAGGCAAGGCTGCCCGTATTCGCGAAAAAGAGGTTGCAAGACCTGACAAAACAAAAAAATAGATATTCTTTAAGAAAAGCGGTGTAGTAATACATCGCTTTTTTTTTGTTTCTACTCATCTCAATCATCTTTTTTCATTAAGAAGGAATTTTTATTCAACTTCTCTTAATAAACTATAGATAGATTATAAGATCGAAGTCCTGAAAATTTAAAACTAACCTACTATTAAAATGAATATCATTCTGTTTGGCCCACCCGGTGCCGGAAAAGGGACACAGGCAAAAAAATTGTCTGATCATTTTGGAATACCACAGCTATCTACCGGAAATATTTTCAGAGAGAACATCAAAAAAGAGACACCGCTTGGGAAAAAAGTAAAGTCTATTTTGGATGACGGCCGGCTTGTGCCCGACGAAACGGTCGTGGATCTGGTTACTGACGAGCTCGAAAAAAATGACTATAAAAATGGGGTTATACTGGACGGTTTTCCCAGAACTGTAAATCAGGCAGAAGCGCTCGACGTTTATCTTTCTGAAAAAGGGCAGTCCATCGACTATTTTATAACTCTTGTTGTCCCCGAAGAGGAACTGGTGGAACGGATCCTCAGCCGTGGTGAGGGAAGAAGTGATGATACTGCTGAAAAGGTGAAGACCCGGCTTAAGGTCTATCGCGATGAAACAGAGCCTGTGCTGAATTACTATAAAGAGAAAGGCGCTGTAAAAGAGATTAATGGAGTTGGTTCGATTGATGAGATCTTTAACCGAATAAAAAACGCTGTTTCCTAAAGCCTCGTGAGTTAGAGTTTGAGATAAGGAGTAGGCTTAACTAGTGTTAAGTCAAGCATGAATTGTCGGAAGCAACCTGTCAGCCGACGGGATTAATTAATTAATTTCTCTCTCGAAGGGATCCTCAGGGAAACATACGTTAAATATTCTAATCGTCTATCAAAACCTCCAGAATAGCAGGAGTTACACCAGTAATACTCTCTACTTTTTTGAACGGTTCAACTTTTCCCTTTACAAATAAGGGTACCGGATTTCGTGTATGAGTTTTAATCGCTAAATCTTCCAGATTACCATGATCACTCGTTATTACAAGTGTATCAGTTGGTTTAATCTTTTTTATAATACCCATTAAAAACTCATCCAGCCTCTTCAATACGAAATCCGCTTTCTCCCGGTTCTTCTCATGGCCGGCCTTATCGGTTAAATAGTATTCATAGAGTACCAAATCATATTTTCTTAATGCGTTCAGTGCTCTTTTAGACGCATCAACCGGCTTAATCTTCGGTACATCGAGCCCTAGCATATCACGCCATGCATTCTGTATGATTTCAGCTGTAATCGCTTTACCCTCTTTTATATCTTCAATTCTATTTAACCTTACTCCGGCTGAACGAACCATTAATGTTGTACTCGTCCAACGATCTCTTACTTCTGAATTTTTAAAAAAAATATCTGGATAGGCATTCAAAAAATGAGGTTCTTTACCAAGTTCGATTACCTTTTTAAACAGACTGTTTTTTACAAGTAGAGGTTTGGTACTCGAATACGGATAGGGACCAAAATGTTTTCCAATCAACTCTGAAGCATTTATGCCTGAAAAGAGAGTTACCTGACCGGTACCGCTTTGTGGTAATCCTTTAACACCCAGATTAGCGTCGATGGTTTTAAATAATATCGTATCTCCAATAACCTCTTCACACTCCTTGTGGAATCCATTTTTCCCGGTAAAAAAAGAGAAACTTTTTAATTCTTTATCTGCTAAAGGATTCAATGAATCATTTTCACCAACGCCTATTCCATCAATAAAAATAAAAAGAAGAGACATTATTTTTCCAATATGAGAGTAACAGGTCCATCGTTAATCAGCTCTACTTCCATCATTGCTCCAAACTGACCTGATTCTATTTTCAATTCCGTTATTTTTTTAAACCTTTCTATCATATAATCATACAATGGCTCAGCTTTCTCAGGCCTGGCAGCTTCAATATAGCTGGGCCTTGTTCCTTTTCGGGCATTCCCATATAGGGTAAACTGTGAAACAACCAAAAGACTTCCTGAGACGTCTTTGACAGATCTATTCATCTTATTCTCCTCATCTTCAAAAACCCTGAGTTTGGAAATTTTTTCGCAGCACCAATTTACCTCCTTTTCAGTATCACTTTCATGAATACCCACAAGCAGTAAAAGCCCATGCCCAATCTCGCCTGAAGTTGAATTATTTATGGTTACTGACGCTCTTTTTACCCTTTGAATAACAATTCTCATATGTGGATTAAAGTGTGGATAAAGTGGTTTAAACTTGTGGAGAAGTTTATTTACTTCATAAACAGAATACTTCTCCACATCAATTCACAAAAAAATGAAGTTCTTAACAGTACAAACTAATAACTTTTGATGTTGATGACATTTTTAAATATAACAGGTGTGATTTATACAAAATGTTAATTACTAAAAGTTCAACACTCTAAATCACTGTTTCTATTTATTTAGTTATTAACAAAGTTCTTCACAATTTAACTTTAGTAATTGTATAAGTAAGGATAAATAACTTATAAACATTTCCACACTGTCTACTACTATACTACAAAATTCAAAATCCAATACTTTTAGTTATTACCTGTGGATAACATCCCGGAATAAACCAAAAAGGTAAGTATCAATCTTTTTATATTTCACACTTGAAATATGAAAAAGATATTATTCAATAATTTTAAAGCATTAAAGTGTCAGAAAAAAAATTTACCTATAAAGAGTCCGGTGTAGATATAAAAGCTGGTGAAGAGTTGGTTAACTCCATTAAAGATGTTGTAAAAGAAACTCATAATGAAAATGTACTGAGTAATATTGGGGGATTTGGTGCACTCTTCGCTGCAGATTTTAAAAAATTTAAAGAACCTGTTCTTGTGAGCAGTGTGGATGGTGTAGGTACAAAATTGATTGTAGCATTTAAAGCGGGAAAATATGATACCGTTGGACAGGATTTGGTAAATCACTGTGTTAATGATATTGCTGTATGTGGAGCAACGCCACTTTTCTTTTTAGACTACTTTTCAACCGGTAAGCTGGAACAGAGTATAGGTTACAATGTAATTAAAGGTTTTTCAAAAGCGTGCAAAGAGAATGGTGTTGCTTTAATTGGCGGTGAAACAGCGGAGATGCCGGATATTTATAAAGATGGTGAGTTTGACCTTGCCGGTACTATTGTAGGTGTTGTTGATCGTGAAAACCTTGTAACCGGTCACAGGATAAGTAAAGGAGACAGGTTAATTGGCTTTAAAAGCACCGGGCTTCACACCAATGGTTACTCTCTTGCCAGAAATGTTCTATTCAGTAAGTTTGATATTAATGATCGTGTTGATGTACTTGATGGAACTATAGGTGAGGAGCTACTCCATGTTCATAAATCCTATCTGAATCTTATTACCAAACTTAAAGAAATTGATGGTGTAAATGGGTTTTCTCACGTTACCGGAGGGGGGATTGAAGGTAATACAAAGAGAATTTTACCCGAGGGACTAAGCCTTTCAATTAATTGGAGCAGCTGGAATCGCCCTGAAATATTCAATCTTATTCAAAAAACAGGCAATGTTCCGGAAGAGGATATGCAAACTACATTCAACCTAGGTATAGGCCTGGTGGCGGTAGTAAGTGAATCTGCTATTAAAAAGGTTAAAGAAGCTGCTGATCAATTGAATGAAGAACTGATTCAAATTGGAGAAGTTGTTTAATTTTCTGAAGAGTTGATGATTCTTCTCCCTGTCTATTATCGGTTCGATTAACTATCTTTGACCCTCATTAAGTGTAAAGTTTGTCTGAAAAATTAGATCTATGAAAAAAGTAAAACTGATAGAGATTGCTCACGGCCGCAGCGGAGATAAGGGTAATGGAAGTAACGTTGGAATTATAGCCCGACATCCGAATATTTATCCTTTTTTAAAAAAGGAGCTTACAAAAGAGAGAGTAAAAGAGTACATGAAAAATATCTGCAAGGGCGAGGTTGAGAGATATGAAATGGAGAATATTGGAGCCCTTAACTTCATACTGAATGAAAGTCTGGGAGGGGGAGGAACAGTCTCTTTAAAACTGGATGCCCAGGGAAAGACGCACGCTTCAACTCTATTAAGAATGGAGCTTGATGTACCTGAAGAACTTCTTGATTTGGTGTAAGAAAC
>REDT01000201.1 GCA_007693295.1 Balneolaceae bacterium
GCAGCCTATACGAACGCTTCGGGAATTCACAGTCTTGACTTTTCTGCAGTAATAGATTTTTATGATTCCGATCAAGATTCTTATCTCATAAAAAACCAAGATTAAGTCTCCCAGTGCGAAAGTCAGGAAGTTTTGGTAAGCGCGCGTTCTTGCACCACAGGCCCGGCCAGCAATGGCCGACACACGCCTCATCTATCCTGTAAATCCAGTGCGATCCCGGCCACGCGTTGGCCCAGGTTCCTGCCTCTCTCCAGGAACTTCTCATCCATCTCTTGCGGGCTTTCGATGTTGAATGGAGCTTCACCCGTGATGGCAGATGCTCCAAAAGCCTGAGTCCAGTCGGGCCCGCCCACCACAATCATCCCGAAAATGAGCATGCTCTGAAGTATATTCATTTGCACCAGCTCCTCCCCGGCTGAGATCCCTCCTGCCGTCACAAAAGCCGCGCCGAGCTTGTTCTTTAACGGCTCTCCCTCAAAAGGCCAGGAGGCGATGAAACGTGAGATTTCGGGGGTAACATTGGCATTGTAAACAGGGCTTCCCACGATAATCGCGTCAGCGTTCACCAAATCCGCTTCGGTTGCCTCATCAGACGTTTTTAAGATCACCGCCACACCGTCCACCGAGCGGGCTCCATCAGCAACGGCTTCGGCCAGTGCCGCCGTATTGCCCGACTCACTGTGGTAGACCACCAGAATGGTGGGTTGTGCATTGGATGCGCAGCTGATTAACAGAAATGAAAATGTTATGAATAACCGAACCATATGAATACCCATCCTGCTTTAAAATTTGTGATGTTGAATGCGTTTAATTCCCAAATGGTATCGTTACGCCCAGCCAGGGAAATCCGATAAAGCCGGCATCCCGGAGTGGGCGCCCCAGGCCAAAATCGACCGCGAAGTTTTCGGGGGCCCATCGTGCGCCAAAGATACCAAATCCGCTCCCGTCAATTCCCGGCAAAAAGTAGATCTCCGCCAGCCACTGAAAGTTTTTTCCTGCCCGGTACAACCCGCTGATGTTTAACAGGGCTGTGTCGGACCATTCATCACCCGCATACCCGTATCCAAGCCCGACGGTTACGTTTCTGTCTCTGTTGCCAAAAGTTGCGTTACCGTACGCTAACCCGAACCCACCCGAATCTTCACCGATCACTCCACCTATTAAAGCGCCGGCTGCCAGGTGTACATTACCTGCTGCAACCGGTATGGATAACTTGGGCAGCACCCAAATAGGCAGTGCCGATACCCCAAACAGAAAAACAGGAATAGTACCCGCACCAATGGAGAAGTTATCTGATACGCCATAATTCACGTTGTTAAAAAAGATCCAGGCGTTTTGGTAGTATCCGCTGCCTTTTCTCAATCCAATAGCATTGGGCGCAAAAAAGTATCGGGTGCCCTGAGGATTTTCAAACCAGTACTCTCCATCCCTGATCCGATTGGGATCCAAAACCTGCAGGTTTCTGATATTTGATCTCTCAACCGTAACGCGGCCGATACCCTCAACAAGAAGAACAATCTGCTGTTCATCTTCCAGCTCAACCGTGCCGATTAAAACACTTCCATCCAATGTGGTTATCCGAACCGTCTCTCCGGTTCTGTCCTGGGCGCTAACGGTGGCTGTAAAAGTTAAAAACAAGATGAAAATGCAAAAAAGCCGGGCCAGGTTTCGAATGGTCATATAAATTATCAAGGTCAAAAACGTTTATGAAAAGTGAATGTAAACAGAACTTTGGATCCGGCCTACAATTTAATTAGCCCAACCGATAAATATTTCATTTGAAATAAATCCGGCATCAAAAGTGTTCAGGGTTTACGGATTTCAAACCCCTTTTCATTCCATTCGCGCCAGCCGCCGGCCTGCGATTTGACATTTTTGTAACCCATCTTTTTGAGGTTATCAGCAGCCAGGGCTGAGCGATAGCCGCCACCGCAGTAGAGAACAATCTCTTTCTCCAAATCCGGCACGTGCTCTTCAATATCCCTCTCAATCACTCCCTTGCTCAGATAAATCGCGTTCGGAAGGTGGCCGGCCTCATACTCCTCTTTTTCACGGGTATCTACAAGTACAAAATCCTCATTCATCTCCAGTTTTTTTGACACCTCCTCTGCTGAGATTTCAGGGATACGGGTAAGGGCATCGTTAACGAGTTCAACGAACTTTTGGGAGTGTTTTTTAGACATGATGATTACTTAAATGATTGATTTTGAATAGTGAGCCGGATTTCTAATTTGAAAATCCTCACACGGGAATCAGGGGTTGATACTTCGCCCTTAATTCCTCATCCCGCCGCGTTCAATTAATTCACGGGCGCTGGTTAGGGCCGAATCGGTAATCTCTTCACCGCTCATCAGGCTGGCTACTTCATGGATATGCTCTTCTTCGGTTAATGGCGTAATTCGGGTAATGGTGCGTTCACCCTCTTCCATCTTCTCAACACGGTAGTGCTTGTGGGCCTGGCTGGCAATTTGCGGCTGATGGGTAATGGCCACAATCTGACAGTGCTCCGAAAGATTGCGCATTTCTCGTCCCACCTTTTCGGAAATATTGCCGCTGATGCCCGTATCAATCTCATCAAAAATCATCACCGGCAGATGGTGCTCTTTGGCCAGGATCGATTTAAGCGACAGCATCACCCGGCTCACCTCACCGCCTGATGCAATTTTCGCAAGAGGCTTGGGCTCTTCACCTTTGTTGGTTGAGATGTAGAACCGTACATCATCACAGCCGCTTTCGATGCAATCCACCGGTTTGCCATCTATTTCAATCCAGCCGTTTTGAGAGTATTGCCAGGCAACATCTACCCGGAACCGGCCGTGCATGATGCCCAGGTTTTTGAGTGAATTCGCTATGTCGGCCGATAAGTTATTACCCACAACTATTCGTTGATTATGCAGCTTCATCGCGCTCACTTTTAGCCTTTTGGCCTGTTCGCGGATCTTCTTTTCAATTCGTTCAATCTCCAGGTCAAAGTTCTCGGCAATATTGAGTTCCGTCCTCACCTCGTTGTAGTAGCTGATCAGCTCGGGGATGGTTCGCTGGTATTTTTTCTGAAGACGGTTCAGCTCCGACTGCCGGCGGCGAAGGCTCTCCAGCCGTTTTGGGTTAAATTCAATCCGGTCGCGATAGCGTTCGGCAAACTGTATCGCTTCCTGTATGCTGATCCTCGCCGTGGAGACCTCCTCGAGGTAGGTTTGAAATTCCGGCTCAATGCGCGACATATCCTCAAGGTTCAGCTTGATGGTGTTCAGCATCTCCATCAGGCTGATATCATCCCCATTCCCGATCTCAGCTATTGCCGTTGCTTTCATATCGAGATCTTCCGCATTATCGAGAAGATTCATTTCGGCAATCAATTCGGCCTCTTCAAAGGCGTCCAGTTCGGCTTCATCCAGCTCTTTTACCTGGAACTGGTAAAGCTCAGTCTTCTCGGTAAGTTCACGCTCTCTTTTTTTCAGGTCCCTGAGCTCTTTCTGCAGAGCCGACATCGCGTAATACTCTTTCTGATACTCTTTCAGAACCGGTTTTACCGAGTCAAACTGATCAATCACCCCCAGGTGATTTTCATCCTTCAGCAACATTTGGTGATCGTGCTGCCCGTGAAGATCCACAAGCTGATCGCCCACCAGTTTCAATACGGAAATATTTACCGGCGTATCGTTGATGAATGCCCTGCTGGCCGACTGGCGGATCTCCCGCCGCAGTATAAGCTCTTCGCTGTAGTCTACAGCATTATCTTCAAGAAGGCTGGCCAGGTAGTCGTTTTGCCCAACAAGTATGGTTGCTTCGGCAATGGCTTTATCGGCGCCCTGGCGAATCACCTCCGTGTCGGCACGCTCACCCAAAATCATATTTAATGCCCCTATAATAATCGACTTCCCCGCGCCGGTTTGTCCCGTGAGGATATTGAGGCCACGCTCAAACTGAACGTCCAGTTCGTCGATCAGGGCAAAATCTTTGATGTACAGGGATTTGATCATGGGTTGAAATATTGAAAATGAATTTTGAGTAGCAAAAAGTTCTAAACCAAAATCTGATGCAAAAATACACATATCAAATGGAAGTTTCACGAGTTCATCTTAGAGAACACAGCTCCTCTTTTTAGATTTAACTTTAACTACGCTTTAAAACGCTCCTGCCGATACCGTGGAGATTTCTCCACTACGCACCGGAAAAACGCCGGTGCTCCGGTCGAAAAGACAATGTACTTTTTTGGGAAGAGCGGCGGGCAACCGGTCACGGAGTAGAGCGAGGCTCCTCCTGCCCGCCGATTCAATAATGGCGCATTAATTGCGCGCCGGCGTTGCTCTGAATGTTACAATGTTGGGATATTTATACGCCGCCTACCTCAATAACAGCAGTCCTGTCTTGTCGAGCCCCTAATCTTGCCCAAATGCGGGGCAACACTATTTGAAAAGTGACAGGTCAAAAAGTCCCCTCTCGAGAGGGGATTGAGGGGTGTGTTCGTGAAGGCAAAAAGCTTTGATTGTAGCCCAAAAAACAGCATTTATAAAAATCTGTCATCGGTAGCGCAATGCGGTGCTTTTCAGCATGGAGTCGAGACATCTCCTTGTTCATAGAACTACCTTAAACAACGCACTCAACGCACTCAACGCGCTGAAGGCGCGCAACAGTTCTACGATTCTACGGTCTACCCTCCCACAACCGCGCACACCAACCATACACCCCGGCTGGACACATCATCGGTACAAGACCTTAAGATAAAGCCCGGTAACAACAACACCGAGAACCAGGATCAACCCCTTCGCCAGAACCACCGCTCCGTTCAGGGTTTCTGTAAGCCACGGCTCGGCAAAAATTAGCCCGGCAACTACCGCCATCAAGCCAAAACTCTCCGGCAGGCGATACGGCACATCCATCACTCTTTTGCTGAAGAGTCCCAGTGTAGTTGCCATAGCTCCATAGCTAAGCAGCGTGGCTACAGCCGATCCAATCATGCCGTAGACCGGAATCAGCAACAGGTTGGCAACAATCGTAATGAACGCCCCCAATAGAGTGATTTTATAAAACACCCGTGTCTTCTCTTTGATAAACACGCCGGAAGAGAAATTGATATACCATCCGTGAAACCAGTAGGCCAGCAGCAGAAACGGTACAATTTCAAGGCCGCCCCAGTAGTTGCTGTCGATAAGCGTAGCGTTTGTACCCGGGATTGCTATGGCTACTATTTGCTCTTTGAACAGAGCAACTCCTATAAAAAGAATCGCGGAAAAAGCATTGTACCAGATAAAAGCCTGGCCAAACAGTTCACGGGAGTCTCCATCTTTTGCATGACGCATAAAAAACGGCTGCCAGGCCATGCGATACATCTGAACGAGAAGAAGCATAAAAACTGCCAGTTTGTAGCAGGCGTTATAGATCCCAACAATATCTTCAGGCGTTGTATCCGGGCCATACAGCCTTTCTGCGTTGGCAGGATCCATATTGTTGAGCAGAAACCGGTCGAGCATCTCGTTGATCACAAAACCGATGCCGGAGGGAACAAACGGCCATCCAAACTCAAATGCCGTTCTCATCCACTTTTTACTGAAAGAGCCTTTCAGCAGATCGGCCGTGGCAACCCAAACCAGGAGCGTCATCACAAACGAACCTGCCAGGTTTGCCAGGAATACCGCCTCAATTCCGAAGCCCAGACCCAGTATCAGGTAGAAATTAAGGGCAAGGTTAATCAGCACGTTCAGGGTTTTGAGCCCTGCAAACAGATAGGCCCGGCGGGTAAGCCGCAGCTCGGCCATGGGCACAATTGAGAGCGTATCAAACCAAAGAATACCAAGCATAACCAGAAAGATGGCAGATGTTTCCGGCTGCAGGTTCAATACCGGCAGCAGCCACGGCATGGATACATAGAGGGCAATACAGAGAAGGGATGCAAACAGCAGCAATCCGGCCTGCAGGGTTTTAAAAACATGCGGTGCGTCATTCCGGTTCTCTGCATAGCGCAGATAGGCCGACTCCATGCCAAAGGTAAACAGCACGTTTAAGAATGCGATGGCCGCGTATACAAGACCAATCACGCCGTACTGAGCCGTGTTGAACACACCGGTATGAAGCGGCACCAGCAGGTAGTTGATAAACCGTGCCAGCACACTGCTAATGCCGTATATGAGCGTATCGGAAAAGAGTTCCTGTAGCTTTTTCAATGGGCTAATTTGACAATGAGAAATCCTGCAGAGCTGACACTCCGGGATAAATGTTCGACCAATCGTTCACGCTTTTACAGGGAAATATTTGCAGGTTAAGCATGGGAGAAAGTTACTTATTGGCCGCTAATTTCAGCGCTGCCTCTACTCCCAAAAGATAGCTGTTTTTGCCAAAACCGGTAATAATTCCATCCATCGCCTTCCCGGTTATTGACCTTTCGCGAAACTCCTCCCTGGCGTGAATATTAGAGAGATGTACTTCCACTTTCGGAATTTTTAAAAGTTCCAGGGCATCGTGAATGGCTACGGATGTGTGCGTGTATCCGCCCCAATTGGCTACAATGGCGTTCACCGCACCGTTGCGGGCAGAATGAATTGCATCCACGAGATCCCCCTCATGGTTGCTCTGGATAAAGATGAAATCGATCTGCTGAAAAGCGTCTCTTACCAGCTTTTCGATATCGGCCAGTGTATCCGAGCCATATGTATTTGAATCGCGTTCACCCAACATGTTGAGGTTGGGCCCGTTTAAAATCATAATCTTCATAAATCAACCTCTTTAGCGATAGCTGCAGAGATCTCTTCCATTCTGGACTCGCTTACTTTCACCTTATTTCTGAGGGCAACCTCTTGGGTATTCTTATAGATCGGTATCAGGTGAATGTGAGCATGAGGCACTTCTCGCCCATCAACCACAACCCCGGTTCTGATCGGCTTCAAAGCCCGGTCGATCGCTCCGGCAACTTTTTTTGCAAAACTCATGGTTTCTGAGAACAGGTCATCCGGCAGGTCAAAAACATAATCGATCTCTTTTTTAGGCACAACCAGCGTATGCCCTTCAGCAATCGGGTTGATATCGAGAAATGCAATATGCGATTCAGACTCGGCTACTTTATAACTGGGAATATCCCCTTTGATAATTTTTGTAAAAATAGAAGACATATTGAAAATATTTAAACAACTTAAACTAAAATTGAAAAATTGGAGTTATATATATAAATGTAATAATATCTAAACAGAATGTAACACATTGTACATACTCTTTAAAAATCTACCTAGAGGTAAAAACTTATTTTTTAAAAAATGAACCGGCTCAGTTTGATTTTCAATACTACAAAGCCTTATCTTTGAAGTCTTGATATGAATTGAATCGGTAGCTCAGCTGGTAGAGCAGCGGCCTTTTAAGCCGCGGGTCGTGGGTTCGAGCCCCACCCGATTCACGATTCAAATTGTGTTGAGTGATAAAAAAAATTTTATGAATCTCTCTTGATTAACCCTTATCGGCTGATACCCGGTAGGGGTTATTTTTTTTACCCCTCTCTGAGTACCTGCTCAAATATCAACTATCCTTACACGAGCTGCCTTTCCAGTTGCACTGAACAGATATAAAACTGCAGCACAATTAACTCCTATTTTCAATCTCTGTTTTGTTAATGCGCTATATTTGAAGTAATTTCTAAAAAATTATCATCGCACAATAATGAATACTGATTATCTGAACCCTTTGCGCTGGAAAAGATCTTTCCTGATATCGGCTTTGGTAGCCTTTATCGCTGTTTGGTTTATATTTATCGATACCTACAGCCTGTTAACCAAGTTCCAGCTTGAATCCCGAAAATCCGATCTGATTGAGCGAACGGAGGAGTACAAGGAACGCACGTCCGAACTTGAGCAAAAAATTGATGAACTGGAGAGTAATCCCGACCTGCTTGAGAAAATTGCCAGGGAAGAGTATGGCATGCGAAAACCGGGCGAGACAGTCTATAGAATTAAATCTCCGAAATAGACCCTTTCCGGTTACGCTTTGCTTATTTTTCACTATTTTCGATCTTCTATTAATTAACAGCTTCGCAAATGGTATCAATAGGTATTGACTTAGGCGGTACAAACATTAAAGCCGCACTTGTAGATAAAAAGAAGGGATTTGTACACAGTATTTCTATTCCAACTCATGCAGATTTAGGGAAAGAGCACGTGTTCGACCGAATTGCACTTGCTGTAAAAGAGCTGATCGAAGAGCAAAACGCTACACCTATTGGTATTGGAATGGGGTTGCCCGGAATGGTGAGTTTAGACCGGCAAACTGTAAAAAATCCACCCAACCTGCCCGGATGGAAAGTTGAAAATGTGTCGAAAGAGATTGAAAAGCGTACAGGCTTAAAATGTGTAATAGAAAATGATGCCAACCTTGCCGCTCTCGGATCTGCACGTTATGGTGTAGGAGAAAAAATGGAAAGCTTCATCATGATTACTCTCGGCACCGGCGTTGGTGGCGGCATCATTTACAAGAACAAAATCTACCGTGGAACTTCCGGAATGGCGGGTGAATTGGGGCATGTAATTATTAACTACCATGGACCGTTGTCTAACAGTAATACACGTGGTGGTATTGAGGCATATTTGGGCCAGCGGTTTCTAAGCAGGTTCGCCGCAGATACGATTCGTCAACATAGCGATAACCCACTTTATGAAAAATTTCATAAGAATTTCGAAAGCCTGGAACCTGTAGATCTTCATAATGCTGCTGAAAAGGGCAACAGCCTTGCCGCTGATATTTTGCGGCAAGCCGGTGAAAAACTTGGATATGCAATCGTAAATTACGTCCATATTCTCGACATCCGAAAGATTGTGGTAAGCGGAGGAGTTGCCAAGGCCGGGAAATGGATTTTTGAACCGGCATATGAAACCGCCTCTAAATATTTAATGCCACCGTTCCGTGAAGATTTCGAAATAGTCTATGAATCACTAGGAAATGAAGCAGCGCTTCTCGGAGCAGCCAGTCTCGCCTTTGAGGAGTTACGCTGATTAAGTTTCATGCATGCAAATCAACCTCTCAACAAATACCCTTATCAGGCTTGTAAGTTCTGTCATACTCTTGTTTTTGTTTGGGGCCGGTTCACTGAATGCGCAGGCTGCGGCCGATACGCTTCAAATAGCTCGTCCCGATACAATACCACAGCAGACTGATGTAGCCAGGCCGGATACCCTGCCTCAACCTCAGCAGTTTCAGTCAGCCAGGCCCGACACTCTGCCTCCGGTACAAGTTCCACCTGAAGCCGAAGCAGGAGCTACTTCACAGGTGCCTCAAACGCGCGAAGCCGGCAGGCAGGCAACTCCGGATGCAGTCAATTTTCAGGCCCGCGACTCCATTACGTTTGATTTCAGGGATCAGCGGTTTGTACAGCTCTATGGCTCGGGGAATGTAAAACACACCAGCGGTGAGTTGAGTGCGGGTACAATTGAACTCGATTTGAACAAAAATCAAATTCAGGCAAGAACACTTACCCCGGCCGACACACTCTCCTACCCGGTACTTCGCCAGAGGGATAAAGACCTGCGCAGTACCCGAATTCTCTTCAATTATGAAACAGAAAAGGGGAAATTTGAATCTGCAGAAATGCAGGTAGACGACGGATATCTGATTGGGACCAAGGTTAAAAATGTGTCCAGAGATGAAGTATTTATTGAGGATGGAATCTATTCAACCTGCCCTCCCGATCACATGTACTATTACATTAAGGCACAGCGTATGAAAGTGGTTGATGAGGAGGAGATTTTCTTTACCAATGCGCGCCTTTTTATCCTGGATATTCCATACCCTCTCATTTTTCCTTTTGGTTATGTTCCTGCCGGAATAGAAACCCGGCGGTCGGGACTGCTTGAACCCACGTATGTTTTCCAGAACACATCAACCAGAGGGATTGGTCTACAGAATCTGGGCTGGTTTCAATATTTCAATGATTATATAACCGGGCAAACCTCATTTGACCTCTTTACATCCGGCACATTCTTTAACGAATCGAGATTTCAGTATCGCAAAACCGGCAGTTTTAACGGCTCGATAACCATGGGTTACTCCTACGAAAGGGGCCTGGAACCTACCGACATCAATTTTCAGGAAATAACAAGCAAGCGTGTTTCTATTTCGCACGATCAACAGCTTTCTCCATTTGCCAATCTTACCGCCAATATTAACCTGAATACGGCGAACTATTTCAGGCGAAATTCTTTTGATCCGGATGAACGTGCTCAAACAAGCAGTACTTCACGAATATCTTATCGATACAACCATCCGGAAGGCGCCTATAACCTGAGCTTAACCTCTAACCTGAATCAACAGTTTACCACCAACAGAACGCGGTTAACCGGACCGGAAATGTCTTTCTCATTACGACAGTTCTCTCCTTTTAAATCAGATAGCCCGGGATTACGCGATGAGCGATGGTACGAGAGAATTTCTGTAAGGTATAACAACAATTTCCGGTCTCAATTCGACTTTAACCCGATAGATGCAGATACTGCTGATGTAAATTGGCTGCAGGCCCTCTTTAATCCATCTCAGTACCGTGAAGCTACCGGTGATGACCGCCACGTCCAGTACGGATTCATTCAGCGGGCAACCATCAGCGCCGGACAGATTATACCGAGCCAGTTTTTAAACGTGAGTGCCAACATTAATTACAACGAGTATTGGTATCCTTCCACTATTCGAAGGGAGCTGATTGAGGAGGAGAACCGTGTGGTAACCCGGCAGGAGCGGGGCTTTGCTTCGGCACGGGATTTTTCAACCGGGCTAAGTTTCACAACTACATTTTACGGGATATCACAGATGCGAATTGGCAATTTCGAGGGGTTCCGTCATACCGTAAGGCCGAACATCAGCTTCAGCTACAGTCCTGATTTCTCCGATGAACGGTGGGGCTATTTCCGGGAAGTTGAGACCGATACAACAACCGGCAATACGCAACAGTACTCTATTTTTCAGGGCGCCATTTTTGGGGGGCCTTCGGCCGGAGAGCAGCGCACAATGTCGTTTGGAGTAACCAATATCTTCGAGACAAAACGCGTGCGGCGCGACTCGACCGGTGAGGTACAATCTACCAACCTACGCCTTATTGACAACCTCTCAGCCAATTCAAGCTATAACTTTGCAGCAGACAGCCTCAATTTCGGCCGGCTCAGTGTCTCTCTCTCTTCACGGGTGGTTGAGGGCGTGAGGATGCAGGCAAATGCCTCCTATTCATTCTATAGCCGCGATGATAACGGACGTGAGATTGATACGTTTATCTGGGAAGACAGCAACAAATACCTGCAGCCATTATCCTACAGCCTCAGCCTATCAACCAGTTTCCAGGGCGGCAGCAGAGGGCCCAGAATTACAACACCTCCATACCGCCCATATGATCCGCTGGATCAGGGTTTTTTCGGGCCCGTGGATACCCGTTTCAATTCGCAGCCGGTACAGCGGGCTGATTCACCCTGGCGAATAGGGCTCGATTTCAGCTATCGCTGGAACTACAGATTCGGACAGGATGCACAGCAATCTGCCGTTTTAAATGCGAGTAATATTCAATTTAACCTTACCCCAAAATGGAGCGTTAGCACCCGGCTGGGCTACGACTTTATTGAAAAGGAGCTTACTCCGGCACAGTTCAGCCTTCAGCGTGATATGATTTGCTGGAACCTCTCCTTCCAGTTCAACCCATTTGGTGATTTTCAGTACTACTTCTTCAGACTTTCACTTTCCAGTTCTCAGATTTCCAACCTGTTCCAGAAGTTACCCGGCCTGAACAACCTGGAGAGAAGCTCGAGCCCCTCAGGACGTTCCCCACGAGGCTTTTAAAGCAGTGGAAAGGTCTACTTCTTTCTTCACACATAGTGAAGGGGGTTTAATCGATGAATTAACTACAGTTAAGACTCAAAGCCTTAAGCCTGCCTTCCCCTGAACCCTTCTCCAAAGTTTCCGGGACGGGCTCTTACACAGTATGGTTTATCCTGACATCCGCATTTTATTACTTAGAAAATTCCCGATTTTGTTATTTAATGGGTTCTGAATGCATGTATAAATATTTGGGTGTCCCAAGTGCTTAGTAGAAAGATTTATTCAGGATAGCTGAGAAAATGATTTGTAAACATAGTTTTGAGAATCTCTAATAATAAGGCAACCCAATAATGAACCAAGCCTGTCCGGCCTTGAATTCCCGGTTCACAAGGCGGAGCAGTGCATTACGAATCCTAAGTCACGCGGGGTACACTTCCGCCTATGAGCCGGAAATCAACAAGGCGTGACCTTGGATTCGTTCTGCATAGCTGCAGTGAACTGCTTGGGAATTCACAGCCTTGATTTTTCCCCATTGGGATGCCTATGGCATGGTACTTTTGCACCTGTCCGACTACCGGCGGATCAAGACAAAAGTACATAGTCAATTAAATTCATCAATCTATCCTACGATTTAAAAATCAAAGTGGAAAGTATCTGCACTAATAGACTTTATATGATTCCGATCAAGATTCTTTTCACATCAAAAAAATAAGAAATGGTGTCCCAGCGCGGAAGTCAGGTTTTAACCTAATCCGCTCTCTTTTTCCCTGTTTTTCAGATACTGAATAATATATTTCCCAAAGATATCGAACTCAAGGTTCACGGGATCTCCCTCTTTTTTGGTAATCAGGTTGGTATAATCCCACGTGTAGGGAATAATAGCTACCATAAATTCATTACCCTCATTCCTTGCAACGGTGAGGCTGATACCGTCGATGGCGATACTTCCTCTTCCCACTACATAATCTCTGAACTCTTCTGAAAACTGAATCGTGAGCATCAGGTCAGCCCCTTTTTGCTGAATTTTCTTGATAATTCCTGTTGTATCCACGTGGCCCTGAACAATATGCCCTTCGATAGCTTTATTGAGCGTAAGAGATCGCTCAAGGTTCACCACACTACCCGCTTCAAGGGTTCCAAGTGAAGTTTTTCTGAGCGTTTCATCTACGCTTTGTACAGAAAAAGAGTGCTGGTCAAAAGAGACCACGGTAAGGCAAACCCCATTTACCGCTATACTCTCGTCAATATGAGTGTCTGCGGCAAACTCGCACTCAATGGTAAGCCGCTTGCCGCCATGCATTTTTTGAACATCTGATACTTTTCCTGTGTGTGATACAATTCCTGTAAACATTTTCTTATAAATTTGCGGTTAAGAGCATATCGGTGCCCACTTGATTCCAACTGTAGTTTTTAAATGGAACAATATCTTCCATTCTATTTACTCCCATATTTAATAAAGATTTTGTGCCGCCTCCCAATATTTTCGGGGCAATGAAAAGCTGCAAGCGATCAACCAGCCCCGCCTTCAGCAGGGCAGTAGAGAGCTGCTGTCCGCCCTCAACCAGGAGTGAGTGAATACCCTTACCGTAAAGCTGCCGCACGGCATCCTTCAGGCGAATATGTCCATTGGTCTGTTCCGTAATCAACACATCACCCCGAAAATAGTTGCTCTGCAGCAGTTTCAGCATTGGATCCGAGTCTTCTAAGGCTTTCTTACGGTTATAGGTAATGATCGTTGTTTTCTCTTCAAACTGATCCGAAAACAGGTTTAGATGTCTTGGCAGCTCAAAAGGCCCGTCCAAAACAACTCTTTTGGGCTGGCGTCCCTCTACCAGCCGAACCGTGAGAGAGGGATTGTCGTAGAGTGCAGTATTTCGGCCCACCATAACCGCATCATCTTCGCTTCTCCAGCGGTGCACCAGTTTTCGCGAATCAGTGCATGATATCCATTTTGAATCTCCATTGGGGGCAGCTATGTACCCATCGGCAGTTTGAGCTACCTTCAGAGTAATAAAGGGCCTGGACAGTTCAATAGCCTGAAGCCACTTTTCATTCAGTTCGGCAGCTTCTTTTTTCAAAACTCCGACCTCGACGGCAATGCCTTTCTCTTTGAGTTTGGCAATACCTTTTCCGTTTACTTGCGGGAAAGGATCTTTCATGGCAATAACAACCCTGGCAATAGGAAGGCGTGCAAGCATATCAGCACAAGGCGGTGTTTTTCCCTGATGAGAACACGGTTCAAGTGTTACATAGACCACCGCATTTTTTAGCAGTTCCCGGTCTTTTACAGCCTTCACTGCATTAACCTCTGCATGAGCGTGCCCATACCTCTCATGATAGCCTTCTCCAATAATATTCCCCTCTTCCGATACAATGACGCATCCTACCATGGGATTTGGGGAAACGTATCCCAATCCATTAGCTGCCAGGCTAAGTGCCCGCTGCATCCATATTTTATCCTGATGGAAGCTCATGTTGTAGTATACCTGTTATTTCAAAAAAAAAGGGCAAGAGATCATCTCTTACCCTTTTTCAACACTTTTTTACTGGAAATATCTTCTATTGAAGAATTCTGTTCCTGTTGTCGGTAATTCGGGCACCTTCTTTCAGCCGCTCAACAAATACCTGGTTAAATGCCATGAATTTCTGCTGTTCCAGGTTGTTTCTGATCTCACTTCGCTGAGAAGCACTCATTTGTGACGCATCTGCCATATCGAGCTCATCAACCAGGATAACGAATACTGCATTCTCCCCTTTGATGGCACCGGACATTTCATTTTCGTTCAAGCTGAATGCCGCACCTATAACCTCAAGTTCCCGGCCTGCTCCCGGCAGAGAAGATCCGCTCATTCGAACTCCATCGGCATTCCTGATCTCTTTATCAGCTGAAGCGGCCAATTCGTTTAAATCAGAGATACCGTTCAACATCTCCTGAACCCTGTTATAAACCAGCTCCTTTCTTTTTATATTTCGAACGGCAGTTTCAGCCTGAGATCTGACTTCGCTGAACGGCCTGACACCTTCCGGTATTCGCTCAATCATTTGAACGACAACAAACTGATCGTCAAGTTCGATAGGTTCGGAAATCCTGTTTGTTCTCAGAGCCTCAAGGCGATTCAATAAAATCTGGCTTTGGCCCAATCCGGGTATAAAAGGATTGTCTTTCGTTGCAGAAGCTTCCCTGATTTGGAGATCGCTCCGCTCTGCTTCTTCTTCAAATCCATCAGATCGTGCATAGAACCTAAACTCATCTGCTTCTTCAGCGAGCCTGTCGATCGTTGCAATCGGATCTGCTTCTACTTTATATGAGAGCACGGCAAATTTGATCTCATTGTTGCGCTGATCAATTTTTTTGAATGTATGAGGATTGCCGTCTATCATAATTACTTCTGATACTTCACCGACCTCAAGATCGATTACCGGCCTGAACTCATCGCGAATGTCATCGACATTTACATACCCGCCTCTAAAAGGCGTTGAAGATTGGTATCTGCGCACAAAAACTGAATCATTAGTTGCGTTGGCAAAAGCTCCCCGAAG
This sequence comes from Balneolaceae bacterium, assembly GCA_007693295.1. Classification (GTDB taxonomy): domain Bacteria; phylum Bacteroidota; class Rhodothermia; order Balneolales; family Balneolaceae; genus Rhodohalobacter. The sequence goes on from REDT01000201.1 coordinate 15,304, forward strand.
GTCTTCGATCTCCTGAACAGTATTCAGCGTATCTCTACGGGTTGGGGTTTTATCCCAACTCACATACCGGAACCTGTAGGATTCACTTCGCTGGAAACGATCAGGGTTATTTCTGTAAAATTCTCTCATCTCCTCTTCAGAAACTGAGATTTCATCATCAGAAACTTCACTGTAGGGAAACCTGACATATCGCAAATCAGCAAAAGAGTTGTTGCGAATAAATTCATGCTTAATATCGAGCGAGCTTACCCGCAAGCCTGAAGAGATGAAGTTGTTCATCTTTTGCTGGCGACGGTTTTCTCGAAGCTGCTGTTCGACCATAATCCATACTTCGCTGTTTTCGGGAGCTTCAATCGCTGCCCTGAGCGCCACCCTGTCGATGGTTCCGTCTTCGCGCTGAAACTGCTGCCTGATAAACGGATCAGGATTCTCGCCGGTCACCATATCCATCAGTTCACTGTCGGTAACCGAAATGCCAAGATCATTCATCTTTTGCTGGATCAGGCGGGCAGAAACCAAATCTTCCCACGCCTGATTTTCATACAGTGCGCGCATTTCCGGCGTCATAGACGAGCCGGTTTGTTCAGTAAACTGTTCGGTATAAAAACTGACCCGCTGGTTGTACTCATCCAGCGAAATCTCGTCTCCATTTACCACACCTAAGCTGGTTGGTCCCTGCGTGATGCCGCTAAAAAAGTCCACATCAGCCAAAACCCATAAAACTCCAAACGAAAAAATCAGTATCCACAATATGGAAGCGGTACTGTTCCTCATTTTTTCCATTACACCCATGAGAAAACCTCTAAACCTTCATTAAAAATTGATAAATAAAAAAAAATTTTGAGCCTGAAAATATACAATAACATCCTGCGAAGAGCAATCTGTTTAGAGTACAACGCAGATAAAGACATTCCATTTTAGAAAATGTCAATAATACTCATATGACGGAGATAACGTCCCGGATTTTCATTAATTCCCTTTACAAGATTTTTTATCTCAATGGCAAGCTCATCCAGATTATCATACATAGAGGGGTCATTCACCAGTTTACCCAACGTTCCGTCGCCGTTGTTAATTTTTTCAAGTATCACATTAAGATTGGATGTAGCTGATTCCATTTCAAGACGAAGGCCTTCGAGTTCATTAATATTTTTTTCCAGCGATGTCATAATGCTGTCTACCCGTGCACGGTTATCGGTTGCAAGGGTATCGAGCTGGCTGAGCATACGGGTTCCTGAACTGATTGCACGGTCTATATCGTCCTGCTTGTCTTCGAGAATAGAGGCTATTTGTTGAGTTGCTTTCGACGCATTCATAAGAGTTTCATCGAGCGAGGTGCGTGCATCGTCGTCGAAGGTAGCGTTAAGCTGACGCAAAAAGATATTGAGCTCTGAGAGTGATTCCGACACATCGCCGGCAATCTCATCACCCCGGCTGCCAAGCACCTCCGTTATCGATTCAACGTATACGCCCTCGATCTCATCGCCAAACTCCACCATCTCATCTGAATCGCCAAGCTGAATCACAACAGATTTCCCCTCTACGATACCAAGGGAGGTGAGCTGAGCTACGGAACCCTTTGGAATTTGAGTAGTGCCGTCGAGCCTCATGGTAACCCGTACGCGATTCTCCGGCGTTAATCGAACCGTCCGTACCGAACCTACCTTAACGCCCTTCACGTTCACGGTACTGCCCTGGCTGATACCGTCACCCCGGTCAAAGGTTGTGGAGATCTCAAGCGTTTGGCGAAAAATGGGCACATCTCTCATGAAACGAAAGCCCACTATCGCCACTAAAAATGCAAGCAGCACTGTAATTCCAACTTTAACTTCGTTACTCATTTTCAGCATCCGGTTTACCTATCCTTTTATTTGATATTCGCTTGCTGTTACAAAATCCAACAGCTCTTTATGATCTGAATGTTTCATATCGTCAACAGAACCAAACCAGCTCAACGTTTGCCTGTCAAGAAAAGCCACCTTGTCGGCAACCTTCAAAACGCTATGCATGTCGTGAGTTACAACGATCGAAGTTATATCGAGCGCATCCGCCATTTGATTGATCAATTCATTAATCTCTTCTGCCGTTTGAGGGTCAAGTCCTGAAGTGGGCTCATCGTACATAATATATTTTGGCTGCAACACGATTGCCCTTGCAAGCCCTACACGCTTTCTCATTCCTCCTGAGAGTTCAGAGGTCTGCTTGGAGGCAGACTCTTCCAGGTTAACGTACCTGAGTGATTGCATTACATTTTCACGAATCTCCTCTTCGCTCTGCTTTGTAAAGTACCGAAGCGGAAATGCTACGTTTTCAAACGTATTGATTGAGTCGAAAAGTGCAGAACCCTGGAACAAAACTCCAAAGAGCTGCCTCTTTTTACGTTGTTCTACGTAATCGAGCGCATGAATATCGCTTCCGTCAATTAAAACCTTACCTGAATCCGGGTAAAGAAGTGCATTGATATGTTTAATCAAAACCGATTTACCGCAGCCCGACTTTCCAATAATAGCAACTGTTTCGTTGTTTTCAATACGAAAGGACACATTCTCCCAAACCAGGAGGTCGCCAAAGCTTTTTGAAAGATTTTGAATTTCGATCATAGTAAGAGTGCTGCTAAAATGAAGTCTGCAAGTAGTACAAAGATACAGCTTAATACCGTTGCATCGGTTGTGCTTTTCCCCACGCCTTCGGCGCCGCCCTTTGCATAATACCCTTTATAACAGGAGACGGACGTGATAATGAATCCAAAGACGAACATTTTCACGAAGCCGAAAACTACGTTCCAGGGATAAAAATACATGCGTGCACCCTGCAGAAAATCGGCAGGTGGAACCGTACCTGAAAAGAATCCTGCAGCTATCCCGCCGCCTATACCAAAAATACTGGCCACAATATATAAAACGGGGAACATGAGAATACCGGCCAATACCCTTGGAACAACCAGAAAAGAGACTGAATTGAATCCCATTGATTCCAGGGCATCTATCTGTTCACTTACCCGCATTGTTCCAAGCTCAGTGGCTACCCTTGCCCCCACCTTGCCTGCCAGCACCAGGCTCGATATTACAGCGGCAAGCTCAATAAGGATCGATTCGGATACAATAGCCCCGATAGTGGAAAGAGGAATAAACGCAGACTGGAGCTGGTATGCAGATTGCAGCGTCATTACAGAACCGGTAAACACCCCGGTTAATACAATAATCGGCACCGAATCGTACCCTACCTTGACCAACTCCTGGAATAGATTTTTCCGGTAGGTGCTAAACTCCGTTGATGACCGCAGCGCCTGATAGAGTAACGAACTGTATTTTCCTAATTCGTTGAGAGAGTGCATTTAATATATTGAAATCTTTATCTGCCAATTTTCTCTAAACGTGCAGACAATTTTGGCATAATGTTACGAAACTTTTGCCCAAAATGTGACCACCACAAGATAACATTTGTTTAGACAAGCGTTGTCAACAAAATTTTGTATCACTATAATTCTGTATCGGTTAACAAAAAAAGCAGATCGTTATTATATCTCTTATCTTAATGCTTTATTAATCACAGTTACGCATAATCTCATTTCATGTTTCGATATTTTACAGCTGGCGAATCGCACGGGCCGGGTCTCACCGGAATTGTTGAAGGCACTCCTGCAGGACTTCATCTTACAGAACAGTTTATAGAAGAACACCTGGTTAGACGGCAGCAAGGCTATGGCCGTGGCGGAAGGATGGCATTTGAAAAAGACCACGCCACAATTGAGTCGGGCGTTCGTTTCAGCAAAACCACAGGAGCGCCAATTACGCTCAGCATGGTGAACCGTGCATTTGAGAAAGACAAGAGCAACTGGCCAAAGGTCATGGCCAAAGACGGAGATCGCGGCGATGTAGAGCGAATTACGCTTCCAAGGCCCGGCCATGCCGACCTTGTTGGACAGCAAAAATACAAGTTTGACGATATCCGGCCCGTAATTGAGCGCTCAAGCGCACGGGAAACAGCCATGAGAGTAGCCTGCTGCTCCATTGCCCGACGTTTTTTACAGGAGCTTGGCATTCAGATTGGCGGCCATGTGGTGCAGCTCGGATCTGTCGGGTACTCTTCCTGGGATGAGGTGAGAACGATTACAGCCCCCCTTCTTGAAGAGGGGGCAGAGTCGATATTTAAAAATTCCGACCAATCGGATGTTCGCTGCCTTAATAGTACATTAAGTGACAAGATGCGCGAACTGATTAAAATTCGCAGAAAGGAGGGTACCTCACTTGGCGGTATTTATGAAATTATTGTGACAGGGCTTCCGCCCGGACTCGGTAGTTATGTTCATTGGGATAGAAAAATAGACGGGCTTTTGGCTCAGGCAATTTTAAGCACGCAGGCCATGAAGGGAGTTGAAATCGGGCTGGGTTTTGAAGCCGGAAAAAATATTGGCCATAATGTACATGATGAGATCTACCACAATGGCGAATTTAAAAGAAGAACCAACCGGGCAGGCGGGATTGAGGGTGGCATGACAACAGGAATGCCCGTTATCTTGCGAGGAGTGATGAAACCGATACCTACCATGCTTAAACCCTTGAAAACAGCCGATATTGAAAGTAAAGAAGAGCAGGACACCCGCTATGAACGATCCGATGTTTGCGCCTTGCCTCGCGCTGTTGTGGTTGCAGAGAGCGTAATTGCCCCGGTTCTTGCCAACTGCCTGCTCGAAAAGTTTGGCGGAGATTCAATGGATGAGATCCGGGAAAGATTTAAGGTTCAATAGCCATATGACAGACAAAATCTCAAATATTAAGCGCCTGGCCCTCTTTCTTAAGAAGAATCCCAACGATTCTTTTTCCAAATTTGCCCTGGCATTGGAACTACTTAAACAAAATGAGGTATCCAAATCACGGATTTTATTTGAATCAGTTTTAGAACAAGATCCTGAATACCTGGGCGTTTACTACCATCTGGGTAAGCTCTATGAGCAGATTGGACTTCCTGAAAAAGCAAAATATCTCTATGAAAAAGGTATTGAGCTCTCAATCGCCCAAAAGAACACGCGAACCGAGACTGAATTAAAAGATGCCCTCGAATTGTTAACCATCGACCCCAATCATGAAGAGTAAATTATCCTGGTTTTTTGGCGCTATAATATCCATCGGATTTCTTTCGCTATTGCCCGCAGAAATTCTTACTGCTCAGCAAACTTCAGAATATCACACCGTTCAATCCGGCGAAACGCTGTTCAGCATTTCCAGAGAATATAATATCACCGTTGGTGATCTTCGCCGCTGGAACGATCTTGATACGGATAATCTCTCAACCGGTCAAAGACTGCGTATTGCCCCACCCCGAGCACAAAATCAAATTTCACACAAAGTAGAACCGGGGGAAACACTCTTTGCGATTTCGAGAAAATATCAGGTAACAATCGCAGAGATTCAGCAGTGGAACAACCTTCGGGATAACACGCTGGAAACAGGCAGAGAGCTTACCATTTTTATACCTGAAGAAGGTGAACAGGCCGAAACTCTTCCACCGGCCGAGCCGGAGGAAGAGAGGGTTTCCATCGTCAGGGTTTCCGAAGCGCCAACAGGCAGTACTTACTACACCGTGCGAAGCGGAGACACCCTGTCCAGGATTGCAAGGGAGCACGGAATGACCGTGGGTGAGTTGATGGAACTGAACGGTTTAGACAGCGACATGCTGAGGGTTGGTCAACAGCTTACTGTTCACGAAACAAGATCATCTGCACCATCCATTGCAGAAGATGCTGAGGGTTCGACCCCCCAGGGTAAATTTGTACAATACCGGGTGCAGTCCGGCGAAAACAGCAGGAGCCTGCTGAATAAATTTCAAATGAGTGAAAGAGAGCTCATCAGCCTCAATCCCGGGATTAATCTTGATAATGTATCGGCCGGCCAACGCATCACAGTGCTGCTGCCGCCCGACCGGTCTTTCGAGAACCCCTATCGTAAAGGCGCAGGGCTTGAAGATCTTGGCAATGTACCCGTTTTTCGATACAGTGAGAGCGATATCGCTTCTTCAACAACAAGCGGTGAGCTTTACAACCCAAATGAACTTACAGCGGCACATTCAAATATGGCCCTGGGTAACGTTATCTTTATTGAGAATCCGAAAAATGGCAAGGCCGTTTTCGTAAGAATTAATGATCGACATTCCGGCGACGGTTTAAAATTATCTCAAAAAGCTTACGAAATGCTCGGCTTCAGCTCCATAGATCAAGCTACAGTGTCTATCTATCTCGATAATTAGTTGTGGCAACATCGGTACGCTCTTACGCAAACGAGACGGGTGGAATACTCTACAGCTATCTCATTTGTGTTCCCCTGCTGCTGCTCTACGAGCTGCTTATCATCATCTCTCAACCGGACACCAACTACCTTGTTCGCATTTCCGTTGATGTCTGGTTTAAAAACATCTTTACCCTGCTTGGGCTCAACACCATATCGGCCACTCTCTTTATTGCAGCCTTGATAGGAGCTTACATCGTTTATAAAAAACGATCCAGCCTCAAATCGATTAAAAAACGTTATTTCGGCTACATGCTCCTGGAATGTTTTTTCTACGCAATTGTAATCAGCCTGGCCATCGGAAATTTTTTAAGTCCCATACTTAATTTCTTTACAGGCGGGGGATTGGAAGGGTTAACTAAATTGCAGCTTATTGCCCTTTCGCTTGGCGCCGGGCTCTATGAAGAGCTCTTTTTCAGGGTCATTCTTGTAGGCCTTCTGGTACTGCTATTTAAAAAATTATTTCATAAAAATTATTATGCCTACGGCGTATCTGTAATCATTGCGGCCCTGCTCTTCAGCGGTGTGCACTACATTGGAGAATTCGGTGATAGCTGGGCATTAGGATCATTCTTATTCAGGTTTTTGTTTGGCTTAGCGTTAAATCTTATTTATGTTATAAGGGGGTTTGGTATGGCAGCCTGGACTCACGCTATCTATGATTTGATCGTAGTTCTCAGGATTTAAACAATGCGTTCATCTATTAAGTTAAGTTTAATTTACAAGAGCGATCAATTCTTTCAATTGGACTGTAATGTTAAATGATATTAGATTAAATCCATTTGAACGTTACCAGCGAAATTTAGATTACATTAAGTAATTGGGATATCGACTATAACTAATAATTAAAAAGTACCAAGATCGTTCTGAGATAAAGGGATGGCAGAACTAACCAGACAGGAAATTCGGAAACAGCAAGACTTCAATGAGGAGATTATTCCTCACCTGGATGCGCTATATAATTTTGGCTTGCGGCTTACTTCAGATCCCAATGACGCGGAAGATCTGGTGCAGGATACAATTGTTAAAGCCTACCGGTTTTTCAGCAGTTACGAGAAGGGCACCAATGCCAAAGCGTGGTTATTTCGCATCCTGAAAAACTCTTATATAAACAACTATCGAAAAAAGTCGAAGAAACCACACGAAGTTGATTATGATGAGGTAGCCTCATTCTACGAAACTATTCGCGCAGACCGAACAGAAACTTCCGACCTGGAAGACAAAATGTTTCGCGAACTGATTGATGATGATCTCTCCAGAGCCCTTGAAAAAATTCCTGAAGATTTCAGAACCGTTGTATTGCTTTGCGACGTGGAAGATTTTACATACGAAGAGATTGCCAACATGCTCGACGTGCCAATAGGAACTATCCGGTCCCGATTACACAGGGGCAGAAACCTGCTTAAGGCCCAGCTCATGGAGTATGCTTCCAACAGGGGCTATACACACGATTAAGCGGGCAAACACACTCTTATGGTCGTGCCTTTATTAAGCTCTGAACTCAGAACAAAAATCTTACCATTATGGTAATCCTCAATAATTCGTTTTGTCAGGCTTAAACCCAATCCCCACCCTCTCTTTTTGGTACTGAACCCGGGTTTAAAAATTTCATTCAACGATTTTCGATCAATACCTGAACCGGAATCCTCCACATCTATCAACACCTGGTTGGTATCCTGAGATACAGATATAGAGACAAATGCGTTGCTCTTGGTATCCCGCACAGCATCCATTGAATTTTTTATAAGATTCTCAATTGCCCACTGGAACAGCTCGGGATTCAATTCTATCTTGGCATTTGTTTTGATGGATTTACGCACTTCAATATGCTTGCCAAATTGTGGCAGCCGTTTCTCCATATAAGCGATTACATCATCAATAATCGGCTCCAGGCTATGCTTTCGCAGCTCAGGCTTGGATCCAATTTTATTAAAACGTTCAGCAATACCCTTCAAGCGCGTTACGTCGTTTTCCACTTCATAAACGATAGAGAGGGCCTCTTCATCCTCCTCATTTTTATCTTTAAGAAGCTGCAGCCAGCCATACATACTCGATAGCGGCGTACCCAGCTGATGGGCCGCCTCCTTGGCCATACCCACCCATAAATTCGACTGTTCCGATCGGGTAATACTTCTGTATGTGGTATACCCTATAGCGAGAAGCAAACCGAGTATTCCAAACTGCACATATGGAAAATACCTCAGCAATTGCAGTGTGGGGCTTTCTCCGTAGTAGGCGTACTGCTGCCTTAGGTCCGGCCCCTCACCGAAATAGAGCGAAATCGGTTCATTATAGGCGTGATATTTGTCCACAAATTCATCCCGGGTGAAATCAGATGCTAAATCATCCTCCTCCAGGTTACGTCCAATCACAACAAAACCGGATTCATCCACGAGAATTACCGGTATCTGGAACAGATCGGGCTGAATGATATTGCTAAACACAAAATCGACCTGTGATTCAGCAGCTTCTACCGTCAGGATTTTTCGGGAGAGGCTGTCGGGTATCTCCGGATAAGCCTGAAGTTCAGACGCAATCATAAAGAGATCCCTGCTCTTCTTTTCGTGAATAGGCAGGTTGTTGAACTCAAATGCTTTTGCCCATAGCTCAATACTTGCCCTCTCCTGCTCCATAATACGGTTCAGAAGAAACTGGTTGTAAACAAATGAAGCTCCGGCAAGCAGCACAAGAAGGGTTACCAGTATAATCTTGATCCGGTTGGAAGGAAGCAATCGTTGCATAGGCTGATCGAAAACTCTTTTATTAAGGAATGCACCAATATGCTAAAAAGTATGCATGTTAAATAACAGAGCAAAACCCTTCTATATTGTTATGCAGAAGCTTTTCTTTTTTCGTAAACGGGCGGTGCTTTCTTCTCAACAGTATCACGTGTGATGATGCATCGTTTCACGTTTTTCATTGAAGGAATGGTAAACATGATATCGAGCATGGCATCTTCAAGAATGGAGCGGAGGCCACGTGCTCCCGTTTTTCTGTCTCTGGCACGCTCAACCACAGCCTGCAGCGCGTCGTCTTCAAATACGAGCTCCACATCTTCCATCTGAAACAGCTTTTTGTACTGTTTTGTGATAGCATTTTTTGGCTTAAGAAGAATTTCTATCATTGCATCATCCGAAAGCTCTTCCAGGCCGCAAATAATGGGCAAACGTCCAATAAGTTCGGGAATGAGTCCAAATTTCTGCAGATCTTCGGGCTCAACCTTTGTGAAGATTTTGGGATCAGACTTATCAAATTTCACCTGATCGCTGGAGTGAAAACCCATTGAACTTACTGAGAGCCTTTTGGAAATAATCTCCTCTAGTCCGCTGAATGCACCCCCGCAAACAAACAGAATATCGCTGGTATCGAGCTGAATAAAGCTTTGCTCAGGGTGCTTTCGCCCGCCTTTGGGCGGGATATTGGCTGTTGTGCCTTCCAGGATCTTAAGCAGCGCCTGTTGTACTCCCTCACCCGAAACATCACGGGTAATAGATGGGTTATCACTTTTTCGTGAAACCTTGTCAATTTCATCAATATAGACGATACCTCTGCGGGCACGTTCTACATCATAGTCGGCGGCCTGCAGAAGGTTGCTTAAAATACTCTCCACATCCTCACCCACATACCCTGCTTCAGTAAGCACGGTTGCATCTGCTATGGTGATGGGCACATCAATTACTTTCGCGAGTGTGCGAGCCAGAAGTGTTTTACCTGAACCGGTAGGGCCCAGTAAACAGATATTGCTCTTCTCAATCTTGGTATCGTCGATATTCATTTCTGAACCTGACGATATTCTCTTGTAGTGATTATAAACGGCCACAGCGAGAGCTTTCTTCGCATCATCCTGGCCAATTACATACTCATCCAGTTTCGTTTTTATTTCGAGAGGTTTGAGCATTGGCTTATACTGCTTGTCGCGCCGGCGCGACAGAGAAGCCAGGTCACTTTGAATAATACTGGACGCATCTTCCACGCAATGATTACAGATGTATACATCAGGTCCGGCAACCATTGAATTCACTTCCTTACTTGAACGCCCGCAAAATGAGCAGTACACAAGTTCGTTATCTTTCATTTTACTCATGGTAATACCGGTTTTGTCTGTATCTCAGCTTATTTTGTTTCTTCTGTGCGACGCATTACACGGTCAATCAGACCATAATCCTTGGCTTCGTCGGCCGTCATCCACTTGTTTCGGTCAGAATCTTTCATGATCTGATCAAGAGATTGCCCTGAGTGGTCGGCTAAAATTTTGCTCAACTCTTTTTTGAGCCTCAAAATCTCCTGAGCCTCAATTTCGATATCGCTTGCCTGTCCCTGAACACCACCAAGCGGCTGATGAATCATCACCCGCGCATGCGGCAATGCATTTCGCTTGCCTTTTGCACCTGCTGTAAGTAAAACAGCACCCATTGATGCTGCCATACCCACACATGTGGTGGCAATGTCGCACTTAACATACTGCATGGTATCATAAATCGCCAAACCGGAAGAGACTACACCACCTGGGCTGTTTATGTAGAGATTAATATCTTTTTCCGGATCCTGAGACTCGAGAAAGAGCAGCTGCGCCACTATGGTGCTGGCTACTGCATCGTTAACCGGTGTTCCTAAAATAACAATACGGTCTTTAAGCAGCCTGGAGTAGATATCGTAAGCCCGTTCTCCACGATTGGTAGTCTCAACTACCATAGGGATCAGGCTATTTTGAATCTGTTGTATTTCGTTCATATCCGGTATTTCAAAAATGGGTTGTCGTGTTATCATGGGATCTTACTTAATAGCTTATTTAACTTCTTCTTTTTCTTCCTGTTTCTCTCTCTTTTTACGAAATTCTTCCTTAGAGAGTTCATTGATTGTAACAACCTCATTCAATTTATCAAAAACTTTATTTTCGCGAATGCTTTTTCGAAGGTTGTCGAGCTGTGATGGATTTTGTGCATAATAGCTTTTCAGCTGCTCAACGGTTGCGCCATACCTGGCCGCTTCCACTCCAATAAACTCATCGATATCTTCAGGCTTAATTTCGATATCATCAAATTTCTCCTGCAGTTTTTCGCTGATAAACACCCACTTGCCTTCTCTGGCTGCCTGGTCTCTCATCTTATCTTTGTAGTCATCAAAACTGAAATCGGGGGGAAGCTGACCACCTGACTGCTGTTTGGCGTACTCAACATACGAGTCGAGAATCTGCTCTTTCATCACTTCAGGTACTTCGAAGTCGTGCGCCTCTGTGAGCGCATCAATGGCATTCTGGCGGAACATGTCATTGGCTGACTGATCGTAATAATCCTGCATTTTGCTTTTGATAAAGCTTTTGAACTCATCCACATTACTTGCCTGACCACCCGACTGCTCTTTGGCAAATTCATCGGTCAGCTCAGCTTTCGCCATTTCCTGCACTTTCTTCACGTGAATTTCGAATCGGTCGGCTTCATCTCCTTCGCCAAGCTCCATTTTCACTACGTCGCCGGCTTTTTTACCCACCAGGTTCTCTCGAAAATCTTTTGCTCCTTCCTGTCGCATGTCAAGTTTTTGATCTTCATCCGTCTCGCCTTCAACAGGGTTTCCTTCGGCATCAAGCGTAATCGCATCAACCACCACCATGCTCTCTTCAGTGATTTCACCGTCAACCTCTTTCCAGCTCCCTTCGCGCTCGAGTGAGCGTTCAATCTCCTCTTCTACCTCTTCGTCGGTCACGTCGTGAACCATCTTCTCGATGGTGACCTTTTCCAGATCGGTAAGCTCAAACTGGGGCTTGGCGCCCACTTTGAATTTTACTTCAAGCTCATCGTTTTCCCATTTCATGTCCACCATTTGGGTTTCACCCACCGGTTCGTACTCGGGCACGATTTTATTCTCATAAATTTCCTGAACATAAGAATTGATCTCTTCGAGCTCAATGTCGTTGCCAAATCGTTTCTTTACCAGGCCGATCGGCACATTACCGGGCCGAAAGCCGGGCATCTGGATCTGCTTTTGATATTTTTTAAAGGCTTTGTCAAATTTTTCGGAGAGATCCTCTCTGTTAGCCTTTAAGGTTATCTCTTTATCTACGGTAGTAAGTTCCTGAACAGAAATGTCCACTTGTTCTATATTTTATTAATTAATGATATATGTAAAGACTGGAAGTACGAGAGGGGGGACTCGAACCCCCACACCGGTTAAAGTACTAGATCCTAAATCTAGCGCGTCTACCAATTCCGCCACTCTCGCTCAACATCAGATTCTAAACTATGATTTGAATCAGAGCCTAATAAAATACGATATTTCCCCTCCTGTTTCAACTCAACAGATTTCATTTTATCGAAATGAACTTTGTGAGTGATTGATCCCTTTTTTGTAGTTTTAAGACTCAATAACAATCTAATATCTGAGCCTTCATGTTTAGAAACCTTCGCTTAATTTACGTTACTACGAAAAACCGTGAGGAAGCCCGCGCAATTGGTTCTGAATTGGTTAAAGAGAAATTGGCAGCCTGTGTTAATATCATCGACGGTATGGAGTCAATCTATCCCTGGGAAGGTGAGATTCAAAACGATAAAGAGTGCATATTAATTGTGAAAACCACCTATAGTAATGTTGGGCGAATTACCCGGCGTGTTAAGGAACTGCACTCTTACGACGTACCCTGCGTGATCAGCCTGAACCTTGCTGAACAGGAGGGGAATAAGGAGTACCTCGACTGGCTTGTCAATTCTGTTGGCCATCCGATACACGATTCCGGCAATAACCCGAATGAGGAGTAATGGCTGTTACTGTCGAGTTCGAGAAATATACTGCCACTGCCCGCATTGATCGCCCCGGCGCAATGAACGCTATCAATTTTGAGGTGATGGATAAGCTGGAAGCTCTTTTGGATAAACTGGAGAGCGACACAGAGCTTCGGCTGTTTATTTTAACCGGAAGCGGAAAAAGTTTTATCTCTGGCGGTGATCTCAGAGAGTTTCATCAGATAAAAGATGCAGAGGGGGCCAGGGTGATGTCGAACCGGATGCTCACTATCTTACAACGCATTGAAAAACTACCCTGCTGGACGCTTGCCTCCGTTAATGGACACGCATACGGCGGCGGATGGGAAATTATGCTCTCTCTCGACTTCAGGGTTGCCACATCATCCGCCAAATTCGGCTTCACGCAGGGGAAATTCTACCTGCCGCCGGGCTGGGGAGGGTTGACGCGCCTCAGCCAAACCGTTGGAAAAGAGCTGGCCAATTACTGGCTGGCGTCACAGACGGTAATTGATTCAGATAAAGCACTTCAAAGCGGATTGATTCAGGACCGGTTCGCTGATGACGAGTACGACATTCAGCTTTCACTGCTCAAAAAGAGATTAATTTTGAACGACAGGCACTTTATTGAGCATTTAAAGAGAGGCACTCCCAAAAATATCACGGACGAGCTGGAGCCCTTCAGCCGGTTTTGGGAGAGTGAGGAGCATTTGAAAAGAGTGAACAAATTTTTAAACAGAAAATCTGAATAATTCAGTCTTTTCGTAAACGATTTCACAATTCACGCTGTTGTTTAACTGTAAATAGTTTCACATTAAACAATAAATAGAATTACAATGAGTGTTAAAGAAAAAATAACCGACGTTTATAATCACGTACAAAATGGAACCGCACTGGATGCATTTGAAAAATATTATGCTGATGATGTAACCATGATTCTTGAAGACGGAACCGCTGTTGAAGGAAAAGACGCCAACAGAGACCGCGAGAATGAGTTCTTTGCCAGTGTTGAATCATTCAACGGTATGGAAGTGGTGGGCATCGCCGCTAACGAAGAGACCGGCCAAACATCTGTAGAAAGCTGGATGGACATCACCTTTAAAGGCGGAAACCGAATGAAGCTTGAGCAAGTTGCCACCCAGGATTGGGAAGACGGCAAAATTGTGAGAGAGCGATTTTATGGTACGCAGCAGAATTAAGAGCTGATAGTCCCCCTTCGAAGGGGGGATGTGCAAGAGCGCTAAGCGATTGCACTGGGGGGATGTTTACGGAGCGTTGATCTGCTTCAAGGTCATTTTAAGGCTACCGGAATTTACCAGACACACCCCTGCTTTTCGATAAGCTCACTTCGTGATTTATCTCAAACCGGTCCCCTCTCGAGAGGGGATGTACTGTCCCCCTTCGAAGGGGGGATAGTCAAACACGTTCAGTGGTTGACTTGGGGGGATGTATACGGAGCGTTGATCTGCTTCCGGGTTATATCATAGATTCAATCCCCTACCCACATCCCCCTGAACCTCCGTTGTCGGTTCTTTCCCCCTTCAAAGGGGGACATTTCTTCTCTAAACCCACTCTCTCGGGTTTTTAAGCACCTCAAGCAGCTCTTCCTCTTTGGTGCCGGGCTCCGGATTGAAATCGTAATCCCAGCGAACGTGCGGGGGCAGGCTCATCAGGATCGATTCAATGCGGCCGTTGGTTTTGAGGCCGAAGAGTGTCCCGCGGTCGTGGATCAGGTTGAACTCTACGTATCGGCCGCGGCGAATTTCCTGCCAGTATTTCTGGGCGGGGTTGAAGGGCTCAGGAATTCGGTTTCTCACAATGGGAAGATAGGCGTCCAGAAACACCTTGCCCGCATCGGTCGTAAATGTGTGCCAATCTTCAAGGGTTCTGTTTTCATCCGCTCTCAGATAATCGAAAAAGAGTCCGCCAACGCCACGTGCTTCACCACGATGGCTGTTAAAGAAATAGTCATCACACTGCTTTTTGAACTTCGGATAGAGATCCGGGCCATGACTGTCGCACACATCCTTAAAAATCTTATGAAAGTGCACGGCATCCTCGTCCCACAGATAATAAGGTGTAAGGTCTGCACCGCCGCCAAACCAGCCATCTGTACGCTGCTGCATCTCCTCATCTTCATACAGCTCAAAATACCTGAAGTTGGCATGAACAGTAGGTACCATCGGGCTGCCGGGGTGTATCACAAGTGAAATCCCTCCTGCCCAAAACCAGCCTTGGTCTACGTTAAAATGCTTCTTGATGGGATCAGGCAGCTCACCATGCACGGTTGAGATATTGACGCCACCCTTCTCAATCACACCCCCTTTCTCAATTACCCGGGTGCGCCCGCCACCCCCGCCATCGCGCTCCCAGTTATCTTCGCGAAATGCAGCCTTACCATCCACCTCTTCCAGTGCCGTGCAGATTTCATCCTGCAGAGTTTCAATGTAGGTGGTAAAGGATTGTTTGATTGAGGACATTTGTGACCTTATTAATTTGGGATTTAAAGAGTCCCCCTTAGAAGGGGGTATGTGCAAGAGCGTTTAGCGATTGCACTGGGGGATGTTTGCGGGGCGTTGAGCTAAATCGGGCTTATTCCAAGACTCCTGCCTTTACCTTCATCCCCCTCGGCTCTTAAGAGCCTCTCCCCCCTTCGAAGGGGGACAATTCATCCGCGCAATCCCCTCAATCAGCGCTCATACTCCTTAACACTATCCACAAACGCGCGCGCATGATCAACCGGCACATGTGGCAAAATGCCGTGGCCCAGATTGGCGATGTAGCGCTGAACGCCGAAGCGGTCGATCATTCGTTTGGTCTGTTTTTTGATTTCGGGTATGGGTGCAAGAAGATGCGTTGGATCAAAATTACCCTGAAGCGTTATGGAGTTCCGAGTTTTTTCGCGGGCAAATTCGGGTGACGTGGTCCAGTCGAGGCCCAGGGCTGCAGCACCGCTTTTGAAGCTTAACCGCTCAAGGGCATACCACGAACCTTTCGCAAACAGTATAACCGGCACACCCTTGATCGCCTGCGTGATCTCCATCAAATAAGGCATTGCCCATTCATTAAAATCGTCGGGACTGAGCAGACCCGACCAGGAATCAAATATCTGCACCGCCTGTGCACCGGCTTCCACCTGCGCCTGCAGATAGTCGATCGTGGCCTTTGTGAGCTCTTTCATAACATGGCGGGATGCGTCAGGATTCTGAAACAGAAACGCTTTGGCTTTATCAAAATTTTTAGACCCCTCACCCTGAACCATGTAGCAGAATAGCGTCCACGGCGCGCCGGCAAAACCGATGAGCGGCACGCGCCCGTTCAGCTCTTTGCGCGTAAGCGTGATCGCGTCCATCACGTGACTCAATTTCTCAGGCACATCTTCAGCCAGGATGGCAAAAGCGTCATCTACGGTTTTGATCGGATTTCCCATTACAGGACCCTTTCCGGGAATCATCTGCACATCGATGTTGAGCGCCTGCGGAACCGTCAGAATATCCGAAAAGATGATGGCCGCATCCGGTTCCAGCTCATCAATGGGCTGTATGGTGATCTCACATGCCAGCTCGGGAGTTTCCACCCTTTCAAAAAAAGTGTACTTCTTTCGAAGCACCATATACTGCGGCAGGTAGCGTCCGGCCTGACGCATCATCCACACCGGCGGGCGCTCCACCTCCTCTCCTCTAAGTGCGCGAAGGAATAGGTCGTTTTTTAAATCAGGGAAGTTGTGTTGCATGGTGTTGAGTTATAATGGTGAATATTTTTTTGGTTTGGTATTTGAAGTCCCCCTTAGAAGGGGGAAAGCCACGCCTCAGGCGTGGCAGGGGGATGAGGGTAAGGCTACAAGCTTATGAAATAACATAGATATAGATCAACGCTCCGCAGACATCCCCCCAGTGCATTCGCTTAGCGCTATTGCACATCCCCTCCGCCAGCTGGCGGAGAGACAGTACATCCCCCCTTCTAAGGGGGACTTTTCTTTCCTAATTTTTCAATCCAGTACATGATTTCACTTTCTACATTTCGTAAATCTTTCATCACATCTTCATCGGTAAATCTGAGTACTTTAAAACCTGCTTCTTCAAGCTCTTTTTGACGTTCTTTATCTTTTTTCCACTGCTGCTCAAACTCATGCGAATATCCATCCAGCTCAATGATCAACTTAAGCTCTTTACACAAAAAATCAGCTATATAATTCAACACAGGTCTTTGCCGGAGAAATGTATACCCAGTCTTTGTTGAGCTTAGAAGTTCTGTCCACAGGCGGATTTCTGATTTAGTGGAATTGTTACGAAGCTGTTGGGCGAGTTGTTTGAGAGATTTGTTGTAGTATAGGAATCTGTCTTGGTCAATGCCCTGCAATTCCGATGCCTTAGCTTTTCGATTGGGGAGATTCTTCTCATCCCCCATTGCCCTCCGTCGGCTGACGGAGGGACACTCCATAGCCGGTTTCTGTTCATCTAAAATCCTGACCACAAACCTCAATAACACCTCCGTATCCGGTTCGGGGGAGACGTGGACGTGCTGACCCGATTCGATGCTCAGCTCTTCTGCAGTGGTATTTCCAATAGCAAAGAGCTCCGGGAGATCCTCCTTCTTGCTGAACCCGCCGCTGTTTCTATATGCCTGCACGGCGCTGGGGCTGTAAAAGAGTACCGCATCAAATTTACCGCCCGGCAGATTCATCTCGTTCAATTCAGTTCTATAGACTACTACATCTTTGATAGGGATATCCGAATCTGTAAGGTAGTGCCGAAGCTCGTTCCGGCGACGGTCACCACAAAAGTGCAGAACGGTCGCATCATTGAAGTCTCGCGTTTGAAGAAAGTCGTTGATAATAAGATGTGCCAGCCCAACGCCATCCTGCTGTACCGGAGACTTCACATCAGAGAATCCAATCTCATTCAGGGCTTCCGATGTTTTGCCGCCCACGCCATAAACAGGTGCGTCATCATTTATCTTAACGCCGGCTTTTCTAAAACGCTGAAACCCGGCCACCCCATTCCGGCTGGTAAATGCAAAAACCGGTTTTTCAGTCTCTTTCAAAATCGATTCAAAAGCAAGCCAGTCGTTTCGGAATTCAATTCTGATTGCCGGTTCAACTACCACATTCAGGCCTATACTCTCTGCGAGACTGAGCTGTTCATCGCTCAGTTCGCGGGTAACAAGTATGTTGTGGGTTTTGGTCATTTGCTTCTGTTTTTCAGGTCCCTCCGCCAGCCGGCGGAGGGGATGCTATATCCCCCTTAGAAGGGGGGATGTGCATGAGCGTTAAGCGAATGCACTGGGGGGATGTATACGGAGCGTTGATCAAATTCCGGTTTAATTCGGGCTTCGAACCCTTACCTTACATCCCCCTCGTCACGCCATGGGCGTGACTCTGCCCCCTTCTCCCATAGGGATCCCTACGGGGGAAGGGGGACTATGTTTTCTTCATCTCCTCAACCAGCTTACCCGCTCCCTGCTCCAGCAGTTTACGGGCTGCTTTGCGGCCAAGGCCTTTTGCATCAGCTTTTGCTGCTTTCATTTCAATATCATACTGCAGGGAACCATCCACTTTCAGGGCTACAGCGTGCAGAATCACCTCATCACCCTCAATCCAGGCAAAGGCTCCTACAGGGGCGCTGCAGCCGGCCTCCATTTCATTTAGAAGTTCACGCTCAAGCCCTGTACAGAGATCTGTATCATTGTGATTCAGGCCTGCGGTAATCTCAATAAGATTCTCATCCTCCTCGCGCACCATCACAGCCATGGCTCCCTGGGCCGGAGCAGGAACCATCCAGTCGAGATATTTTGCAATATTGTGATCCAGGCCTATCCGTTTCAGTCCGGCCGCTGCGAATATGGCACCATCCCAGCCATTTTCATTCACTTTGCGCAGGCGGGTATTCACATTGCCGCGGATGTTTGTAATTTCGTGGTTTGGATAGCGATGAAGCCATTGTGCTTTGCGCCTGTTGCTGCTGGTGGCGATTATCGCTTTCACGGATTCATCACTCAAGAAATCGGTCCCTTTGGGCGCTACAAGAGAGTCGCGCGGATCTTCGCGTTCAAGTACAGCCGAAACGATAAGCGGAAGCGGGTTTTCCGTTGGAAGATCTTTGTAGGAGTGGACGGCCAGGTCAATTTTCTTCTCCAGAAGGGCATCATCAAGGGCTTTTGTAAAAACGCCTTTCCCTCCCATCTCGGTAAGCGGGGTGGTAAGATCCAGGTCTCCTTCTGATTTTATAAAAACAATCTCCGTCTCCTGCCCTGCTTCTGTAAGCTCGTATTCAACCTTTTTTGCCTGCCAGGTTGCAAGTTCGCTGTCGCGCGTGCCGATGCGAATCTTTCTACTCATGCCCGTTCTTGGCTTCCAGCTTAAACATTTCAGAAACCATCTCAGCTACTTCGTCAGAGTTATGGTGATCACGCAGATGTTCGATACTGTAGGCCGCAATTTTATTCACAATACGCCGGGTCAGGTTTTCAACTTTATCGTAGTCACCTGTTGAGATTTTATTCTTAAAGAATTTAAGTTCATCATCCCGAATCGTCTCAAATTTTCGGGTAAGAGCTTTGATGGTAGGTACCACCCGCTGCTCGTTTAGCCACATCACGTACCCGGAAAGCTCTTCATTAATAATGTTTTTAACAGCCGGGATCTCTTTCTCTCTCTTTTTGTAGGCTTCGTCGGTCACATCTCCCAGCATATCCATATTGGCAACGTCCACAAAGTCGAGCGTAGCCACATTTGGATCAATATTTCTGGGCACGGAGAGATCGAGCATTACCTTGAACTTCGGATTTTCCATAGAAGGCTGCATGTGCTCCGGCCTGATAACGGGTTCGGTTGCCCCGGTAGCCACAATTACCAGGTCGGCATCAGCAATCTGCTCAGGCAGATGTTCCATGTCGGCCACCTGGAGATTAAATTTACCGGCCACAAACTCGGCTTTGTCACGTGTCCGGTTAATGAGCGTCAATTTGCTTGCCCCGAGGTTAACGAGGTTTTTGCAGGTTACCTTGCCAATTTTACCGGTTCCCACCAGCAGTATATTTTTGCTTGTCAGGTTATCGAAGGTTCGCATTGCGAACTGAACAGCCGCATAGGCCACTGTTGCGGCACCCTGACCCAGAGATGTTTCGCTTCTTGATCTTTTATGAGCTCTGAATACGTGCTGCATCAAGCGGTGAAACTCGCCTGAAATCATCCCTTCGGATGCTGAATATTCATATCCCTCCTTAACCTGCTTTACGATCTGCAGGTCGCCAAGTATCTGAGAGTCTAGTCCTGTAGCCACTTTGAAAAGATGCTGAACCGCACGATCGGCTTCGTGTTCAAAACCGTATTTATGAAACTCGTCGAGATTTCCATTTGAATAGCTGGTGAGCAGCCGTATTAATTCGCGGGTGGTTGCTCCCTGCGCAAATACCTCGGTTCGGTTGCAGGTAGACACCACAAATATACTTTTAATGCCTTCGCGGCGGGCACCTTCGAGCATCATCACCTTGCCCTTTGAGCAGAGGCTGAATTTTTCACGTATCTCTACAGGGGCGTCCCAATGATTGACACCGATTACTGTAAAATCCTGGATTGTTGGATGAACCATCCCTATGCAGTAACTGCTTTTCTGGTTTCTATATTATCCCATTTCACTTCTTCGCCGGGCACTTCATGCTTTAAACAGTTCAAGGCCTCCTCTGCAAGTGCTCTTATATAATCCGGGTGATCATTTAATCCCGTCATTACCCGGTAATTTTCAAACTCAAATCCCTCTTCTTCCATATCCTCAACAAGTTCTACACCCAATTCATAGAGGGTTTCGATGTGATCGGTCACAAAAGCGATCGGTACCATCAAAAAGTTTTTAATCCCATATTCAAGGTGGCGCCTCACAAGATCTTCTGTATTTGGCTGTGTCCATTTCTGCGGACCCACACGGGATTGAAAACTGAGCCAGTAAGAATTATTCTCCTCACGCCGGGCCATAACTGCTTCCATGGTCTCTTTGATTTCTGTTGTGTAGGGATCGCCGCTTCTCACTTCCAGTAACGGTGTACCGTGTGCACTGAAAATGAGATGGGTTTTTCGCCGGGTCTCTTCGTCCATATCAGAGAGGGCCTCGTCGATCCTGTTATTTACAGAACGTAAATACGACTCATTCAGATGGTAATTCTTTACATGAAACTCAGTCCATGGTTTATTCCCTTCAGGAAATTTCTTCTTAACCACCTCTTCCCAATCCCGGAAACTGCTTCCCGTAGTGGTCCAGGAGAATTGAGGATAGAGCGGCATTAAAACCGTGTGCGTAATACCGTCTTCTACCAAATCGTCCATGATCTGATCGGCAAAAGGCAGCCAATATCGCATGCAGGTATATACCTTAACTTCATGATCGGGCAGGATCTGCTTAAAATAATTACCCAGGCTTCTTCGCTGGGTTTCGGTGAGCCCATTAATAGGTGAGCAGCACTCTGAAACAACTTTATTCTTCCGGTTAAAGCAGTGTTTACTTCCGGTGCATCCTTTGGGGCAGCCGTTAATCTCTTTGTAGTCTTTCGCTACACTTGGCGCTCTCAATTTTGAAATGACATTTGCGAATGTTTTTTGTGTTATCCCGCCACCCAGTTTGATAATATCTTCGTCACTAAACAGATTCTTGAGAAAGATTTTTACATTATCCTCATGGGTTGGCCCACCCAAATTCATTAATACAACTCCAATGCGCATATTTGTCATTCTATAAATTTAGTCACTTCTGATGGTTACAATTGTAAAAGAAACTGTTTTTTTATGAAGCATTCGTGAAGAATTTAGTACAGATAAACCGGCATTTTCAGGCCGAAATCTCTTGAAAATCGGTAAAAACCTCTACTGATTCAAGAAAACTCCGTTTAACACTTCTCTTTTTCGAAAGTTATTACACATGCTTTTACTTGTTGATTAAATTTAATTTAACTATCAATATCAAATTATTTTTGACAGCTGTTAACAAACTAATATAGCCCGGGTTGTAACTTAACTTGCATTATAGGTGCTACTCCAAGTAGATTCGAGAGGTTATCATTTGAATGATTTTCTCATATGCTCAAATTCAGTGCCGAACTATTCGGAACTCTTTTTTTAACGTTAGCGGTTGGTTTATCGGGAAACCCAGTGGCTGCCGGTCTGATACTGGCGGCTCTTATCTATCTTTTCTCAGATATATCAGGCTCGCACTTTAACCCGGCGATCAGCCTTGCTGCCTGGGTATCGGGAAAGATATCTCTGGATCAGCTCCTGCTTCATCTTGCTGCCCAATTGACCGGTGCAGTTTTTGGGGCTTTCCTTGTCTGGCAACTATCCGGTATTACCCATGTAGCAAGCCCGTCTCCTTCAACAGGGACGTATGAATTTATTGTAGTGGAATTTCTCTTTTCGTTTTTGTTTGTTCTGATCTTCCTCTTTATGGTCTATCCTGGTGAAAAGCGTCGCAACCCCATTTTTGGACTGATGATTGGCCTCACATTCTATGGATCTTATATCATTGCAGAACCTATATCGGGCACCGGATTAAATCCTGCATTTACTTCCGCTTTTGTTTTGGCTGACTTTCTAAACAACGGCTTCTCCTACTACTACCTACCCATCTACATATTGGCTCCGCTTCTCGGAGGGTTGGTGGCATCGTTTGTATACAAGAAAATGGTTTAACCTTTTTGCAGCCTGAATGAAAAGTCTGAGCCTTCTCCCGGCTTGCTTTTTACCATCACGTCGGAGTCATGAGCGCTTAAAATACTTTTTACCACGGCAAGGCCAAGTCCGGTGCCGCCCTTATCTCTTGATCGCGCTTTGTCGGTTCTGTAAAAGCGGTCAAAAAGCCTGTCGAGATGTTCTGAAGAGATACCAATACCTGTATCTATAACGTGCACTGACACGTGTCCGTCTTCATCCGTCACTTTGATTTCGATTTCACCCTTGTTGGTATATTTAATCGCGTTTGATACCAGGTTGTCAATTACCTGCTCAATTTTATCAGGATCGCCAACAACCACTCTGTAGTCCTGATCATACTTCAGGTTAATCCCCTTTTCTGCAGCTTCTTTCTGGTA
This sequence comes from Balneolaceae bacterium, assembly GCA_007693295.1. Taxonomy (GTDB): domain Bacteria; phylum Bacteroidota; class Rhodothermia; order Balneolales; family Balneolaceae; genus Rhodohalobacter. Next base: position 38,387 of record REDT01000201.1, read on the forward strand.
GAGATCAACTACATGCTTGATGGTTTTGCAGAGATCAAATTTCTGTTTTTCAATAAAATAGGAATCTGAATCGTAACGCTGAAGGGTTACCAGGTCTTTATAAAGCCTGTTAATTCTCTCCGTTTGCCTCAAGGCAGTTTGTAAATAGTGCTCTCGCTGCTTTTTCTGAAGGCTTTCCATTTGCAGCATTTCAAGCGAGCCCGCTATGGTGTGTAACGGATTACGGATTTCGTGGGTGATATCTGCAAAAAACTGGCTCTGTTTGTCATAAAGCCGCTTCATCTCCTGATTGTCTTGCCGAAACCGCTCTGCCATTCGATTCAGGGATGTTGCAAGCTTGCCAAATTCATCGTTTCTGTCGAGGTTCAGGGTACGTGTCACATCTCCCTCTGCAATGTCGCGCGCTGCCGATTCGAGCTGTAAAATGGGCCTCGAGATATACCTTGAAAAGAGAATACTAACCAAAATGACCAGGCCTATTGAGATAAACATACCCGTGTAGATTATCCAGCGTATCGTTTTTATAGGTTCATAAATTTGATCTTTAAAGATACTGACCTCCAGGAAACGAGCCGGATTGTGATCTTTGGAAAGCATGGCATAGGCCTCAATTTTATCACTGCCGGGCTCATTATTCAGATACACATCCTGCAAAACCGTGAGCGTATCAACCATAGCTGCGTTAAACATTGAGGATGCCTCGATATCATCAATGTAGGGCACCTTTGCAAAAAGATGACCCTCTTCATCGTACACCGCAATTTGATACCCTGAGGTTCTTGCCACCTCATTCAGGTTGGTTTCGAAATCATCATCCAACCGCAGGTTTTGAATCGTTATAGCCAGCCACTCCGTATCATTTATAATCTGTTTTTCTCCCTCTTGTATCAGATAATTGCGGATAAAAAGAATGGAGTAGCTGCTTATCGCCGTTATACCGAATATGAGCAGCAGAATAAATGTCCATGCTAGTTTGGCTCTTATGCTCATGCTGTTAGCTGGTCTCTGTTCATTCCATAACCCATTCCGCGATAGGTCTTAATCATATCGGAAGCTGTACCCAGTTTCAGCCTCAGGTTTTTAATGTGCACATCTACGGTGCGGTCGAAAACAAACCGGTCGTCGCCACCGATATGTTCAAGTATTTGCTGTCGGGTATATACCCTTTTGGGGTTTTGGAAAAAAAGCTCCACCAGAGCGTACTCAGTCGAAGTAAGTTCAATCCTCTTATCCCTTAAATAGAGATCCTTCCCGCTGGTATCCAGAAACAGCTCACCATGCTGAATCCATTTACTGTTTTGCGGATTTTGGCGCCGCAACAGCGATTCGATATGAGCCTTAACCAGTTTCAGGCTGGCCGGCTTGGAGATGTAATCATCCGCTCCCAGTTCCAAACCCTCAATCTCATCTTTCTCCTTGTCTCTGGCGGTGAGAAAAATTACCGGTATATCGCTCAAAACAGGATGTTTACGAATAATCCTGCAAATCTCTTTTCCGTTCACATGAGGCACCATAATATCCAGCACAGCCAAATCTATATCACCTGCATTCTTTTCAATTAACTCAAGTGCTTTATTTCCATCATGGGCCAGCAATACGTTAAAATCGTTCATCTCAAGAAAGTTTGACAGCATTTCAGCCGGTTCAATCTCATCTTCTACCAATAAAATCGTGTGTTTATGTAGCATATGTCTCAATAAAATTTCATTTCAGATCGCGATACCCTTTTGAATCAGGGTTAATTTGATAAATATCACATGATGTCTGAAGATTTCATTCACAACTTTTATAGTTGGAGGTTAATAAAGTATATTTAGCAATACAATCTGAACAAAGGTACAGAATGGACAATCAAAAAAAGGTTATTTGGATTACAGGCGCTTCTTCGGGGATTGGTGAGGCGTTAGCCTATGAATTTAACAAAAAGGGAGCACACTTAATTCTCTCGGCGCGCCGTACCAAGGAACTTGAACGCGTGCAGGCTGCCTGCGATAATAGCGAAGAAACCGTAAGAATATTGCCTCTCGACCTAAAACAGACGGAGAGCATGCAAGCTAAAACAGCTGAGGCCTTAGAGTTATTTGGCCATATTGATATGCTGATTAATAATGGCGGTGTGAGCCAGCGAGCCTATGCGGTTGATGCAAAGCTGGAGACTGTTCGTGAACTGATGGAGGTAAATTTTTTCGGCACCATCGCCTTAACCAAAGCTGTATTGCCTGAATTTATCAGGCAGAAATCGGGGCATATCGTAGTAATCAGCAGCGTAATGGGTAAAATCGGCACAAAATACAGATCGGCCTATGCTGCTTCAAAGCACGCCCTGCACGGCTGGTTCGACTGTCTTCGGCAGGAAGTTTATGAACATAATATTGATATAACTCTCGTCTGCCCCGGTTTTGTAAAAACCAACGTAACTGTTAACGCCCTGAATGCCGAGGGTGAGAAGCATGAAAAAATGGAGAGTGCTCATAAAAACGCAATGCCGCCGGAAGAGTTTGCCAAACGTCTTCTCCCAAAACTTGCCCGACAGAAAGAGGAGGTTTATATAGGCGGTTCTGAAATTCTTGCAGTATACATGAAGCGACTGGCCCCAAAACTTTTAAACCGAATTCTAAGACGGGTAAAAGTCACATAACGTTATCTCGAGATAAGAGTTAATTTATACCGACAACTGTCGGGAAGAAGTGGGAAGCGATCCCGAAGGCTTTCGGGAGAGCAGGAGGATGGCATCTAATGCAGTGATATTTGATTCTAATAGTATCTTTTGAGCATCAAATGCACTTTTCCCTGAACTCCGCATTTTTTTTACATAGAAATTTTCCGGTATTGATAATTAATGGGTTCTGAATGCATGAATGAACATTTGGGTGTCCCAAGGGATTAGAAGAAATATGTATTCAGGATAGCTGAGAAAATGATTCGTAAATATCGTTTTGAGTCTATTGAATAAAAAAGAAAACCCAATTACTGCACTAAGATTGCCCGGCCTTGAATTCCCGGTTCGCAAGGTGTAGCAGTGCATTACGAATCCTAAGTCACGCAGGGTACGCTTCCGACTAAGGACCGAAAACCAACAAGGCGTGACCTTGGATTCGTTCTGCGGAGCTGAAGCGAACGGTTTCGGGAATTCACCGCCTTGATTTTTTGGTACTTTTGTACCTGTCCGACTACCGGCGGATCAAGACAAAAGTACATAGTCAATTAAATTCATC
>REDT01000183.1 GCA_007693295.1 Balneolaceae bacterium
CGCCCCCCTGTCCGGGGGGTCTCGGTCACAACTCCCCGGTCTAGCTGACCGGGATACTTTTTTTGTGTTTGAATAAGAGTTTATTTTCAATGAAATTCACGACGATTAAAAGTTGCCCTTTAAAGATCAAACAATGACATTGAATTGGTTTTCTCAATAAACTGTTATAAAGTTCCATATTCATTAATATGAGTACTTGATATAATCAGAACACAATCTTCTCTTACTAAGGAGAATAAATCAGTCTGATAGTTTAGTGCCAATACCTGGTTCAACACCGAAAAAATTTTTCTAAAGAATGGACAACAACAAAGAAAACAAAAACCCGGATAACGGGGAGAAAAGCCAAAAGCCCAAAAAAGGCATGCCAGGCTCTCAAAAACCCTCAAAGGGTTTTTATTTCATCTATTGGATCTATTTTCTGATCGGTTTCGTCTTAATCTACATGTTTATCTCTAATGGAGGTGGCGCCTTTTTATCCACCACACCTGAAATTGAATACAGTACATTTCGACAGCTGATAAAACAGGATAATGTCGAGAGAGTACATGTGCAAAGTGATAGAATTCAAGGGAGTTTAAAGGAGCCACAACAGCTTTTAAGCGCATATAACGACACCACGCATTACGAAAATTTTGTCACCTATATCCCATCCTTTGGTGATGATGAGCTGTTTGCGATACTCGATGAGCGGGAAGTAACCATCTCGGCTGAACCCGATGCGGATAACTTTTGGTGGTATGCAATGATATTCACACTGCCACTCTTCATTTTTCTCTTTATAGGTTACCTGTTCTACAGGCGTTTACAGTCGCAGGGTCGCGGTATGTTTAACATCGGTAAGAGCCCGGCAAAGCTACAGGATAAGGAGAAAAACAGAACAACATTTGATGATGTAGCCGGTATGGACGGGGCTAAAACGGAACTGACTGAAATTGTAGAGTTCCTGAAAAATCCGAAGATGTTTGAAGAGATCGGCGCAAAACTACCTAAAGGAATCCTACTGGTTGGCCCCCCGGGTACCGGGAAAACTCTGCTGGCACGAGCTGTGGCAGGCGAGGCAGATGTGCCGTTTTTTACGATAACAGGGTCCGATTTTATGGAGATGTTTGTGGGTGTGGGTGCGAAAAGGGTGCGTGAGATGTTTAAAAATGCCAAAGAGAAGTCGCCCAGTATCATTTTTATTGACGAAATCGACTCAATTGGCAGATCGAGGGGTGCCGGTGTTGGTGGCGGACATGACGAAAGAGAACAGACGTTAAATCAGTTGCTGTCCGAATTGGATGGGTTTGAGCCCAGCGAGAATGTGGTTGTGATGGCGGCTACAAACCGCCCCGATATTCTGGATAAAGCACTTTTGAGGCCCGGCCGGTTTGACCGTCAGGTAACTGTTGATCTTCCAAGCAAGAATTCAAGAGTGGAAATTCTGAAGATACACGCCAGAAAGAAACCCATGGCCGATGATGTGGATATGGATAAAGTAGCCAGCGGCACGCCGGGCTTTAGCGGAGCTGATCTTGAAAATCTTCTGAATGAAGCCTCTCTATATGCCGGAAGGGCCAAAAGGAAAAAGATCACCATGGATGATATCGATAAAGCCCGAGATCGTATTATGATGGGGCTTGAAAGAGAGGGAATGCAGATTGATGACGAAGAGAAAAGGATGCTGGCCTATCATGAAGCCGGTCATGCAATCGTTGCAGCTGTACTTCCAAATTCAGATCCTCTTCACAAAGTTACCATTATCCCGAGGGGACAGGCTATGGGTATGACACAGCAGCTCCCGGTAAAGGAGAAGTATATCTATAATAGGGAGTACTTGCTCGATCGCCTGGCTGTGATTATGGGTGGAAGGGCGGCAGAACAGATGATTTTCAAGACCTCAACCAGCGGAGCCCAGAACGACCTTAAACAGGTTTCACAGCTGGCAAGAAAAATGGTGATGGATTGGGGAATGAGCGAACGCTTTGGCCACCTGTCATTTGGCACTAATAATGAGGAGGTCTTCCTTGGCCGGGAAATGACGCGACAGCGTGAGTTCAGCGACACCACAGCCCGGGAAATAGATGAAGAGGTAAAAGCGATCTCAACTGAAGCCTACGATCGGGCGATTAAAACATTGAAAGAGAACAGGGAGGCCTTTGATAAGCTGGCAGATCTGCTTATTGAGAAGGAAGAGGTAGCCGGTGCGGTTGTTGAATCGCTTGTAAAAGGTGAATATTCGGAGAATGATAATGAGAAAAAGGATGTGTCGGAATAAGTAAGCCGGAAGAGTTTCAACGTTATTGAAAGCCGACACACTACTCGGGTACCCCTATTCCGAAGGGTGTATTTTTTTTGATCTGAAATCAAGGTAGTACTGAATCAGGCACCTGCTATTTTTATCACTCTCGTATTACGGAATTTGTCTGAACAATCAATCATGATTTTTAGCGATTACCCACACAGCGTGAACAATTCCCGGTAAGAATCCAAGAATTGTAAGCAGAATGTTAAGCCAGAAATGCGGTTTTATTCCAATCGTCAGAAATACACCGACAGGAGGGAGGAGGATGGCGAAGATAATCCTGAGTATGGTCATATAATTAGTGGATTAGTTGAGTATGCTTGTTATGTCTAATATAACAAACATATAAAGTTAAGCTAAGCGGTTTTGTTAGCTTTATCTCAATCTGTAGGGGTAAATAGAATCCTGGGCGGTCTCTTCTTTATAATTCCTTGGCACCTGCCTCCGAAGTGCTCTTTTGCAGGCAGGTGGGGTTTACCTCACTGGCCTCCGCCATGCGGGAAGCTCAGGGCAGACTTTCAGATGGTTACCTCATAAATCCTGACCGAATCTCCAATGTCCGGATCGCGGTGAATGGTGTAGATCCGATTGCCTGTTACCTGCTTCACTTCATCAAAATCAGAGAGCAGGAATCGCCCGATAAGTTGCCCTTCATAATCGACTGCCACAATCTCACTCCCATCAGCTGTACGGTCGGTTTGAAGCCAGATTCTCTCTTCGGAAGCCCAGACATTCAGGAATGGAGGTTTGAGATTGTACACCCTTGGCTCTATTTCACGGCGTAAATCTGAAGAGATGTCTTGCAGGTGATGATCCAGGTCGGTATCGGTAACGGGGCGTCCATCAATCCGGAGGTTGATGGTTGACAGATGTTCATGGTTTTCATCAAAGCGGTGAATCATCGATTCGAATGGTGCTGCCACCAGGTAACCACCGCCGGGTAGCGGAACAAAGCGGTCGCGATTGCGGTAAGGAACCTCGGCCATACGAAAACCACCGTTCGCACTCTGCATATGCATTTCGGGTGCCCGAAGGTGCTGTATGGAGTCGGCTACAACGTGGTTGTTGCGGGCGATGATATGGATGTAGGTGTCGTGATAGTCGTTCGGATTACTCATCATCTCCATAGGATTGCGGATCACGCGCCGGCGCGTCGCATAAAACTCACTGTCTGAGCGAACCCCCATAATCGTGAACCCTTCAAACGATCCGCTCTCTCCCGCCATATTACGTGCATAGGTGTAGATGCCGTCGCTATTTGGATAGAAGAGATCCCTGCGTCCGCCCTGATTTTCCAGCATCAGCGTGTCGCCGGCCACATCGTGGATGGAGAAAAAGCCGGATATTTCACCCGGCCCGCCACCCTGCACTGCGATGGTTGCGCGATGCTCACCCTCAGGCGAGAACTGCTCGATGGTGTTGCTCCCCATATCGCCCACCAGAAGATTACCGGAAGAGGAGATGAAGAGGTGCTGAATGCGCCCCGGGAAATAACCGTTCCCTTCACCCGCCTCGGCAATCAGGCTGATATCCAGTTCAGGAAGGTCACTATAGTTGGTGAGTTCACCGGAATTATCGGCAGATCCGCACGCAGAGATCAGAAAAAGCGAGAGTAGGAGAGAGGTGAATAGTTTCATAAGACGCATTAATACTAAAACTTTAGTTTTAGGTTATGGTAGCGCGAAAACCTAAATGTAGCAAGTAAATATTTCACAATAATCAGAAGATGTGAAATTTACTGTTTATTGATTAACTCCCCGTACTCCTTCTCCATCCTGGAGTGAACGCTCCAGAATCCCCGTGGCTCATCTTCTTCAAGCCTGTCGATTAATATGCCCAGGTGGGTATGCCAGCCGCTCGCCACACTGATCAGAACTACCGGGTCATCACCCAGGTGCACATGTGTTAGAATTAAAAGGACTTTTTCACCTTTGGGTATTAACTCAAAAGTTACTTCAGACTCTTCACCGGTCTCTTCACCCCAAGTGTATCTCAGAAGTTTTGGGGGATCCCAGGCGGTAACGCGCCCTTCAAAATAGGTGCCATCCTGCATCTGCTTGTACTTTTCGGGAATTGGGTCGTTGCTATTGGAGAGGTCGCTGTGTTTGAATTTAAATTCCACTTTGCCACCCAAGCGCGGTTCCACATCACCGGCAGAGAGCCATGTGGCTTTCAGTTCCGATTTGGTGAGGTAATCCCAAACCCGATCAATAGGCCCCGGAAGTAATCGTTCGAAGCGAATGGTTCCGGGCTCGGGGAATGTGCCGTGTTTATTGTTGATATTTGGCTCCATAGTTGCTTATTTGGAAGAGATCCGCAATGTCTCATAAAGACATTGCGGATCTATTTAATTGGTCAATTCCCCATAATTCAGCTGCCAGGAGACACCGAACCGGTCCTGCACCCAGCCGAATTTCTTTGAAAATCCGTAATCATCAAGCGGCATGGCTGCCGTTCCTCCTTCCATCAGTTTTTCATAAAGCTTGTCCAACTCCTCTTCCGAATCGCATTGCACGAACAGCGATATGGCAGGGGTAAATGTAAAATTATGGCCAAAGCTGTCTATGGCCATGTATTGCTGCCCGTTCAGGGTAAACAGGGCTCGCTGAACGGTGCCTTCGGCATCCGGTCCACCCGGACCATCGGGTCCGGATCTGGTGAGGCTTACAATTTCGGAGTTATCAAATAGTGATGTGTAAAATGTGATCGCTTCTTCTGCTTGTCCCTCAAACATCAGGAACGTAGTAATTTTGGGATTCATGTCTTGTGCGTTTATGGGTTGGAAGTTTAAAACTGCAACTAATAAAACAGCACCCAAATAGGTGAAGTATTTCATGGTAAGTTATAGGTTGGTTAATCATTTTGATTGTCTTCTTCAGCCAAAACGGCTTCCAGCGCATTCAGCCTCTCATTCCAGAATTTCCGGTAACGCTGAGCCCACTCAATCACTTCAAGCAGCTTGCGTGTATCTGCCCGGCAGTATCGCTGACGACCTTCTTTTCGGATCACCACCAGTCCGCACTCATTTAAGATCTTAATGTGCTTTGATACGGCCGGCCGGCTCATATCAAACCGTTTGGCTACCTCATTCACCGGCAGGGATTGTCCCGCTAAAAGATCAATAATTTCCCTGCGAGTAGGGTCAGCAATGGCTTGAAACAGATCCTGAGTCATATAACTTAATTAATGAGTAACTGATTAGTTACAAATATATACGTAACTATATAGTTACGCAAATAAAATACTTTTCTTGCCCTTTAGATTTGTTGAGAACATTGAACGGGAAGATAAGCCTGCTTACTGTTCTCTGTGATTGGAAGCAGAGAGCCGTTACGAAATAGAAGATCGGGAGTAGATTTCACTCAATTTGCTACTTCAGACATGGATGCTGAACGAAGACTGTTCAGATCTTGCTGAGCGGCGAAGGTATGCGGATCATCATCACCGCGGGAGGCCCGGAGTGATGCATGGCTTTTAATCAAAAGGGGTTCAGCATCTGAATATCTATTTTGGTGGAGAAGGCTGCGGCCCAGGTGAGCTTCTACCTGTGCAATCCGCCAGTCATCTTCATCATATGCGTTCAAGCGGATTTCGAGCGCTTCCCGCAGCAATGGTTCTGCTTCGGCCGGCCGGCCGGTCTCAATAAAAGTCACGGCAAGCCCGTCAAGTGATGATGCTATATCGGGGTGATCGGGCGGAAGTGAGGTACGCCTCAGGGTAAGGGCGGAGGAGTAATATTCAGCGGCATTTGCATAATCTTTTGTCTCCTGGAATAGTTTTCCAAGGTTATGCAGAACCACTCCGATAAAGGGGTGTGTTTCGGGAAATACTTCCCGCCCGATCTCAAGAGATTTACGAAGGCTGTTTTCTGCAAGATTATACAGGCCGCGCTGCTGGTGCAGGCCTGAATAGCCGTTCAGGGTAAAAGCCATATAAGGGTGAGTTTCACCCCATATTTTCTGTACAATATCCACGGCTTCCCGGAATAAAATATCAGACTCTTCAAGTTCACCGGTTTGATGCAGAAGAATCGCCAGGTTATTCAGGTTCGCAGCCAGGTTGCTGCCGGGATCGGGCTGCTGCCTGCGGATATCAATCACGCGGCGGAATGTTTGGATAGATTCTTTTAGCATCCCTTTGCCTTCATAAATGATGGCGAGTGTATTCATGACACTGGCAACTTCGGGATGATCGGGTCCGTAGATTTGTATTTTGAGCGCCAGCACATCTTGTGTTGTCACTTCCGCCTGATCGAGCCGACCTAAACGGTATTGCAGGTTAGCCAGTTCAAGCAGTACCGATACATATTCTGTTGATGATTCATCAATAGCTCTGAACTGATCTGCCGATTTCTCCAATGCCGGCAGCGCCTGGTCGTATAAACCGAGGTTGTTATAAACCTTTCCGATGATTCCGAGCATCTGTGCCTGCACGGCGGGTTGTTCCTCCAGCTCGGTCTGCACTTTTTCAAATCCCCGGTCCAGCATTTCACGGGCAGTTGTGGAGCCGTCTTTTGCCTTGGTGGGATCCGACTCCTCGAACATCTCGGCCAGGAATGCGGCTACCTGTTCTGCCCGTTCGGCCTGAAGTTCAGCGTGCGCGGCGTTCTGATTTGCTATATGGGCCTGCCAAAGAGTGCCCGCAAGGCCTCCGGTAAGCGACAAAAAGGCAACCGCCGCTGCCGCCACGGCCCATCGGTGGCGGGCGATGAATTTGCGTGTACGGTATCGAAGGGTAGGGGTCCGGGCATCAACGGGTTCACCGTTCAGATAGGCTTCAAGGTCGTCGGCGAAAGAGAGCGCAGATGCATAACGGCGGGTGGGATCTTTCCACATCGCCATCAGCACAATGCGATCCAGATCGCCTTTCAGGTGTTTTGAAAGCCGAGCCTTGTCCATGTTTCTGAGCTGTGCAATTTGTTCAGCACCGGATGAGGCCGTTTCACTCGGTTTTGCCGGCTCGGTTTCACATACGATCCGTTCAATTTCAAGCATCGATGCTGTTCGGAACTCATACGGCCTTTGCCCGGAAAGCAGCAGATAGAGCAATACTCCAAGTGAATAGATGTCGGAGGCAGTCGTGATCGGTTTGCCACAAACCTGCTCGGGGCTTGCAAACTCCGGCGTCATCACGTGCATGCCGGTTCGGGTGTGGAACAGTTCGGTATCCGCCCCGTCCGGTTCAAGCAGTTTGGCAATGCCGAAATCGATCAGCTTAACATCTCCGTTTTTAGTTATAAGGATGTTATCAGGCTTAATATCGCGGTGCACAACCAGGTTTTGATGGGCATAATGTACAGCCCGGCATACTCGCTGGAATAGCACGATGCGTTCTTCAATTTCAAGCCTGTTTCGGTTGCACCAAACATCAATCGGTACACCATCCACATATTCCATAATCACGAAGAGGTCACCCTGTTCGGTAACTCCACCTTTAATTAGCTGTGCGATGTCTGGATGGCTGAGGCTGGCCAGTATTTTTTGTTCAGCTTCGAACCTTTTACGGGCGTATTCAGACTCTTCAAATCCCCTGCGTAAAAGTTTCAGGGCTGCTTTTTCGCCATTCATCTCTACCAGGTACACCGTGGATGTGCCGCCGTCCCCAAGTTTTTTAAGAACTTTGTACCCGGCAATCTGTTCCGGAATATGTGCTCCTGTAGTTGATATTGAGCCCGTTAATGAAGAGATCCTGTTTTGCAGATCTTCAATAAAGTTTCGTGCATTCCGGTTCTCTCCCGCAATTCGCTTCACTTCCTGCTTCAGGGCCTTGTCGTGGCCGCACCAGGTCTCTATGAGATCGTCCCACTCATGTTCAGGATAATCGAACAGGCGTTCAGCAGTTTCTATGGCTGTTTCAGGGTTCAAGGTTCAAGGCGCAAGGTTCAAGATTCAAGGCACTTCAGTGTTCAAGCCTCCTTCGCTGAAGCTACGGAGGTCAGGGGTTCAGGCGACGCTATAGCGGCGTCCCGAAACTTCGGGAGTTCAGGGTGTAGACCTGTCAGTATACGAAGCGAACGAGAGTAAGCGGAGTTTCTGACAGCGTCGTACAGGGTTCTTTTAATATTTAAATATGGTTATCATTCTATACAGATTTATAATTAAGTGTAGCTCATCGTCTTTTTAAGTTTCACTTTGAATCAATTCTTCAACTCAGTGTAAATCCGGTTACAGGCTGCCTGCCAGTCGCGTTTTACGGTTGCCGGAGAGATATCGAGGGCAAAAGCGGTGTCCTCCACAGTCATTCCTCCAAAAAAACGGCATTCAAATACTTTAGCCTGACGTTCACTGCTTTTTTCAAGCCGGGTCAGCGCCTCATCCATTTCCAATAGCTCTTCGGCTGCATTGTCATCGGCTACCAGTTCAAATTCATCAGTACTGATGTGTTCAGCTTCACCTCCTCGCTTTTGTGCAGATCGTTTTTCAGCATAATTGATCAATATTTGACGCATCGCTTTAGATGCAAGTGAGAGGAAGTGCCTTCGGTTCTCTATATGATCGGGCTGATTTCGCCAGAGTTTTATATAGGTTTCATGGATCAGTGCGGTGGTGTCGAGTGTTGCAAGGCCATTCCAGCGATTACGCTGGCTTCTGGCTACGGTATACAACTCTTCATAGATCAATTCAAAGAGTTGATTGAGGGCAGCTCTGTTACCCGAAGAAAACTCACGTATCAGTTTAGTGGGTGTGTGCATAAGGCGACTTATGAGTTATATCCTCACCGGCAAAATCGGCAGTTACATGGCTATTTAACACAAAAAAATTATAAACAAAAGCGTGCACAAAAAAAATGAGCCCTGTCCTGCATTTTTTCTGTAATCAAGTGTGAGCACTGTGTTGATCTGGACTCCCAAACAGAGTGTCTTGTTTATGATCTATTTGAAAATTAAATACGGTAAATCTGATGAGATATCTATCAATCGTGGTTGGAATTTTACTTTTCACCATCCTTGCGCTTACAATTTACCTTAAATATTTTCTGCCCAATGTGGGGCCGCCGCCCGACATTACGGTTGAGCATACGGATGAGCGCATTGAACACGGCCGCTACCTGGCCAACCACGTGATGCTCTGCATGGATTGCCACGCGGTGCGCGATTTTAGTTTATTCGGCGGACCGCCCAATCCGGAGAGCCATGGTTCAGGAGGGGAGCATTTTGGCCGTGAAATGGGGCTGCCCGGCGAGTTTGTGACACCAAACCTGACGCCGGCTGCGCTGGGCGACTGGACAGATGGTGAAATATATAGGGCGATCGTTTCCGGAGTTTCCAGGGATGGATCTTCTTTATTCCCACTGATGCCCTATCCACACTATTCACAACTCGATGAGGAAGATATCTTTGCTGTGATAGCATATCTCAGGACTTTGGAGCCAGTTGAAACAAATCATCCCCCCAGGGCACTCGATTTTCCGGTCAGCCTGCTTATAAGCACCATGCCGGTAAAACCCGAAATGCAACCCAAGCCGGATAGGAATAACCCGGTGAGTTATGGCCGCTATTTGATTACAGCGGCTGCCTGTACCGATTGTCACACGCGGATGGAGCGCGGTCAGTTTGTTGGTATACCGTATGCCGGTGGCAACGAATATGAATTACCGGATGGTAGTGTGGTTCGCGCTGCCAACATCACTCCGCATGAAACGGGAATCGGCAACTGGAGCAGAGAGCAGTTCATTGCCCGTTTTAAAGCATTTTCAAAAGAGACATATACACCGCGCAGGGTTGAACCGGGCCAGTTTCAGACCATAATGCCCTGGCCGATGTATGCCGAAATGGATGAAGAGGACCTGGGGGCTATCTATGAATATCTTCAAACCATTACTCCGGCCGATAACCGGGTAGTGCTTTTCAGCCCGGCAAGCCGATAGCGAAGAGAACCCCAGGATTTTTACGCTAAACAATAATTCTAAAATAACTCAATCAAAGATTAGAGCTCAAGGTATAATTCTCAGAGAAACACAGCGCAAAAAATGGATCATAATATTTGTCTGCAGAATCCACATTATTGTAGTAATTGGGATTTGTGGGCATAACAGATCACCTAAATATTCAGAAAAGGAATAATGTAGTAAGATATTGTTATATAGTATATTAACCGAACCAGTGTTTTGCCAAGCCCGGTTTATCGTTTACATAACACTTGCAATAACAAAAAACCGAAATTGAATAATGAAATATCAAATATTGTCATCCATGTTTTCGGCGCTGATATTGAGAGTTGTAATGGGAATTATCTTTGTATCACACGGAGCTGCCCGCATATACTATGGGTCAGTCTCTGAATTCGGGAGCTTTCTCGATGGTAAGGGATTTATGATTGGCTTTTTTCTTGCCTGGCTGATAACGATAGGAGAGGTGGTTTTCGGAACACTGCTGGCGGCCGGCTATAAGGTGAAATATAGCGTGATTTTTCATGCTGTAGTGATTTTAGGAGGACTGGTGCTAATACATATCCCACAAGGTTGGTTTGTAGTGCGGCACGGCAGCGGGGGAGTGGAGTACAGCCTTCTGATTTTGGCTGTGTTGCTTTTTCTTTATAGCAAGGGGAAAAATTAATGCTAGGACAATTAGTTTTTTACTTTCGGTGGACATTTATATTCATGGTACGAAAAAGGGCGGTATAGGTTTTCATGGCGATTGTTTTTATTGCTTTGCGTCTAATAGCATTTTTTAAAACCGCCAAGAGCGCAAAGAACCGCAAAGGGTTTTTTGGCTATTGAATGGCCACAAGGTGTTCTTCCAGCCGGTCCCAGGTTTCCGTAAATCCTTCGATCATTCCCATCTCAACCAGTTTGTCCACTTCTTCTTTTGAACCGACTTTTGAAATGACTGTTACTTTTGTTTGCTCACCGATGGACTCGAAGGTATTAACGATATCAAATGATGGCATTTTAGTATTTATGTTGCCGTCTTTATCAGAAAAATTGTCGTAATAGATGATTTTCTCAGGCTCAGCAATCTCTTTGTATTTGGCAAGTCCCCACGACTCATCACCGGGATTCGGGCCTTTCATACAGTAGTGCCAGGTTCCGCCCTCGCGAAAATCCATTTTGCAGTAGTTGAGCGGCCAGGTGCGCGGGCCCCACCAGTTCATCAGGTGTTCGCAGGTAGTGTAGGTTTCAAAAACCAGTTCACGAGGGGCTTTAAAAGTACGAGTAAAGATGATTTCGTTGTCGTTAGTTTCTACGGTTTGATTTTTCTCTTTTTCCATCGGTTTATTGTATTGATTAAAGTTGACTCAGATAGTTGTGCAGCCGGTCCCAGATCTCGGTTAATCCTTCGATAGCTCCCATCTGCAGCATTAAGTCGAGGTCTTTCTCTGTTGG
>REDT01000249.1 GCA_007693295.1 Balneolaceae bacterium
ATCAAAAGATGAGATTCTTTATTGATTTTTTCCCAACGGGATGCCGTTGACAGGGGCAAGGCTATTTTTACGAAGTCTGTTTCGGGTATTTTCTGCTTAAGGTCACCAACCGTTCCTGACGGAACGTAGTTCGAGATAGTTCATATCGCTGCTGTTACCGTGCTTTCTACGTTCCTAGTGTCATGTCAACTTTGAGAACACGGTTATTCTCTGATCAGTCATCGGATGAGTTTTTCCGAGAAAATGTTCCTATATATTAGCTTGTGAGGTTTTATGTGGTGACTCATCCGATGACTCTACCGACACTTCTTCATTGACACCACACTAGGAACGTTTGGTGAATAGGAGGCATCTGGATTTGCCAAGAAAAAGAATCCTTTTGTGATCATCGAAACTTTTCAACTTCAGAAAACAGAACAAAACTCATTTTTTAAAACCCCTATCTCCTGTTAATCATAAGACAAATCTTTGTTACCTTTTTGCTGAATGGAAAATTTCTTGTACTCCGGAGAGGGTGCCATACTGCATCTATCCTATGTTTCGGTACCCGGAAATTATTCATAAAGAATCCAGCGAACTTACATTGACCCAACAGGGTTCAGTTATCATACAGAATAGAAACAGATCCATTTATGCCGGCAGCCGACAATCTCTCTTATCCTAAGGAAAACATCAAAATACTGTTACTCGAAGGCATCCACCCTTCTGCAGTCAGGAATTTTAATAAAAATGATTACGTAAATGTTGAACGGCACGATACCGCCTGGAGCGAAGAGGAGCTGCTCGAACATATTGAAGATGTACATATTATCGGTATCCGATCCAAAACTCAGATCACGAAGAAAGTCCTTGAAAAAGCCTCCAAACTGAAAGCGATTGGATGTTTTTGTATCGGCACCAATCAGGTGGATCTTGAAGCTGCAACCCTCGCGGGGATAACCGTTTTTAACTCTCCCTATTCAAATACACGTTCAGTAGCAGAGCTTGTGATTGCCGAGTCGATTATGCTGCTGCGCCGTATTCCCCTTCGCGATAAGAAAGCCCATGCCGGTGTATGGCTCAAAGATGCCAAAGAGAGCTATGAAGTTCGCGATAAACGGATCGGAATTGTCGGCTATGGGCATATCGGTTCGCAGGTATCGGTACTCGCTGAAAACATGGGTATGAGGACCGCCTATTATGATATCGTTCCGAAGCTTCCGATGGGCAATGCCAGAAAAATGGAAACCCTGAACGATCTGCTCGAAAAGTCGGATATTGTAACCCTTCACGTACCGGCAACTCCTGAAACAGAGTTGATGATTGATGCCGAAAAACTGGCTCTGATGAAGAAAGGGAGCGTACTCCTGAATTTGTCACGCGGATCTGTGGTTGATATTCACGCGTTGAAAAACGCCATCCATTCAGGACATCTCTCCGGTGCCGCTATAGATGTATTCCCGGAAGAACCCGAATCGAAGGATGAGCCCTTCTACTCCGAACTGCAAAACCTGCCCAATGTTATCCTTACACCGCATATTGGCGGTTCCACGCGGGAAGCTCAATTTAACATCGGCGTGGATGTTTCCACCAAATTGATCCATTTTATCGATAATGGATCCACCGTAGATTCACACTCGGTACCCGCCATTAATCTTCCCGTGCAAAAAGATTCCCACCGTATACTTCATATTCATGAAAATAAACCCGGTGTGCTTTCAGAAATCAACATGCTCCTCTCCGATATGGATATCAACATCCTCGGGCAGTACCTGAAAACCAACGAGCACATCGGTTACGTGGTGCTCGATATCGACAAAAAATACAAAGAGAAGCTGCTCGAAGAGATGAGCAGAGTGAAACACACGATCAGGACGCGGATTCTCTATTGATTGATAATGTTTAAAACTCACTGTGTTACAGCCATCCGGCCGGGAAATTCGTCGTTTTCTTTCCCTAAAAAACTTTTACAACTTTTTTTGTAAGGCAATCAAAAAATCGGGTTCATACGTATATAGCAGGCAAGCAATAAAATCCTTTAGCAATGAAGGGCGGTTGTAGTAATACACCAAGCTGATTAGGCCTGTTTGAATCATAGAGAACATTTCAATATGAGATATTTATGTTAACCTTCACTTTCGGACTTTTAGTCTATCTTTTCCTGAGTATATGGACCGCTCTTCTGATTACGTACTATTACCCAAAATTTGATTTTAAAAAAGTGCTGATGAATAATATCCTGTTCAGTCCATTCCTTGCCTCAATTCTCTATTTAAAAGAGAACTCCTGATATCCGCATTGAGTGAGTTTCAGATGGACGACAATGTGAGGGTCACTTCACCTCTTTACTGAATCTGTTGTAGAGGAAGGACGCCAAAAGCAGCAGAATTCCGAGCGTTACGAACACGATGGTTCGGGAAACAGCATCGAGATGAGCAATGTCGTAGAAAAAAAGCTTTAGCAAGGTAATGCCAAGAAGCGCGATAGCACCAACGCGCAGATGCTTTTTGGCTGTTTTGATTCCAAGCGCAATAATCAGCAGCGCATAAACCGCCCACAATATGGTTAGACCCAGTTTATAGGGGTCTGCGGATGTTGACAGATCGATCCATAAGATAAGCTCGTTACTGAGAATCCAAAGAACAGTAACATGCAGCAGGGCATCAAAAGCGATCTTCAGATTGCCCTCCAGGTAGTCCTGATGCGCCAGCCGGTGTGTAGCGTAGAGCATTAATCCGAGAAAAAGAAAACTGATGTAGCGTATACCAATATGAAACACTCCTGCCGTGTAGGGCTCATATTCAGACGGATTAAGATAGCTCTCCTTTAACCGGCCCAGTTCCGAAAGGCCGTTTTCGAAAAAAAGAACGGTACAGATCACAACCAGCACAAATAGGATGAAGCCTATATCCTTCTGTTTAAGCCATCGGATTGAAACCATGATCAGCGCAGAAATAAAGATCATCGTGTAGTTGAATACCCCAAGCGTACTGAAGCGTAATATATCGCGGTTGCCGGAAGTCTCATCTGTATGAGCCGTCACTTTTGAATCGATGAACAGCTGGTTGAACCAGCCCTGAATCTCGAGCCTGAATGCAAAATAGACGGCAATGATCAGTGTAAGCTGAATTAATTGCCTGATCAGACGATCATTTGCGATGTTTTGATAGAGAGATGGAAGATTTTCTGAGGAGTAATCTTTCCAGCATATAAACGAAATGGCCGATATAAAAAAGAGTGATGTAAAGAAGTAAATGTTAAAGAGGGCTGTAAAGCCGGCCTCTAACTGTTCCATCTCAAAGAGAGGGTAGGCGCTGTTCCAGTCGAACAGAAGGCTTATGAATGCCAGGGCAAGAATGGGATGCGCCATTTTCTCATAGAAAGTGATCTGCTGTGACCGGCCTATCCAGAACAGAATTGCGGCCTCGCCTGTCCAGAGAAGCGTGATCCAGTTTCCATCCAGCTCTACGGGAATGGCAATGGTGAAGAAGGTTACCGCAAGGCCTGCAACCAGGTAGAAAAGGTTTTTATCTGATAATCCGGCGCGGTATACCAGAACGGCTGCGGCAAAATGGATTATCGCATTGCCTGCCGTGAATGCACCCAGCCAGCTGCTGCCGGCTTCATGCCCGTTGAGGATGGCATATCCGAACCCATAAAAGACAAAGGCGTTTGCAAGTATCAGCCACACATCACCCCTCTTAAAAACCTGTTCGCGTAAAACTTTGTACGTGAGTGCTGTAAGATAAAAGATGATGAAAAAGATCAGAGAGAAGAGCAGTGCTGTAAACAATTCATCAGCCGGTGCATAGTCTGTCTGCTGCCATGTACCGTAGATCAGCCAGGTGAACGCAAATGCAGAGTAGGTGAGCAGTTTCCAGTATTTGTAGATAGCTGCTGTGAGTACACCCACATTGATGATGCCCATGTAGATAAACAGAGTGCTTGCAGGCCCGTCTCCACCCACCAGAAATGGCACCGCATAAGCACCCACTAAGCCGATGTGTGCAACCACTTCACGGTTGTAGTAGAGGGATCCTGCCACGGTAATAAGGGTGATAAAAACCATTAGCAGGAATGCCGGAAGGCCACCCATCAAGCCGTAAAAACTGAATGCTGCAAAGGTGATGATATAAAAAACAGCCATTGCCCCACTGAAAAGTACTGCGCTGAAATTTGGGATTTCATCCTTCAGGCGAGCTGCAAAAAACAACAGCCCCCCGCCAACTCCATATCCCAGCATGATTCTCATGAACGGGCTGATCAGTTCTTTGTCGATGGCATATCTTGCGCCGATTGCAACCCCGATTATGGTGATCAGAATTCCGATCTTGTTCATCAGGTTCTCACCGATAAACTTTTCCAGGTCGGTTTTTATAAACCCGCTGAATCGGTTTTTTTTCTGCTTCTCTTCAGCCTCCAATTTTAAGGAAAGGCTGCCGGCTGCCGGCATTTCTTCCCTCTCAGGTATATTTTCAGGCTCTTGACCCTGTATATGCCTTATTTCATGGCGTATAGAACTGATTTCATCATTGAAATCATCCTGCCTCCTCTGAAGCTCGTCGAGCTTTTTAAGAAGCTGTTCAATACGGGGATCGTTTTCCGGCATAGTCAGTTATATTCAGATATTGGCAATAGTAAACAAAATATCCGTGAAACAATCCAATTCGGTTGGAATTTGGAAGAAAGATCTGCAATTGAGGAAAATTGATCTTTTATAAAACCGGGATTTTATTTAATTAGCATGAGTGTTGTGTATAGACCTGACAGCATTCCCGATGCTTTTCCGGGTTTCTGTCAGCGTCGAAAATCAACGCTGTTCCCCAAGGGATCCCTACGTGGGAAGGGGGACACTCCTTAATTAGCCCTTATATCTATGAAATCATCCATATCAAGACGAAAATTTCTGAAACAGGCCGGCTCGGCTCTTGCCGTGGCATCCATTGGTTTTCCGGCGATCATCCTTCCCAGGCGAAACCGGAAAATAGGGGTGGCTCTTGTAGGGCTGGGGGGATACAGCAGGGGACGGCTCGCGCCGGGATTGCAGCTTACCGAACATTGTGAGCTCAGGGGAATTGTGACCGGTTCACCCGAGAAAATTCCCGTGTGGCAGGAGGAGTACGGTATCCCCGACCGGAATGTGTACAGTTACGAAACCCTGCCTGAGATTGCCAATAACGATGATATCGATGTGATTTACATCGTAACTCCGCCCGGTGTTCACGCCCGCGATGCCATTATCGGGGCAGACGCCGGCAAACATGTGTGGTGCGAAAAACCGATGGCAATGAACGTGGAAGAGTGCCAGGCCATCATCGATGCGGCAAACAGGAACGGAGTTCAGCTTACCATCGGTCACCGGATGCAGCACGAGCCCAATACGCAGACGATTATCAAATATGGCCGTGAGCAGACCTATGGGGCGGTGACGGGTATCAGCTGCGGTGCGGGTTTCCGGGGATCCTTTTCTGATCCACAAAACTGGCGCCTACGGCCCGAACTTGGCGGAGGTGCTCTTTATGATATGGGTGTATATCCGATTAATGCCTCCCGCTATTCCACGAGCCTTGAGCCGGTTGCGGTACGCGGACGCCAGTGGGCCGAGCGTGAAGAGATGTTCAGTGATGTGGATGAATTCACCGAATTTGAAATGCGTTTTCCGGATGATTTGATGGCGAACTGTGAGACCAGTTTCGGTAAATCGATGAACTACCTCGATATCGATGCTGCAGAGGGATGGTATCGGCTAAGGCCTTTTCAGAGCTACAGCGGCGTGCAAGGCGAAACCAGCAGCGGCACACAGCTGCCGCCCGATCCCGGCCACCAGCAGGCCCGGCAGATGGACAACGATGCGCTGGCCATCATTGAGAACAAACCGCCCATTGTGCCCGGCGAAGACGGTCTGGCCGATATTCGCGTGGTTGAGGCGATCATGGAGTCATCTCGAAGGGATGGTGAGTGGATTCAGTTGTGATACAACCTGACCTGAGCACACACCGGATCTTTCAGCGTTGGGTTGAGAGGGAGGGAGAGGGTGAGAGGGAGAGGGAGAGAAAGAGTGAGGGAGTGAGGGGGTGAGGGAGACAACGCAAATGGTTATAAATTTTACGCCGTCATTGCAACTTATTTGGTTTGAATGAGTTATAGAACAACATGGGTACAAGATTTGCATTAATTCTTCTGGTATTTTCTCTTTCTCTTCCCGGCCTGTCAAGTGGTTCAATTCTTGATCTGGATGTAAACGATCCTGTGGCCTCTCTGCTGAATGAAGCCGAAAATCATTTTGAAAGAGGTGATGAAGAGAAAGCTCTTGAGATTTATCTCAGTATTTTGGATAAAGAGCCTCATAATTATGAAGCTCTTTGGAATACAAGCTTTATCTACACCAGAAAAGCCCGCCGTCAAATTGTGTACGCTTCACAGGAAGCCATTTACCGAACCGCCCTGGATTTTGCCCGGCTTTGCCTCGAAAGGCATCCGGATAAACCGCGTTCACACTATGTGGTTGCCCTGGCATCTGCCGGACTGGCTGATGATTTACCGAACTCTTCTGAACGGATTAAACTGATCTGGGATATGAAAGAGTACGCTTACCGTGCGGTGGAGATGGACCCAAATTACGCACCTGCCTGGCACCTGGCGGGTATATGGCATTCAAAACTTGCAAATATTTCGCGTACTGAACGGTTGGCGGCAAGGATGATTTACGGTTCCCTGCCTGATGGCGCAACCAATAAAAAAGCCGAGGAGTATTTGAACCGTGCGATAAGCATGGATCAGAATGTAATACTCTTCAAACTGGACCTTGCCCAGCATTACCAGGAAACCGGGCAAAATAAGAGAGCCCTGCAGATTTTAGAGACAATACTTGATATGCAACCCGTCTCAATGAACGACTATTACGACCTAAAAGAAGCGCGGGAAAGATATGAGCAGTTGATCTGAACTAAAATAAGCTCAACAGATTTAAGTACCGCGTCCCTTCACTGCGAATTCTAGTTCGGGTTGTTCTATCAATCGTTATATCGGACTTCGGATATCGCAAATCGCATATCCTTCGATTTAGATGCCTTGGTCTGAATCGAAACCCCAATGATTTAACGATTTTTAAGATTTCCGATTTCCGACATACGAACATTTTTTCACCCTGCACCCTGCACCCTGCACCTTGAGCCTTGAGCCTTGCTAATACCCCGCCGCCTGGCCGTCTACGCGCGACTCGGAGGCGCCGAAGTAGACTCCGCGCTCATGGTCGCGCATAATTCCCTGGTACCTGCCGAAAAATGCCTCTCCAATACGAACGGTGTGCCCGCGTGCCCTCAGTGCACGAACTATACCGTAGTCAATGGATGATTCGAGATGAAGCCTGCCGGTGCCGGTCATTCGTGCATCTGCCGAATCAGTGGGCTCGGAGCCTCCAAGGTGCATCCAGCGCATGGCATCACCCGCTTCCTGGATGTTCATTCCAAAATCGATCACATTAGTAATAATGCTGAGGTGACCCACCGGCTGATAGCCTCCGCCCATGTTTCCAAAGCTGAACCACGGCTTGCCGTCTTTCATTGCAAAACCGGGTATAATAGTGTGGAATGGACGCTTGCCGGGTGCATATACGTTGGGGTGGTCCGGATCGAGTGAGAACAGTTCACCGCGATTCTGAAAGCTGAACCCGGTGCCCGGAACCACAAATCCTGTACCCATGCCGCGGAAATTACTCTGGATTAGCGAAACCATATTCCCGTCTTTGTCGGCGGTTGTCAGATAAATGGTATCGCCATCCTCCATCACATCCACTCCGGTTGCAACATCACGCATGGCACGCTCACCGATCAGCGAACGCCGTTCGGCGGCATACTCTTTGGATAATAAATGGTCAATTGGCTGATTGTAAAAATCGGGATCAGCATAATGTTTGGCCCGGTCTTCGAATGTAAGTTTTTTGGCTTCCGTCATCAGGTGAAGCGTCTCTTCGCTGGCAAACCCTTTTGAAGCCAGGTCATATCCTTCCAGGATGTTCAGCATTTGAAGCACTGCCGTTCCCTGGTTATTGCCTCCAATCTGGTAGATATCATAGCCCCGGTAGTTCACCGTAACCGGGTCGACCCACTCCGATGTGTGTTTATCGAAATCCTCGAACCTCAAATACCCGTCGTATTCCCTCATCCATTCATCAATATTCCTGGCAATTTCGCCTCGATAGAATGCATCGCGCCCCTGTCCTGCCAACAGGCGAAACGTATTGCCAAGGTCCGGGTTTTTGAAAACGTCCCCTTTCTCGGGAGCACGGCCCTCAATCGTGAATGTCTCTTCGAAAGCACCGGGTTGGTTTCTCAAAAAGTTTACCCCACGCTGCCAGGCAGACGCTATCGCCTCACTTACCGGAAAGCCCTCTTCCGCATAGTAAATCGGTTCATCCAGAATCTGATCCATGGCCATGGAGCCGAACCGCTCGTGCATCTCAAACCAGCCGTCAACAGCTCCCGGAACTGAAACCGACAGCAGATCATAGGCAGGAATAGAGTTCTCGCCCTTCTCATCCAGAATCTCCATCAGCCTGTCGTACGAGAGGTCGCCTGGAGAACGGCCGCTGGCGTTCAGGGCATAGATCTGCCCGCTCTCCTCGTGCCAGATCAGCGCAAACAGATCCCCGCCTATTCCGTTACCGGTTGGCTCCATAAGCCCCATGGCAGCATTTGCGGCAATGGCAGCATCAATGGCGTTACCACCCCGGCGCAGCACATCCAGGCCAACCTGTGTGGCAAGCGGCTGGCTTGTAGCCACCATCCCGCGCTGGGCAATTACTTCAGAACGAGTTGAAAACGGCTCTCCGGTTTCACGGTCAATTTGTGCCATAAGAGGTATGGTTGTGAGTAAAAGTGAGAGGAATATTCCAGCAAAGGAGTAGAGAACGAAATTCATAGTTTATTGAGTTTGGTAGAATTACAGTTTAAACAACAAAATAAGCCGAAACAATTTGTCGATTCATTCATACAATCATTTTTCGATGAATAGTTTTAATTAAAGCTTTATTTTCGAAAAGATGCAAAGAGCTTTTGTACATTCACATAGATACAAAAAACAGAAAGAAATCTCCGGCTTACTTCTAATCAAAAAATAATAATGATCCAGGAATACCTTAACTCGATTGACAAATTTATCATAATCGGTGATCGTGTTCTTGTTAAGCCCAGAGAGATGGAGACACATACCAAACGAGAAGTTTCTTATAGTTCCCCACGCAGCTATCTTACTTTTGATACGCGATAACATCGAATCCGAATAAGTCAATAATGAATCGAAAAACGTTTCTGCGCCAGTTGGGATATGTTACAGCCGGAACCATCCTCACTCCTCCATTACTCAGATTAACCAAACAAAACGGGCCCTTTTTCCGGATGAATAGCGACATCGGTTATTTTACCGGGCGGGGCGGCACCATCGGGTGGTTTGTAACTCATGATGCAGTGGTGGTGGTTGACTCACAGTTTCAAAACTCCGCCGAAGATTTCATTTCAGGAATTACAGATTACGGTACAGGTCCCACTCGTATTCTTTTTAACACCCACCATCACGGTGATCATGTTTCAGGTAACGGCGTGTTCAGTT
This sequence comes from Balneolaceae bacterium, assembly GCA_007693295.1. Classification (GTDB taxonomy): domain Bacteria; phylum Bacteroidota; class Rhodothermia; order Balneolales; family Balneolaceae; genus Rhodohalobacter. Next base: position 9,586 of record REDT01000249.1, read on the forward strand.
CGGAAAATTACCAGATTATTGCACACGAAAATGTACCCATACTTCAGCGAAGGGTTGCTGAAGCCCAGGGAAATATCGACTCCATGGTTGCCGCTGAAATTACATTTGACGATAGCTACAGCATAGATCTTGGAACAGAGCAAGTTACGGCCAAGTATTACGGCAGTGCACATACCGGGGGCGACTCCGTAATTTGGTTTGAAAACAAAAACATCGCACACATGGGCGATCTGGTTTTTAATCGCTGGTACCCTTTTATCGATCTGGAAGGAGGAGCCTCCATTCAGGGCTGGATTGAACTGCTCGAAACCGTTGCGGAAGAAGCCAACCGTGAAACCCGGTTCATCTTCGGGCATGGCAACGTCGATTTCGGCGTAACCGGAGACACCTCAGACATCCTTTATATGCGCGATTTTCTTTCTAAACTGCTGGATCATACCTCAGAAGGTTTAGCCGCAGGTAAACGTATTGATGAAATCACAAACATCGAACAGTTCAAAGAGTTTCCCGACCACCAGAGTGCCGGCGCAAGGCTTTCACTTACTGCTAATATAACAGCTGCTTATGAAGAACTCTCTTCAGAAACCTGATCTCAATCAAAATCCATCCTTACATGCCCGCTGCCTCTACTGTGGCCAGCCGGCCGGCCTGGTTTGGGTTCACGGACATGGCCAGTGTGCCGCCTGTGGCACAAATGTGGATGAGTGCTGCAGGGGGGAAAGTTGTGAGCTGGAACCCCCGGGCAGAGCACGGATTTAGTTTATAAATTTGTGAACGGATCCCTGCGGCTTGGGCACATTTTGATTTAGAAAAAGAAGATACTTCCATAAGCATTGTCGGGATTCCTTACTTTCTAAATCCCGTTATGAAAACCTCCGAATTTATCTCTTGCTTTTGCGTAAATCCGGGCGGAGGTTTTTGGTTAGTGCGCATCGTTTTACCGCGGGTCTGGCCATGAATGACCCACCCGCGGCTTAATCATGTTAGACACCTTCGGTGTCATTCGAATTCACTAATTTTGCCCAAAAGCTTGCTCTTCAAAATTTCAACGCAGAGGGTAACGTAGTTGAGCAGGGCAACACTATTTTAGAATCTCTATTCATATGTGTAAAACTTTGTCTAAGTTCACTTTTTGCAATTTTTATAAAATGTATACACACGATAGCCTTAGAAAGGACTAAGCACCCCTTCACGTCATATAAAACTATAATACCATGAAACCAGTTACCTCACTCCTTCTTACAATCTTAACCATCATTCTCATCACAAACCCCGCCCAATCCCAAGAACGGGAGAGAGTCCGGGACCTGGGCATTCATCCGGGAATTTTGTCTACAGGCCAGTGGAACGCCATTACTGATGTGGAAGGGGTAGAAATAGGACATAGAACCATCATTGAAGGCAATGATATCCGGACCGGAGTGACGGCTATTCTGCCACACACCGGCAACCTGTTCCGCGACCGGGTTCCGGCTGCAGTCTATGTAGGCAACGGTTTCGGTAAAGCACTTGGATTTACCCAGGTGCAGGAGTTGGGAGAGCTGGAAACGCCTCTTGCACTGACCAATACGCTGAGCATCTTCAATGTGGCTCACGGCGTGGCCGATTATGTATTGAAGCAGCCGGGAAATGAAAATGTGAGATCGGTTAACCCGGTAGTGGGTGAAACCAACGATGGTTTTCTGAATGACATCAGGGCGCGCGTTATAACCAGTGAAGATGTATATAGCGCTATTGAAGCGGCCGAAAGCGGCCCGGTAGCTGAGGGTAACGTGGGTGCCGGAACAGGAACAAGGGCGCTTGGTTTTAAAGCCGGTATTGGAACCTCATCCCGTGTAGTTCCCGAAAATCAGGGCGGTTACACAGTAGGCGTATTGGTGCAGTCAAATTTTGGCGGCATTCTCACCGTGAATGGTGCGCCCGTCGGGCAGGAGCTGGGCAATCACTATATGGCCGATATACAAACAGATCCCTCGGATTTTTCCGGCCATAAAAACCAATTTTTATC
>REDT01000253.1 GCA_007693295.1 Balneolaceae bacterium
ATCCGGTCATAAATCATGTCGGGATGATTAAAACCTGTACTAGTGTTAAGTCAAGTGTATATTGTCCGGTGATATGTCCAGGCAACGTTTCTCCCCTCCTTATGAAGGAGGGGCTGGGGGTGGTTGGACCGGGTTTTTTCGTGCACAACAGTTTATTGTAGACATAACACTAGAACCTAACTTACCGTGTTCATTACAAGCCTATGATATGACTTTGACCCTATTACTTCGGTTATCTTTATTCTGCGACAGTTTTTTATTTTTATGGTATCTTCCGCCATATAACTAATTCAAAATAAGAGACTACATTTAATGAAAATCGTATCATCTATTGAAGCCGTAAGCCACGTAAAATCGAAAGACAGGGTTTATATCCATACTGCAGCCGCAGCTCCTGTACAACTCATTGAGGCTCTTACAAGCCGGCATGACGAACTGAGGGGGGTTCGCATCTATCATTTGCATACCGAAGGCCCCGCCCCGTACGCTAATGCAGAATACAGTAAATCATTCAGCGTCTATGCTTTCTTTGTAGGTGGCAACGTGAGGAAATCACTTCATGAAGGATATGCCGATTATGTACCCATTTTTTTAAGCGAAGTCCCACATCTGTTCAGCAGAAATATCATTAACCTTGATGTTGCGCTGATTCATGTGAGCCCACCTGACAAACATGGATTCTGCTCCATGGGGGTTTCGGTTGATGCATCCCGGGCCGCCGTAAACAATGCTAAAATGGTAATTGCGCAGGTTAATCCGAATATGCCCAGAACGCACGGAGATGGAATTATTCATCAAAGTGAAATAGACTTCGGTGTTGAAGTAAATGATATGCTGCCGGAACACGCTCCTGCAGAACTTTCAGACATGGAAATAAAAATCGGTCGCAACTGTGCCGAACTGATTGAAGATGGGGCTACCCTTCAGATGGGGATTGGAAGCATTCCCGATGCGGTACTTGCCTCCCTATCGAATCATAAAAATTTGGGAATACACACCGAAATGTTCTCCGACGGGATGATTGAACTGGTTGAGAAGGGAATCATCAATAACAGCGAGAAGCGAATACACCCAAACCGGATTGTATCTTCGTTTGCAATGGGCACACGTAAACTTTACGATTTTATGGACGATAATCCGAACCTGGCCATGCTCGACTGTGCCTATGTGAACGATACGGCGGTCATTCGGAGAAACCCTAAGGTCACGGCCGTAAACAGCGCTATCGAAGTAGACCTGACCGGCCAGGTATGTGCCGACTCCATCGGAACCTATCAATATTCAGGTGTGGGCGGCCAAATGGATTTCATCAGGGGCGCATCCCTTTCGGTGGGTGGAAAACCAATAATCGCCCTTCCATCTGCTACCCGAAAAGGTGAAACCAGGCTTGTACCCTATCTAAAAAAAGGTGCCGGGGTTGTAACAACCCGTGCTCACGTACACTACGTGGTTACTGAATACGGTTCTGCGAATCTATATGGAAAAGGATTGCGTAAACGGGCAAAAGAGCTGATTAAAATAGCCCATCCTGATCATCGTGAAGAGTTGGAGAGAGTCGCTTTTGAACGATTTAAGAGTATCTAAATAACTATCTTTCGTTAAATTTTTGAACACTTAAAATTATCATGGCAGCTATCAAACAAATTCAAAGAATATCATACCGGGATAAAGAAGTTATAGATATTCTAAATACGATTATTGAAATAAAAAGCAGTTCAAAAGGTTACCTGCTTGTTCTTGCAGGAAAGTATAAAAAGGGGAAAGACGATTTCATTTCCGATCTCTCAAATAGAATAGGTGAGATAAACTCTGTTGATATGAGAGCCATTATATCATCTAATGAAAATGAATCATTTGAAAATATAGAGAAGCTGTTCAACTCCCTTTCAGAGAAAGACCGGGTGCTCTACATGGAGAATTATGATGTTCTAAGCGGAGAGTACACTGGTTTTACCTACTCAAACGTAAGGTATGCAACACCTCAGGAAAAGTATCTGCTCAAAAAAATAAAGGATTCAAAACGGATTGTGATAGTCGAGCTTGTAGACAAAGCCAACATTCACAGTATGCTGAAACGGTATACGCAAGCTGTGATTGAGTTTGATGAACCCTCCTCATCCATTGGAAAATTCTTTTGGAAGTTGAAACAGATTCGTCTGCAAGGCCATACGTTTGAAAACAAAAGGCCTCTTTGATTTTGTAAAACCAAAGAGGCCTTCTGTTATACCGATACTTTATTCTCCTGGCGCGGGTCTAAATCATACAGTGATGAGACTGTTGCCTGAATTGTTTTATACCACTCATTTCCGAACTTATCGTTGATTTCGTAGTAATCGGAAAAATCCGGTTTCCGAATCTGCATCTTCCACTCCTGGTTTTTGGCTTTAAATACAGGGTCGATATGAAGCAGCTGATGATACAGAAGCATTTTTTTGGTATCCCCGTCAAGCATATCCCAAAGGTCTCCTGAGATCTCTATCAGGTAATCATTTCCTGAGTAGTGTTTCACTTCCCTTGATGCTTTCATGCATTTAGCCGCCCGCTGTTTGGATATGTTTGGATAGACAAGCAGGTATCCGATCTGTGCCGGGCCCAATTCAATTTTGTGTAATTCAATCACCTCTTTGGCAATTTTCTCAATCTCCTCCGACTCCATCAATTGTTTGTCGGTATGTGTAACTTCTGAGGGTTCTAAAAAATCGTTTTCAGGCATAAACAGTGCTAAATTTATTAATTCGTGGAGATTTAAATTGTGGTGCTGAAGATATTAAATTTTAAACCAACCTAACTGTAAAATGATCCCTTTTTTAATCAGTGAAGATTAGAATCGGGTGCTCATTGTGCCAATAATTTTATTATAATACCTGTACACAGAACAGTTAGCCATATTTTTAATAAAATCATATGAAGAAATCGATTTTGGGGAGTTTGGTTGGAATTGCCATTGTAGTTGCTTTAGACTCATTTGCGAGAGTCGCCATTTCGCTCTACACGCAGCAGGATATCTTGATGTTTGCCTACTCTTCATTCCCGGGTCCTATCTGGCCTATTCTGCTGACCCTGATTGCAGGAGTTACAAGTTTTCTAGGCGGGATTTTCAGCTTAACCTACAGTAAATCACATCAGGCTGCAGCTGCAGCTCTGTTTGTTTTCTTTATTATTTTGCTGAGGTATGGTCAACTACATTTATTGATTGACAGAGAGACACTCTTCTTCCCAATTACGGCATTAATACTTTCGCTGGGAGGTGTTTTTCTTGCCTGGCAGCTCACTCACAGAGAGAAAGGATCATCGGAAGAATCTACCTATCATTATCCGTCTGATGAGCAAGAGTAGCGTCAACTTCAGCTACAGCAACTCCTCTCCATTCAGCTATTTGATCCGTAATGAGTGAGCGTACATGATTCATTAGCTCAATGCCGTTGGCTTCATTGAGGGCTGATGTATCGATGGGATTCAATATTTTCATCTTTACATAAACATTTGGCTTAAAGACCCATGTTTTTTTGGGCAAACAGTCCTGGGTTCCGTCAATCACAATGGGAAGAATCGGAATTTTTTCACGAATAGCCAGTTCAAAGGCCCCGGGTGCAAACTTGTTTATTTTGCCCGTACGCGAGCGGGTACCTTCCGGGAAAAACATCACCGATACTTTTCTGTCCAGATAATATTTACACCTTAGAAAAACACCGGCTCTCTTATTTCTAGACGCTCTGTCAACAGGGATATCGCCCGCCATTTTCATCATCCAGCCTGCAACAGGAAGATTAAAAAGCTCCTTTTTGGCAACCCACTTCATCTCCCAGGGCAGGTTTGAAATAACAGGGATGTCTGCATTAGAAAGATGATTGCTTACAACCACATAGGGATTGCGGTCATCAATTGCTTTTTCGCCTTCAATCTCAATTTTCCAATTGGGATTTACTTTTGACATAAAATAGCCAAGTTTACGAAAGAGCCTGCCGGTTTTATATCGAACGGGATCAAAATCAAATAAGCGTCTTACTGCAATAAGCGGAAGCCAAAATATGATCAGCACTATTATGGCAGACCAAATCAGTACAGACTTAATTTGCGGCATACATCTTCTACTTTTTTAATTTTGGAATATAACTCTTGATTATTCCCCAAATCCCTTTAGAAGGTTTTCTTGACCGTTTGTTACGTTCCACCGCTTTTTCTATAACCGGTGGAATGACTACCTTTTTAATTTTTTCTGATTCCTGCTTTTGCTCCACAACAGGAGCTTTTTTAGGTTCATCAGCTTTTGTTTCTTTCACCTGCTGCTTCTGCTCCTGTTTCCCTGCAGTTTTTTGCCCTCTTGAATCCTTCCCTCTCCTTTGGTCCTGTTCGGAAGATTTCTTTTTCTTTGCCGATGGCTTCTTACTTTCGGTTTTTACACTCTTCTCTTCCTTCTGTACCTGCTTTACATCTGATTCTTTCTTTTGAGTACTCTCTTTCTCACGCTTTGGCTCCTTCTTTTCAGACTGACCTGAGCGCTGTTGCCTTCCATCACTTTTTTGATGTGTTTGTGGCTGCGACTGCTGCTTGGAACTACCACTCTTGCCCGCACCTGAAATATCCTCATCCCACGAAAATTCAGAGCGTTCGCCAAAGTTTTCAGGCAGATCAATCTTTTTAATCTTATTTCCCTTTATATCCTCGATGGTCTGGAAAGTACGGCTGTCGCGGCGTGTTACAAACGTAATTGCAATACCGGATTTGTCATAACGTCCCGTTCTGCCAATTCTATGAATATAATCGTCTGTATTATTGGGTACATCATAGTTAATTATGATAGAAACCCCTTTGATATCAATACCGCGGGCAAGTACATCTGTGGCTACAATAACCGGAACTTGACCGTTTTTAAATGCCGATAGGGCTCTGTTGCGCTCATCCTGTGTTCGGTCGCCATGAATACTTTCAGATTTAATTCCCTCTTTTTTAAGAAGGCGATGTAACTCATCCGTTCCCTTTTTGGTAGAGGTGAATATGATGCATGAATCCCATGTAAGAGTCTTAAATATTTTTTTAACTAACGGAACCTTCTGATTGCTGCGCAATGTATAAGCTCTCTGCTCAACAGATTGAGATGGCTTGGATCGTTCAATTGCCACGCTCTCAGGATTCTTCATAATAGAAGAAGCCAGCTTCTTAATTTCGTTCGGCATGGTTGCAGAGAAGAGAAGTGTTTGACGCTTCTCAGGCAGCCATGAGATAATCTTTTTGATATCGGGCATGAAACCCATATCCAGCATTCTGTCGGCTTCGTCGAGTACAAGATACTCGAGATTCGAAAAATCGATACCAACCACTTTATTCTGGTCTATCAGGCGCCCGGGTGTAGCCACAATAATATCCACACCTGCTTTTAAAGCTTTTGCCTGAACAGCGAAATCGCTGCCGCCGATAACCGTTGCTGAAGAAATTCCGGCGTGATATCCAATAGCAAATACCTGCTCATCAATTTGGGACGCAAGTTCGCGGGTGGGGCTGACAATCAGTGCTTTCACACCTTTCCTTTCACTCTGTAATACCCGCTCCATGATCGGGATAATAAAAGCCCCGGTTTTACCGGTACCGGTTTGTGCAGTTGCAATAAGATCTTTTCCGGCCGTTACAATAGGAATAGCTTTCTCCTGAATGGCTGTTGGTTCAGTAAATTGTATGTCTCGAAGGCCGTCTAAAAGAGACTCGGATAGATTAAATTCAGTAAACTTCAAATGTCAAAAAAATTGTTTAGTAATGGTTTGATATCTGTTTATTTTCAGAACCGTAATATAACAAGTTAATTTCAAGATTTTAGTTTTATCTTTAAAGGTCACGAATTCAAAGCCAATAGCTGTTATTGAGCTTTGCAAAACTTGTTTTAATCAAATCTACAACTTTATTTTATGAAACTTTTATTCCAAACATCTCTACTGTTTACATTGGCGATAGCAATGCTATCTGCATGTAATACCCCTCAACAGCGTGCAAGCGCCAGTTTAGACTCAAAACTGGACTCAGTCAGTTACAGCATTGGTTACCTGCAGGGCTCGGGAATGGCGCAGGAAGGCCTCACGGATCTTGACTATAACAACTACCTGGCAGGCCTGCAAAAAGCTCTCGAAGGTGACGATGCCGATATCGACAACATGGCCATGCAGTCCGTAATACAAGAATATTTGAGCGAAGTTCAGTTAGCTGAATCTGTTCGCAGATCTCAGGAAGCAGAGGTAAACAGAGAAGAGGCCCGGCAATTTCTTGAAGAGAATGCCCAAAAGGATGGTATCACGGTTACTGAGTCCGGTCTGCAATATCGCGTGATCGAAGAGGGAACCGGCGATCGCCCGGCGGCAACTGATGAAGTTGAAGTACACTACAGGGGTACCCTTGTTACCGGTGAAGAGTTCGACAGCTCACATTCTCGCGATCAAACTGCCACGTTTCCATTAAACCGCGTAATTTCGGGCTGGACAGAAGGTGTACAACTGATGAGAGAAGGCGCAACCTATGAGTTTTTCATTCCTTCAGAGCTCGGCTATGGAGACAATCCACCTCCCGGAAGCATTATTCCTCCAGGAGCCGTTTTGATCTTTGAAATTGAACTGATCGATATCAAGTAATCAAATCCGTATGCCGCTACCCTGCGGGTTTGCAGATATACGAAAGGTTTCAAATTGGCTTGGGAATTGCAGCGCAGCGTTAAGCTGTGCCGCATCAATCTCACAAAAATTTAAAATCGTGCCGTGAATTTTCGCAGCACGATTTTTTTATGCTTAGTTTGCAGCAATGGATCCATTAACAGCTACATTGAAAATTCGGGCTAAAGCCCTCGAGCTTGGATTCGACCAGTGCGGCTTTGCAAAGGCTGAACCGCTGGATAAGGAAGCCAGGCAGCTGGAGGAGTGGCTGAATCAGAACAGGCATGGCACGATGGGCTGGATGGAGAACAACTTTGACAAACGCATCAACCCTACCCTGTTGGTACCCGGTGCTAAAAGTGTGGTGAGCGTTATCGCCGGTTACCGTTTTAAAGAGAATGAAGAGTATGATCTAAAAACAGGTGTTCCCAAAATTGCCAAGTATGCCAGGGGAAGGGATTATCACAAAGTATTTAAGAACCGTCTGAAAAAACTCTTCAGATTCGCAGAAGAGACATTCGGTGAAATCCAGGGACGTATTTTTGTAGATTCAGCGCCTGTTATGGATAAAGCCTGGGCGCAGCGTGCAGGTCTGGGTTGGATCGGTAAAAACAGCAATCTGCTTAACAAAACGCATGGCTCCTGGTTTCTGATCGGCGAGATGATCATTGACGTGCCCTTTGTCTACGACGCGCCCGAAACCGAGCACTGCGGCACTTGTACCCGTTGTATTGACGCATGCCCTACCGATGCCATCCATGAGCCCTTTAAAGTAGATGGAAGCCGGTGTATCTCCTATCTAACTATCGAGCTTAAAGACAATATCCCATCCGAATTTCAGGAACAGCTCGGGGAGTGGATGTTTGGATGCGACATCTGCCAGGATGTTTGTCCCTGGAACCGAAAAGCTGAATATGGCCACATAGAGGATTTGAAACCGAGAGAGAAGGTGCTCTATCCCGAAGTTCGACAATGGAGTGAAATTACCAAAGAGCAGTTTGATACCATTTTTGAAGGCAGCCCGGTCCGAAGGGCCGGCTATAAGCGCTTCACAGACCAGGCAGCAATCGTTCAAAAAAATCTGTCAGAAATAAATGAATAAACCTTAGTTCGATTCTAAAATTTCGAAAAAGAGGCTCCCCTCCTTTTCCAAGGAGGGGTCGGGGGTGGTTCACTGAACTATTCCCATGGCTATAGATTATTAAATTGGTGAATAGCCATTTACCTTAAGGGATGCCCATGGCGCAACCACCCCTCTTTAGCTGCACGCCGTCTCTTCAAAGTTTGAATTCCAACACCTTTTTTCACCATCCTGAACAATATAGCCGTTAAGCGTATTGGTGTTCCAGTAGAGCTCAACTCCGGCATCAAATTGATTACCAGTAAAAAAGATGAAGTTTTCATGTCCGTCTCTATCATAGCTTATTGTGAAATCATCACCCTCTTCAGTATCGTTAAAAGTGTACTCTACACTATATACGGTGGCAGATGTGATATCCCACTTATAAAAGAGAACAGGGCTTTGAGATTCAGGATCAAAGAAATTCCATCCTCCGCCGGTGCCGTCACTGTTTACGGTTCCGGAAAGGAACAGAAATTCATCAAGGCTCTGGCCCAGTCCTGAAAAATTTCCACTCAAAAATACATTCCATTCATAACCGCTGCTTACCGGTTTGGCCGTAACTCTTATTGACAGCGATTCACTTCCCTGCTGAAACGAGTAGGCCCATTCCCACATGCCATTTTTAAACTCTGCATCATCTGATCGCGCCAGTTCAAGAAACCCAGTTCCTAGCAAGCTCGCACCCATCAGGGTAAAGGACGCAATCTGAGCATAACCCGATGCTTCATAAAAGGAAGCGGTAAGTTCATTAAATGCCGGTGTATTGTCACTGAAGTAGTCTGTATTAATATCGACAGGTATCAGCTCAGGAATTTCGGGCGGTTCAATATTATTGTCATCCAAACCGGTTGAACTGTCGGAGCACGACGTGAATAGAAAGAGAACAATTAAGAATGAAAAAGTACTGTAAAATTTAAATTTAACCGGTTTATTCATCAGGTTTAGCCGAGATTTTGATTTTTTAATTAGTTGTATCCATTCGATTAGCGTAAAACCTGACATGAAACCGTCATCTTTTAAAAAAATATTTTCAGAACTGATCCCGGCGATCTTTTAATGCTTTATAGAGCATCTCTCTCGCTCTGAAGATATGTGCTTTAACTGTACCCAGTGGCAGGTCCAGTTCCGTAGCAATTTCATCATAGCTTAGTTCTTCAAGATGGCGCATTTCAATTACCTGCCGGTATTTTTCGGGCAGGTCTTCAATAGCTTCATGAATGATGGTTTGTCTCTGCTTACGTATAATTTTCCGGTCAGTCTCAGCACCCTCATCTTCCAGCTGAAAAGCTATATCTCCATCTTTTGTCTTCACCGGCTCATGTATCGACATGGTTTTGAGCTTTTTCTTTCTCAGGTAGTCGATAGTATGATTGGTGGTAATCCGATAAAGCCAGGTGGAAAAGGCGTAGTTGGTGTTGTATGACTTCAAATTATCGAAGGCCTTAACAAATGCTTCCTGAATCAGGTCTTCTACCTGCTCATGATCTTTTACCATCTTTACAATGTGATAGTAAAGAGGCTTCTGGTACTTATTCATTAAATCACGAAAAGCTTCCTGATCCCCCTCAACAGCAGCAGCTACCAGGCGATCGTCTTCAAGGCTGCTTGAAGAAGCATTCTCCCTGGGTTGTTGCTTATTCTGTGATGAATCTTCTGTGGTTGACATTCCCTGCGTTAAATAATATTAAAGGGGCTTTTTTGGATCAATAGAAGCTAATAAAAACATAAATATATGTGATAAGCCATTTCAATAACTTAATCAAAAATTGAAGCTGAAACATAATAATAGCACCATGAAAAAACTACCTGCTATTTTTTTATCTATCTTTTTGCATCAGAGATTTGAGCAGGATGTTTTAAATGGATATTTTTTAAAGCATTCAGAATTATCTTAAACTAATTTGAGTGCATTAAGCGATATTTTACGCTAAAAAGGTAAGCACCCTTTACTTGGCTATCTAACTAAGCCAATAAAGCAAACCTATCAATTCAATTAGAAAATAAAACAGACCTAAAATTATGAAGATGAGAAGTTTATTCACAATTACGCTTACAACAATAACCCTGTTACTGGTATCGGGACTAACAACAAATACGTACGCTCAAATAGAAGAAGGCGACTTCAAATTGGGAGGCGGGCTTGTATTTGGATCAGGAGTTGGATTTGGAAGTCTCGACAATGATTTAGGAGTTCGGGTAGACGGCTACTACGCTTTTACACCCGTGATTCGGGCAGGTGGAGATTTCACGTTCTACTTTCCAAAAAGTGAAGGAGGCGTTGACGCAACTGTATGGGAACTCAACCTTAACGGACACTATGTTTTTCTGGATGATGATGGGCTGATTTTATATGGCCTTGGCGGTTTAAACATTACCGGTTTTTCAATAGATTTTGGATCTGTAACTACAGGAGGGCAAACATTTGATATTGGAAGTGAAAGTGATACAGAGGTGGGGTTAAACCTGGGGGCCGGCCTGGAATATAATCTTGACTTCGCTGATCTTTTTGCTGAAATAAAACTTGGCGGACTTGGCGGTGATGCAGATCAATTTGTATTGGGAGCAGGGCTCCGTTTCTCATTCTGATTTAACTCTTAAAAAGATCTGTTAACCTATTCAATAAGAGGCGCTCTTTTCATAATTATGCAAAAGAGTGCCTTTTTTATTTCTGAGCCCTCTCTATCAACACTCCATGCCGAATACCACCTGTAGATACCGTACAGCGCTCACTCTCACATCCTTTCAGAAACTGATCCAATATCAGTAACCCACCCAGAATTACATCGCCCCTCCCCTTCAGAAAAGGTGAATATTCCTGCTCAATTTCTTGAGCAGTGATCAAGGTAAATTCTTGTATATAGTTTGCGATCACTTCTCTGCTGAGGAGGAAACCATTTACTTTTTCCGAATCGTAGTTCTCTAAGTTGAGCTCAATTGCAGCTATAGAAGTTACCGTGCCGGCTACGCCGATTATTTCAACATCTCCATCAGGAATCGTTGTGCGCGACAGCAACCTCTCAACCTCATTGCGCAGTGCTGATACCTGCGACTTTTTTGGCGGATCTGATGTAAGAAATCGTTCTGAAAAACGAACACTACCCATATCAACCGAGATTGCCGTTTTTAACTCTTTGTTTTTACCCATTGCTATTTCGGTACTTCCGCCGCCTATATCGAGCACAATCCTGTTCAAATCACTTTTAGGCAATACCGACAGGGCACCGGTATATGTAGCCCGGGCCTCTTCATCGCCGCTTAGCAGCCGTATCTCCCATCCGGTAAGGTCCAATACACTTTTGATGAATTGATCCCTGTTAGAGGCGTCTCTGACGGCGCTCGTTGCCGTTACAATTACATCGGGCAACGTTTCGGGATACTTCTCCTTAAGAAACCTCTTATAAGAACTCAAAACCGACAGCACACGGTCACAGCTTGCTGTACTGAGCGCCTTATCCTGATCAACGCCTTTGCCAAGGCGGGGTACATGCTGCAGTTCATCACGTACTGTTACCCTGCCGTTATTCAGTTCTGCAACGAGAAGCAGAACCGAATTTGTACCTATATCGATGGATGCAGCCGTTTTAGCCATGTTTTATAACCGTTTTTATGATAATGGAGTTGAAAATTTCAGGTTAGCTGAAAGATGAAACCTGAGTTTGATTCTTTAATGCTGATTATTGCGTTTCACTTCGTGTTCAGAAAATGAGCGCTTCGCGTTCAAAAGATAAGCCCTCCTGTGTAAGGAGGGGACAGGG
>REDT01000109.1 GCA_007693295.1 Balneolaceae bacterium
CCTTGCGAGATCAGGGACTGATAGCTCTCAAGGTCTTTTTTTACGGTATCGTCGGTGAGATCAATCGTCTGTCTTCGCTCGGCTGCCATATAGGCTGCCTGAACAAGGAGCGATATCTCAACCCCGTACTCCCAGTCGAGGAAGCCATCCTTGCCGGCGAGGAAAGAATTCACGGCGTCGCGCAGTTCTGTGGTATATCCATATAGGTCGGCCTCATTCGACTGAACAGCAAGCAGTCCCCTCGAAGCGGTCGATTTTTCAAGAGCCAGTTCCGCATCGGCTACACCTTCGGCGGCTTCATCACCGATAAAGATTTCGGAAGGGGAGATCAGCGTATTTACCTCCATGGCGTAACCGGGACCGAGCCCGTCCATGGATAGCCGCAGTCCTTGTTTGTCGTACATCCAGGAATCGGTGAACTGTCCTTTCACCAGCCGGCCGTTTTCCGGGTTTTTGAAGGTGATGATCCCCGTTGCAAAATCCTCGGCCGGGGTTTTGGAATAGTCAACGCCATACTGCTCTTTTAACCGATCGCGGAATTCAGGCTGTCCCCATTTCAGCAGAGACGTATCACACTGCATGGATACCGGCTCAAGAAAACTGTTTCCTTTACCGTGAGGCGTAAGAATATGCCGGCAGATGGCAATACTGTGGCAGCCCATATCGGAGAGTACGCCGCCGCCCTGTCGTATTGGATCCCAAAACCAGGCATTGTGCGGGCCGGAATGCTCTTCCGTGCTTCGCGCAAGGGTGAAATTGCCCATCACATTCTGTGTGGGCCGAAGCTGCTCCAGGGCGTTGTTGATGGTGTTCATATGGAGCTGGTTTTCAAAATAGGAGGTAAGCAGCCCTGCACCCCTGGCCAGCTCAACCATGCGCCTCGATTCCCTCATGGTTCGTCCGAGCGGCTTTTCACAGATCACGCCTTTCAATGCAGCGCCCTTCTTTACAGCTTCCGCAATCTGCTCCATAACGTCAACACGGGTGTAATTCGGGGAGAGGATAGCCACGGCATCACAATGGATACAGAGCTCCGCAACTGACTTGTAAAGCTTAGGCTCTCCAAGGCCGTTATCACGGGCAAAAGCAGCCAGTTCTGATGCCCCGCCTCGTTCATATATGGCCGTTAATTCACAATTTCTCACCTGTTTCATGGCCACGGCTAAAAATTTGGCGATAAATCCTGATCCGATAAAACCCAGTTTCAACGATTTCAAAGCGATAAATCTCTTTTAAATGATTACGATATGGTCCATTTTTTCGATCCTTTTAAAGCACAATTTGTAATTTACACACTTCCGTTTAAATTAATGAGTATAAATTAGTGCGATACATTAACTAACCCTTAATAAAAATAAAATAATCATGAATAATAGAGATTTAAGTAAATACAGTGATCTTGCTCTTCTGCTTCTTCGAATTGGCGTTGGATTGGTATTTGTTGTGGCCGGGTGGGGTAAACTAACCGGAATTGAAGGAGTACAGGGGTTCTTTGGCAATCTGGGAATACCAATGGCAGGTATTATGGCATGGGTTGTAGCTATTGTTGAATTTGTAGGGGGATTAATGGTGCTTTTTGGTGCCTATGCCAGAATTCCGAATTTACTCCTGGCATTTATTATGGTGGTTGCTATTTTCACCACTAAAATGGATGGTTTCGACATATCCGATGCAGGAACACGAGTCGACATTCTGATGCTTTTAATCACCCTTTCCCTTGCAATTTTGGGATCCGGTAAATATTCAATTGACAGTATGATTGGAAAAAATTAGGTAGCGGGAATAAAGTACATTCAATTATGTTTAAAAATGCCGATTCCTTTGAATCGGCATTTTTTTTGGGTCAAAATAATCCTGTAATGTCTCCGCTTTCGTCAACGTCCACATCCATCGCTGCAGGGTGTTTCGGCAAACCCGGCATCAGCATCATGTTACCGCATACAGGAACCAGGAATTCGGCGCCTGCCGAAAGTCTGACATCCGTAACGGTGAGCGTCCAGCCCGTTGGAGCTCCCAGTTTGTTTTTTTGATCACTGAGAGAACTTTGGGTCTTCGCTATACAGATAGGCAGATGGCCGTATCCCATCTGTTTGAATCGAGCCAGCTCTTTCTCAGCCTTGGTTTCAAAGTAGATGCCATCAGCGCCATATATCTTTTGGGCTATGGTTGTTATCTTCTCCTCTGCCGTAAGGTCATCAGAATAGAGAGGAGTGATCTCAGAAGGTTTCTCAGCTGCATCGGCTACGGCTTCAGCCAATTTTGCCACTCCTGATCCTCCATCACGAAAAGCTGTATGCGCTACGCATGCAACTCCCCGCTCGTTGCACCAATCCTGAATCCATGCAATTTCGTCGGCAGTGTCATCTTCAAATTGATTGATGGCAACAACAACATTCGCCCCAAACGTTGTCAGATTTTCGAGGTGCTTTTTAAGATTTACAACTCCTTTTTTGAGTGCTTCAATGTTTTCGACGGTGAGATCTTCATATGTGGCTCCGCCATGCCACTTCAGCGCCCTTACTGTTGCAACAAGCACCACGGCATCAGGCTGCAATCCGGTATTTTTTCCTACGATATCGAAAAATTTCTCTGCGCCCAGATCAGCGCCGAAACCGGCTTCTGTTACTACATAATCGGCGAATTTTAATGCCAGGCGGTTGGCAATCACGCTGTTGGTACCGTGAGCAATATTTGCAAATGGCCCGGCATGAACCAAAACGGGGACATGCTCAGTGGTTTGAACCAGGTTCGGCATAATGGCTTCATTCAAAACAACTGCAAGCGCTCGTTCTGCCCGTAAATCGGAAGCTTTAATGGGTTCATCTTTTCGGCTATAACCGATAATCATATTTCCAAGCCTGCGCTTCAGGTCACTTCGCGATTCGGCCAGGGCAAGAATTGCCATAATTTCGGAAGCCGCGGTTATGATAAAATTGGATTCACGGGGAATTCCATTGGGGTAGCCTCCCAAGCCCAGCACTACATTTCGAAGCGCACGCTCGTTCATGTCAAGTGTACGGTTCCAAACCGGCCGGGTAAGATCAATTCCCAAATCATTGCCCTGGTGCAGATGATTGTCAACCATTGCCGCCAGTAGATTATGGGCTGTTGTAACGGCATGCATATCTCCGTTAAAGTGCAGATTGATCCTCTCCATAGGTAAGAGTTCCGACTTGCCGGCACCTGTAGCGCCACCCTTCATCCCGAAAACCGGCCCGAGAGATGGCTCGCGAAGAGTAATCATTACATTTTTTCCAATGTGGTTCAGTCCCTGACCCAATCCAATACTTGTCAGGGTTTTTCCCTCTCCGGCACGGGTAGGGGTTATGGCAGTTACAAGGATAAGCTTCCCGTCGCTTCTCTCTTTTCTGTTATTCAGAGCATTCAAGCGGATTTTTCCGGTGAACTTTCCGTAAAATTCAAACTCCTCCTCTTCAAGTTCCAGTTCGGCCATAAAATGGCGCATATGCTTCATTGTTTTACCTAATCCACTCATAGTTAGTTATTTATTATTTTTTAGTTGAATCTTAGCTGTTGAAAATATAACCTAAGAATGTAAATGACATTGGAAGTTGATCCGGCTTTTACCAGATAAAAATCCCGGTCCAACTACCCCCAGCCCATCCTTCATAAGGAGGGGAGAACCAATAACTCTACATATCACTTACAATTTAAACATGACACCAGTAGAGTACGTTTTATATTATAAATCTGACTAAAGCAATTAATTTTATGAGCTCTATGAGATATCTATCGTTGGCTATATTCGTCATTTTTTCCACCTTTGGCACCGCAGAAGTTCTTTTTTCGCAAAATGCCACATCTGAAAAAGAACCAAGTCATAAAGATCTTCATATCGAACCGGACCGAACAGTTCACCTTCAAACCAACGAGGGGACCTGGATGTCGCTGGATATTCATCCTTCAGGTGATCAAATGGTGTTCGAATATATGGGAAATCTATTTGAGTTGCCCATCGCTGGCGGAGAACCTACTCAACTTACTCATGGAATGGCGTTTGATTCACAACCTGCCTACAGCCCCGATGGAAACAAGATTGTGTTTATCTCAGACCGGAGCGGAGGTGACAATGTCTGGATTTTAGACAGAGAAACCATGGAGACCGAGCAGCGTACCCGTGGCAACAACTTTCGGTTTCAGTCTCCGATTTTCACTCCGGATGGGAATTACATTATTGCAGCACGTGCCGGAATACGAAGCGGGGTTCACAAGCTCTGGATGTACCATGTAGACGGGGGCAGTGGAACTGAATTTATGGACACCCCAAACACATTGAAGACGATTGAGCCTGCTTTTGGCGGGGATGACCGCTACCTCTGGTTTTCACAGCGAATGAGCGACTGGGACTACAACGCCATATTGCCACAGTATCAGATCGCGAAATTTGATCTTGAAACGGGAGAAAGACATACGCAAACAGCCCGGATTGGGTCAGCTTTCAGGCCAACGTTGTCATCCGACGGCAAATGGCTGGTTTACGGAACCCGTCATGATCAGGAAACCGGTCTGCGAATCAGGGATCTTGAAACCGGTGATGAGCGCTGGCTGGCATATCCCATTCAGCGCGATGATCAGGAGTCGAGAGCCACCAGGGATGTGCTGCCTACCATGAGTTTTACTCCCGATAATTCTGCAGTTGTAACCACATTTGGCGGCCGATTCTGGAAGATACCGGTCGACCCGCAAGCAGAAACTGAAGAGATCCCTTTTCAAATTGACATGCAGGTTGAGCTGGGCCCGCGGCTGGAGTTCAAGTATCCGATAGAGGATGATCCGGAGTTCATTGCCCGGCAGATCCGTGACGGCGTGCCCTCACCGGATGGAAGTAAACTGGCATTTACCGTTTTGAATGATCTCTATGTAATAGATCTGCCTGATGGAACGCCGCGAAAACTTACCGGACTCGACAAGGTGGAAGCCTTTCCGGCCTGGTCGCCCGATGGCCGATGGATTGCATATGCAACGTGGGATCCTGAAGAGGGTGGACATATCTTCCGGGTGCGATCAGATGGAAGACGAAGCGCTGTGCAGTTAACGGAAGAGCCGGGCATATATCAGCAGGTGGCATGGTCAAAAACCCAGGACAGGATTGTGGCCATTCGCGGGGATAAGCGGGTGTATTACGAATCACCCGGCCCGTTTGTACCCTTTGCGGCGGATGATTTGATATGGATCGCTTCTGATGGCGGGCCTGTAAACTTTATTGCAAGCACCAATGGAAGAAGTAACCCTCATTTTGTCAAAAATGATGACAGGATCTACCTGAACCACTCCCAAAGAGGACTTATCTCTATTCGATATGACGGAACAGATGAGAGAGAACATGTTGCGGTAACGGGAAGCACTCCGGCAGGGGCCACATCACCCCAAAGGGCATCACAAATAGTGAAAGCTCCCGTGGGCGATCAGGCTATTGCCCAGGTAGGAAGCGACATCTATACCGTGACGATTCCCCGGGCAGGTGAGGCTAAAACCATCAATGTAAGCAATCCGGAGCGCGCAGCATTTCCGGCCGCAAAATTAACAGACATTGGCGGACAGTTTCCGGCATGGGGCTGGGATGGGCGAGAAGTGCACTGGTCTATTGGTAATGGCCACTTTATATGGAATATTGATGAAGCTGAAGAGCGGAAACGCGAGCAGGAGAAGTACGATCGGGAAAAAAGAGAAGAAGAGGAGGAGGAAGAGGACGAAAACGGCAATGATGAAGAGAATGGTGAGGAGAATGGTGAGAATGGGGAAAACGATGACAGGCCTGAAGATTACGAGGCGAGGGAACTCACAATAGAGATTAAATTAGACCGTGATATTCCTGAAGGTGTTCTGGCGCTTCGCGGTGCCAACGTGATAACCATGAACGGGTATGAGATAATTGAAAATGCTGATCTGGTTATTCGAAATAATCGTATTGAAGCAGTAGGCGAACGCGGAAGTGTTGAGATCCCTTCCGGAGCAGAGGTTATGGATGTAAGCGGTAAAACCATAATTCCGGGGTTTGTTGATACTCATGCCCATGTGAGGCCGTTTCGAAATCTTCACCAGCCTCAAATATGGTCGTTTCTGGCAAACCTGGCATATGGTGTAACCACACTTCGTGATCCTCAAACGGGAACCACAGATCTGCTCACCTACGCCGATCAGGTTGAGTCGGGCAGAATTTTAGGCCCCAGAATCTACCAGACGGGTCCGGGTGTTTTTTGGACCGAACAGATTCGTGATCTGGATCACGCACGTGACGTTCTTACGCGATACAGCAAGTATTTCGACACCAAAACCATAAAGATGTATGTAGCGGGTAACCGGGAACAGCGGCAGTGGATACTAATGGCGGCCAAAGAGCAGGAGCTGATGCCTACAACAGAGGGATCGTTGAATATGCATCTGAATTTAACTCAGCTTATTGACGGCTATCCCGGCCAGGAGCACAATTACCCGATATCACCCATCTATCAGGACGTGATTCAGGTGACAGCTGAATCAAAAATGGCTTATACGCCCACACTGTTGGTAACCTATGGCGGGCCCTGGGCAGAGAACTATTTCTTTATGACCGAGAATGCAGCCAACGATAGAAAACTGCGTCACTTTACCCCGAGAGCTGATCTTGACGGTAAGGCGTTGCGGCGCGGGTCAGGATGGTTTCATGAGGATGAGTACGTGATGGACAGGCACTCAAAAATTGTAGATCAGATTTATGATGCCGGCGGAATTAACGGGGTTGGCAGCCACGGGCAGCTGCAGGGTCTCGGCTACCATTGGGAGCTCTGGGCTATGGCGTGGGACGATATGGACCCCCACAAAGCCCTTAGAATTGCAACCATACAGGGAGCAGAAGCACTGGGCCTTGATGGCGATATCGGAACCATCGAGGAGGGCAAGCTTGCCGACATCCTGATTTTAAACCGCAATCCGCTTGATAATATCCGCAATACGAATACTATTGACCGGGTGATGAAAAACGGAAGGCTTTATGACGGTAACACATTAAGTGAGTTGTGGCCGCTGCAGCGCCCTGTGGGTCCGCTGTGGTTTCAGGAGCAGGAACCCATCGGGTTGCCGGGGCTGCGGTTACTGGATTAACTCTTTTTAGGGTTATTTAGTGAGATTAGTGGTTCCTTGTTTTACACATATGAATGGAGATTCTTTGGCATAGCCATCCCTACTACGGGGCGACCCCAGCCAGAAAAACACTGACTGGGGCCTCAGAAAGACAATTACCGTTTTAAGGAAAAAGGACAGGCGAGGCAAAGCCGCCGGCTTTGCCTCGCCTGTCCTTTCCTCCTATTTAAAACCACGTCATGCTGACGAATCCCGACAATGTTTTTCTGTCGGGATGAGGAAGTATCTCCTTTATCTCGAACTCTCTGTTGATTAATAAATCTCTCTTTGAATTTTTAAGAAAATGATCAGCACAATCGAATCGTTTTTATATTTATACTGTTTGTTATTCATCAAACAAATATGACAAGCATATGAGATTTGAATTCAGTTTAAAAACGATCGTACTCGTGGTTTTTGGGCTTTTCATCTTCTATCTGATTGGAAGTATTCTATTTTTCAACGCTACTCCAAAAGAGAAAAGGGTGACAGAACCCATTTTCAGCTACTATTCCGTTGATGATGGGGGATTTGTGAGAGAGACCGGACTGCTAACGGGGAGAAACTGGGTTTACGGAAATGATATCGAAGTGATTGATAACGGGGAAGATATTTTTGATTCCATGATCGCTGATATTCGTTCTGCAACGAGGAGTATTACCAAGGAGACGTATAACTTTTGGGGAGAAAAAGTAGCCACAACCATTTCTGAGGAGCTCGCTGAAGCGGCAAGGAGAGGAGTAAGCGTTCACTTTATTATGGACTTTGTCGGATCGCGTAACGCTACCGGAGAGCAGCTGGATATAATGAGAGAGGCCGGGGTGGAGTTGGTTCGCTGGAGGAAGCCGGCATGGTATCAGCTTGCGAGGCTCAATCACCGAACACATAGAAAAATCCTGGTAGTTGATGGAGCAACAGCCTACATGGGAGGAGCCAATACGGCTGATGATTGGATTAAAGACGTTGAAGAGGGGGGCTATAAAGATTACCACTACAGGATTACAGGGCCCATTGTAAATGAAATTCAGGGTGCTTTTTCTGAAAACTGGGTCGCTTCTACCGGAAGGCTTTTAACGGGCACTCATTACTACACTGACCCTGATACAACAGGCAGAACCCGGATGCAGGTAACATCAAGTAACCCGAGGGAAGGACAGAAGAAGATTCGAAAAAATAAGCTATACCTGATCGCTTCTGCCAGGGAGAATATACGGCTCGCTTACGCTTACTTTTTCCCGGACCATGAAGTGATCGCTGCCCTGGTTGAGGCGGCAGAGAGAGGAGTGCTAATTCAGACCATTACACCCGGAGAAAAGATTGATCAAAAGTATCTTCGATATGCGTCGCAAAACCGCTGGGGAGAACTGTTGAGGGCCGGTGTGGAGATGTTTGAATACCGGCCGGGGATGTATCACACAAAATTGATGATAGTGGATGATGCATATGTAAGTATTGGTTCATCGAACTTTGACAATCGTTCATTCAGGATTAATGATGAAACTAACCTGAACATCCTTGATAAAGAGTTTTCCGCCTTGATGGTTCAAAACTTTGAAAATGACCTGAAAGAGTCCGACCCGTTTACGTACTCCGACTGGGAAAACCGGCCGCTCACCCGGAAGTTTTCGGGATGGATTACGCAGATTATTGGACCGCAACTCTGATTTTGGAGTTTTATTCCAGGATCCATAAATCTGACGGTGTGATCTGCTTCTATTTAGTTCGTTGTTGGCTTGCGCGGGTAGCACTATTTTGAGAGGTCAGTTTTTGGGGCTCTCTGTTAAAGGCCACCAAACGTTCCTAACGGAACGTGGGAAGCAGGTATGCCGATTTTAGTTACCGATCAATCGTCCCCATGGGACGGAATCGGAGTTAAACACAAGCGATTACAATGGCAAGGAAAAGGCCGGCAATGATACGTCCCGTAGGGATGTGTGATCGGTAACATCAGCGATAGGAACTACCTCGGACTACGTTCCGTCAGGAACGTTTGATGAATTCCTGGACAGAGCTTGAAAAGTGCGATCACTCAGATATCGACCACTCGTCCCCGATAGGACGGAATTAAAGTCAAAAAAAAGCTATCATATTGGTCAGGAACAGACCACAGATAAAATGTCCCATAGGGACATCTGATCGGTAACAACAGTGACACGAACAATCACTATCACGTTCCGTTAGGAACGTTTGATGAATAGGAGGTATCAATATTTGCCAAAAAGTGGACGATGACAACGGCATCCCTTTGGGACACACATTAACATAAAATCTTTCAGTTAATCTTTTTTCATTAAGGTTTAAATGACCAAACCGACTCTTTCAGATGCTGAACAGGCATTGAAAAAATATTGGGGATACGACGCCTTTCGTCCGGGACAGGGCGATGCGGTTCAGTCTGTTCTGGAAGGGAAAGAGACGCTGGTACTTTTCCCGACCGGTGGTGGTAAATCACTCTGTTACCAGGTGCCGGCCATGGTACTCGATGGACTTACAATCGTAATCTCTCCGCTTGTGGCGCTGATGCAGGATCAGGTGGATCAGCTCAAAAAGCTGGGTATACGCGCCACCTTCATCAACAGTACGCTGCCCGGCTATGAGGTGGAACAGCGCCTGATAAATGCGCGCAACGGGATGTACAGAATGCTCTACATCGCTCCCGAGCGCCTGATTTCAGAGCGCTGGAAAATTGAGCAGCCCAATCTGAATATCGAATTAATTGCGGTGGATGAGGCGCACTGCATCTCTGAATGGGGACATGATTTCAGGCCCAGCTATCGCAAAATACGGGAGGAGCTGGGGGAACTGAGCGAATCCGTAAAGTGGGTTGCCCTTACGGCCACCGCTACTCCCGAAGTAAAGGCGGACCTGCTGAAGTCGCTGCGCTTCAAAAACCCGAATGTGATAACGGGCGGATTCAAACGCCCCAACCTGCACTGGTGGGTGAACGAGACAGATAAGAAACGAGACATTTTAATTAAAGCCGTTTCAAAAGGCGCGAAAAAGGGGAGCGGCATCATCTATTCCAATACACGCCGGGAGTGTGAGCAGTGGGCCGGCTTTTTTTCAGGAAGGGGAATTCCTGCCAAACCCTATCATGCCGGCCTGGAAAACCGGGAGCGAGAGAAGGTTCAGACCGAATGGATTCGCGGCGACTTCCCGCTGGTAGTGGCTACCAACGCTTTCGGAATGGGGATCGATAAGCCCGACTGCCGGTTTGTGGTGCACTACACGCTGCCATTTACGCTGGAAGCCTACTACCAGGAGGCGGGCCGGGCCGGGCGCGACGGCGAGATCAGCTATCCCATTTTGATCTACAAGGATACCGATGTGGCCACGCTCAAGTCGCGTATACTCAGGTCGTACCCGCAGTATGAAACGCTGAAAAAGGTTTACGACGGCCTTTGTGATGAACTGGAACTTGCCCTGGGCAGCCTCCAGGAAAAACCGGAAGCGGTGAACTATACGAACCTGGCTAAACGGACAGGTATTTCAGAATCGGAGCTGAATATAGCCCTGAGTGTACTTCAGCGGCTGGAAGTGGTAGAGCTGACCGAACTCTATAAACCGCAGACCGGTGTTCATTTTGTTGTGAGCAGAGACTATCTGGATAATTTCATTCAGAAATCAGATGGAAAGAAAGCACATTTCCTCGACACGCTAACCCGTCAATTCGGGCCCAGGGCTTTTGCCGACTTCCATTTTATTGATACACCATATCTGCTGAAAAAACTGAATGTGAATCAGAATCAGTTTCGGAAAGCGCTGAACGTCTTTGCAGAACATGATCAGCTGCTTAAGGTTACCTATTTGGGTGAGAGGCCGCTAGTGAGGGTTTTGGAACACCGGATGCAGAAACTGCAAATTGATCACAAGCGAACGTATCACTACCGGGATGTTTTACTGAAAAAACTTGAGTACATGGCCGGTTATGCCACAACAAACGGGTGCCGGGAGGTCTATCTCAGAAATTATTTCGGGGAAACGGGTGCAAAACCGTGTGGAAATTGTGATAATTGTGTTTCGGTGCAAAAATCGGGTAGAACGGCCGTGAGCAGCGAGGAGCTGAACCGGATCAGGGAACTTCTTGCAGAGAGTGGTAAATCGATTGAAACGATACAGCAAGAAACGAAATGGAACAGTGAAAAGCTAAAATCAGTACTGAACTATATGTTGCGCGAACAGCTTGTGAATTTGGCGGAAGAGGGGCAGGTTGTATATGAACTGAGTAAATAAAAACCTGAGTTCAGCAAAAATCCCCTCTTTCACAAAGGGTGAGATAAATGCCACGGAGACACGGAAAAACACGGAAAACTCCGTGACTCTCCGTGTCTCCGTGGCAATAAAGT
>REDT01000255.1 GCA_007693295.1 Balneolaceae bacterium
GCCAAACGAACCGCATGTGGAAAAGCAAATAAGGGATCTTTGCGTTTTACCCGCCCCGATTCACTGATGGGCGAAATCATCAAAGATCTTTTGAAACATGCTCCCGCCGTAAAGCCCGAGATGGTGGATGATGTAATTGTGGGATGTGCCTTTCCCGAGGGATCACAGGGGATGAATGTGGCGCGTCAGGCGGTGTTTCTGGGTGGACTTCCGGATTCTGTGCCCGGGATGACCATCAACCGGTTTTGTTCTTCAGGCCTGCAAACGATCTCGATGGCAGCCGAACGGATTATGGCCGGAGGAGCGGAGATTATGATTGCCGGCGGCGTGGAGAGTATGAGTCAGGTGCCAATGGGTGGGGTTTCTTTCCAGCCGAACCCAAAATTGGCAGATAAGAGGCCGGAGGTTTACATCAATATGGGATTGACGGCTGAAAATGTGGCGAAAAAATATAACATAAACCGCGAAGATCAGGATCAATTCGCCTACGAAAGTCATCAGAAAGCGATTAAAGCGTGGGAAGAGGGATATTTTGATGAGCAGATCACTCCGGTTGAGGTAGTTCATAAATACGTAACGGCCGGGGGGGAAGTTGAAGAGAAGAGGTTTTCCTTTATAAAAGATGAAGGACCCAGGAAAGATACAAGCCCGGAAGCGCTCGGCGGACTTCGTGCCGTTTTTAAAACAGGCGGGTCAGTTACCGCCGGAAACTCATCACAGATGAACGATGCGGCAGCCGGCGTGCTGGTGATGAGCCGCAAAAAAGCAGATGAACTGGAACTGAAGCCGATTGCCCGGTATCTGGGGTTTGCGGTGGGCGGCGTGGCTCCGGAGATTATGGGAATTGGTCCGGTTGAGGCAATCCCGAAAGTGCTGAAACAGACCGGCCTGAAGCTGGACGATATCGATCTGTTTGAGCTGAATGAAGCGTTTGCCGCCCAGTCTCTGGCCGTTATCCGCGAAGTTGGCCTCGATCCCGAAAAAGTGAACATCAACGGCGGGGCGATTGCGATGGGCCATCCGCTGGGCTGTACCGGCGCCAAACTCACCACACAGATCCTCCACGACCTCCACAGGCTCGATAAACGCTACGGCATGGTAACGATGTGCATCGGTGGCGGAATGGGCGCTGCGGGGATTTTTGAGAGGGTTTAGTTTTTTAGTGTTGAGTATTGAGTATAGAAGTAATTTCGAAGTTCCCCTCCTTTCCAAGGAGGGGACAGGGGTGGTTCCAAAAGTGTCGAAGAAGTTTTAAAAACATTTAGCATGCTAAATCCCAAAAAAACAAAAAAACAACGACAGTACCTTCGAAGGAATATGACCAAGTGGGAGGTCAGATTATGGAATGATCTGAAGGGAAAGAAAATGTTCGGTTTCAAAGTTCGAAGACAATACGGAATTGAAAACTATGTGATAGATTTTTACTGCCCGAAATTGAAACTGGCAATTGAAGTGGATGGGGATGTTCATTATTTCAAGAATAAAATGGATATAGATGTAAGAAAGAAAAACAAATTAACTGAGGAAGGTATTAAGCTGATTAGATTGAAGAATGAAGATCTGGAAGATGATTACGAGAGTGTTCTTGTCTATTTGGAAGATAATTTTAAAGCCAGAGCTGATGAACTGAATATTTCAGTTAAAGAAGTTCCGTAAGTGAACCACCCCCGGCCCCTCCTTGAGAAGGAGGGGAGAATTAATCGTGCCAATTTTACATTTAAAACTCATACCCATGTTCAAAGAAGACACCCTGAAAAACGAAGTCATCCTCATCACCGGCGGGGGGAGCGGATTAGGCCTCTCTATGGCACAGAAATTTGCAGAACTGGGCGCGGATATTGCCATCTGCGGGCGGACGGAGAAGAAACTGGAGAAAGCCACGGAGGAACTGAAAAAGCACGGAACGGAAGTAAGGTACTATCCCTGTGACGTGCGCGACTATGAAGCGGTGGGAGAGATGATCAAGGGGATCATCAAAGATTTCGGAAAAATGACCGGGCTGGTGAACAATGCGGCCGGGAATTTTCTGAGTGCGTCGGAAGACCTCTCACCCGGTGGGTTTAAAGCGATAGTGGATATTGTACTGCACGGCAGCTTTAACTGTACACACCATTTTGGCAACTATCTCATCAAGCAGAAGGAGAAGGGGAATATTTTGAATATTGTGACCACCTACGCGGAGGATGCCGGTTCAGCGTTTGTGCTGCCATCAGCCTGTTCAAAGGCAGGGGTGCTGGCGATGACCCGTTCATTGGCTTACGAATGGGGCACCTATGGAATCCGCGTAAACGCAATTGCACCGGGACCATTTCCAACCGAGGGAGCCTGGACTCGTCTGTTCCCAACCAAAAAGTTCGAGAAGAAATATCTTGAAAAAATTCCGGCCGGGCGATACGGCGAACATGAAGAGCTGGGCAATCTTGCCGCATTCCTGATGAGTGACATGGCTCCCTACATCACCGGAGAGACGGTAACGATTGATGGCGGAGAGAAGCTTTCGGGTGGTCAGTTCAACTTTATCGATTCGGTGATGTCGAGAGGAAAGCTGAAGATGGCTTTTAAGATGCTGAAAATGAAGGGGTAGAAAAGTGAGTATCCGCTGCTCCTGGCTACCACTTCTCTATTTGGGATTTTAGCTTGTCCACAATTCGTGAGGTGATCAGGGCGTCGTGTGAGGTAAAGATGGTTGGCTTATTCATCTGAATCGATTTGAAAAATTGAATAACGCTCCACTCTGCGGTATCTGTGGGGTCAAACTGTTTATTTTGTATGGAGATTCGCTTCTGATCATTCACCCGGCATACCCGAACCGTATGCTTGATGATATCACAATCTACCATGGATGCCCGGTCAGATAAGATCCTTTGGTGCACATTACCCGTTCCGAAAACGGATAGCTGCAGGGAAGCTACCGATGCATTGTCAAATCGTAGGTTCAGGTTCAAGCCAAGGGGCACATCACTGATCAAGACAGGCTTTGCGTCCATACGATGCACATTTCCTCCCAGCCACTTTACAAAGAAAGCCACTTCATCCGTCCAGTGATGTTCAAAATCGTCCGCATCTACTTTATAATTTATGGGTTCAACCTCTTTTTTGACCTGTATCAGCACAGGTTTATCGAGTTGTTGCTGTATCCATTGGGTAGCCGGCGAAATAGAGGGCCAGTGTGAAAATTGAACGTGTACGTTAGCCTCCTGTGCATTGTTATGGATAGATTCAAGGATCTCTTGCTGAAGGGGCAGCCTTGAAACGAGATAGGAGTGAAGGCCTGAGCGTATGGCTTCACGCAGACGATTCAGATTGTCCGGTGAGTCGTCAAGCAAAATGACGGCATCCAGGCCGGTGTCGTTGAAAAACGAGGTAGACAGCGTAACTTCAGTTACAATTGCTAACTTTCTTACGTGCTTCTCCCAGGCAAGTGCCCGTTTCTTCTCACCGATAATGGCAACTTTCATAGGTTGTACGATTTAAGGCCTTTGGCTGAAAAGATGGAGAGCCTATACAACTATTCCAAATGGAACATGATTAATTAATCCGGCATAATCAATGCTAATATAAAGTAGAAAAGAACCATGGTGCCCACTGAGGAGAACACAAGGATTAGAAATATGATACGCACCAATGTAGAATCCCAGCCAAGATAATTTGCGATACCTCCGCAAACACCTGCTACCATTTTATCTGTGCGCGATTTTCTGAGCTTTGCCGGCATGATGTTTGTCCTTCTGGATTAAATTTAGATACATCTATATAAAGCGTGTACGCAGAGATCGTGCACGTGTTTCAAAAAGTGCAGAAATATTTTTAAAAAGAGCAAAAAGTGAGATTTATAGAACTTACTTAGTTTGGTAAGTCGAATAAAATCATTGTGATTTGAAAGTTAAGGGTAACGTGTATTTGGACTCCACCGGTACTCCGTCCAGGATTCCCGGTTTAAATTTCATCTCTTTTACGGCACGAATGGCCTCGCGATCAGCTGCGTAGTGGAGGGACCGGGTAATTACGGGGTACTTTACTTCTCCAAAACGCGAGACGATGAATTCGACTATAACACGCCCCTCAACTCCGTTGAGTTCTTCAGGATAGCGTACTTCGGAAGCAAACGCACGAAGTCCGCCTATCAGTTGGGGCATTTCATCTCTGTCAGTTCCTGTAGGCTTTGGATATTCGTAATCGGTAGAATGTTTCTTGAAGTGCTCAATGCCCAAAGACCATAGAACGCGATTGTAAGAGATTGCATCATCCTTAATTGTGGCAGTGATTTGATCTGAATTCTGATCAATATCAGTTACGTCTTCCGGATAATGATTTTCCAGTTTGCAAAGAGCTTTATCATATTGATTTGGATTCTCTAAAGTGAAGCCTGAAAGAGTTATTGTATGATAGGATCTGCTTTCATCGGCCAGTTCAACATCAAGATCTAAGGAACTCAGATCCTGTTCAACTACACTATTTGAAGTGCTACAAGCAGTGAAAATCAGAATGGGAAGTAGAATTGAAAAAATTATCAAACCCAAATAGTTTGACGTTTGATGCATTTTCATAATGTTATTTTGGATTTTCTATATATGAAAAGACAGAGAATACACAAAATCGGGATAAACAAAAAAGCGGAACCCGTTACAGGCTCCGCTTTCTGTCCGTATATGCTATGGCTCAGCATTCGGTTTGTATGTAAAAAGAGGGGGGGTAAAACCTGTTATTCCCGGCCCCGGGTTTCCAGTGTTCTATAACCAACATATGAAACCTGAAAAACCGAACTCTCGATATCCAAATTGCTTCTGTTTATCGTAAAGTTTCCTTCCATGTCGGTTGAAGCTCCAATATTCGTTCCTTTAACAACAACGTTGGCTCCGACAACCGGTTCATTTGTACGGGCGTCCATCACGGTTCCTCTCACTCCATTATCTGTATTCCAAAGTTGAATTCCGAGGTTGCGCTGGACTGAATTTTCAGGTTCAATCTGAGTTCCTGATTGACCATTACCACCATATCCGGTAACAATCATCTCATTCAATTGATTATCACGTGGTTCAATATTGCTCTGTTCAGGCGTGGTTTCACTTCCCTGAAGACGGAAGGAAATTGGAAGTGAATACTGCACACGTACAGGCCGGCCTCTCTGCATACCGGGAGTAAATTTAGCCTGTCTTACCACTCTCAAAGCTTCCTCATCAGCACCGCCCCCTATACCGCGGAGAATCTGAGGGTTTTCAACATCTCCCTGTTCATTGACAATAAATTGAATAAAAACTCTTCCTTCAATGCCTGCTCTTCGCGCCATTTCAGGATAGCGAATTTCACGCTGAATAGATGCCAGGCCGCCTATCAGTTCGGGCATATCTTCAACAACCACAAAGAAGTCTTCATCAGCTGTTTGTTCTCTGTTAATGTCCATCAGAAGAGGTTGTGTTTCCATTCCCAATGCCTTCAAGGTCGTGTTGAACGACTCCTCACTGAGTTTGGTGTTGATAAGAATAACACCTTTTTCACCTCTGCTGCCATACTTTTCTACAGCAGCTTCTCCCTTCAGAATATTGATCGACTGGATATGCTCGGGCTGAAGCATCCGGAGTTGTTCGAGTTTGCTTTCATGCCTTTCTGCCTGCTCCTCCTCACTCATAAAGATGACCACCTGGTGAAACCCACGATCACCGGTTCGATCTATATCAGTCATTAAATTGAGTTCCTCTTCATCAAACACGCTCTGTGTTTGCATATCCGTACAGGCCATTACAATTACTGTAGAGAAGAAAATTGCTCCAAGCAGTGCCAGGCTCGTTCGTTTAGGAATCGGTTTTGTATTGGTTTGTTGGGTAATCATTGTGATCCTCTTTTTTAGGTTTGATGATTCCTGAGCCATATTTACGGAAAGTTCTTTATCGATATTTGTCATCGGTATGAGTTCGAGCAGAAGCGAGGCGTACTCTTTTCTGGAGATGGATTTTTCACTTAGTACAAGATGATCGCATCTCAGCTCCCTGTACTCAACCAGTTCATGTTTGAGCCGGTGAACAAGCGGATGAAACCAGAAAAGAGCTTCTGTCAAAATCACCATCAAATGAGAGAAAAAATCGTGCTGGGTGATATGCGTGAGCTCGTGGCGAATTGCGAGATTTAATTTCCCGGGCTGATTTCGCAATGATTCAGGCAGCAGAATTACCGGATTTCTAAACCCAAAAGTAACAGGAACGATATCGGTTTCAAGAAAAGATACCTGAACTCTTTTTCGTGTACTAATGGCCAGCCCAAGATTGGCCGGACTCAATTGATCCAGTTCTCTTACCGGCTGAAACAGGCATCGCTGCCGCAACTTTTTTAGCTGAACTGCCTGAATAATAAAACGTCCAATAAAAAACGTGACGCCGGCTGAAAACAGAAAGAAAAGCATAGCGTGTATCAAAGAGATCATCGGGATGCCCGAAGACTCTTCAATGGGCGTAAATGCTATATCCAAGGGACTTGTGAGTGTGATAAATGTCAGACTGGCTTCGGGAGATACTGAAAAGAACCACCCGGAAGCGGTGTGTATCAGTGCCAGTAGAAGCAGCCCAGCCGGAAGGGAAAAAATGAGTGCCAGGCGTGTATGGTATTGATAAAATGGATGGGTGTTATCAAAAACCCGTAATACGAACCAGGCAAGTGAACTGAGAAGAGTCCAAATGACGAGTGGAAGCCATGTGTTTTCAAAGGCAGCCGCTGCCAGGTCTGCCATCTGCAATATCATTGATTCCATGGTTTCAGCTCTCCAGTTTGTCGATCATTCTCTTAATCTCTTCACGCTCAGAGTCGGAGAGTTTCTCGTGCTGCACAAGTGCCTGAACCAGGTCTTTCGGCGAGCCGTGGAATACTTTATCAACCAGCCGGTCAACCAGGTTATAGCGGACATCCTCCGGCTGTATAGCGGCGCTGTAGATATAGCTCAAACCCTTTTTTCGATATTTCAGGTAGTTTTTATCAGCCAGATTCTTCAAAACGGTCATTACCGTGGTATAGGCTACTTTCCGGTTTTCCAGTATTTTTTCGCGAACTTCAGATACAGAAGCTTCACCAAGCTCCCAAACATGATTTAAAACTTCCATTTCTGTTTCGCCGAGGGGAGTAAGTGATTTTCGCATGGCTATTTGAATAATTTTAAGAGTAATTAGTGAGTATTTGCAGAATGATGGATCGTATCTGAAAGAACCAGTCCAGTTCAGAAACGGCATACGCATTTCCTAGTACTAATAACGTAGTACTAAAGATAAAAAGCAAGCCCGTTTGGAAAATACTTTACAATGAGCTGCATATTTTACACGAAAAGGGGAGCCGTCCTTTTATGGGTTCAGAATTTTCTTACAGGCAGAGATAACTTCATCCACCGTTTGAGCCAGCAAACAGTGATCTGCACTCTGTTCAAGAAAGAAATCATACTGCAAGCGCGTCACTTTAGTAAAGATGACCGGTTTGCCGGTTTTAAGCGCAATGGCCGCTTCGGAAGCTGTACCCGGCCCCATACCGCAAACCACCACAACGTCGGACGTGAGGATATTGATTACATTCCGGGCATGGCCCAATTAAATTCAGAAACAACCATCAGATATGGAACGTGTTTGAACCAATTGAGATTTAAATTGATAAAAAAGAATGTAATTATGCCCAGACCATTTCTAAAACAGATCGACCAAAAAATTCAGAAAGCAGATCTGTCCATTCACGACAAATCGGTATTCATTCTGCCTGATCAGTTAAATCTTTCTGCCTGGCCCGATTGGGTTGCTGAGGAGAAACCCCTGCTTATTTTTATGGAGAGCAGAGAGAAGGGAACTGAGATTCCCCACCATAAAATTAAAATGGTATATCTGCTGAGCAGCATGAGGCATTTTGCTCTTGAGTGTGCCGATAACGGCTTTCCGGTTCTCTACCACTCTGCTGACGGACATTTTGATGATGGCCTTCATGAGATATTGGAGAGCTATGACGGTAAACTGTTTTTTATGACTCCCTCAGAGTGGGATACGAGAAATCGCCTGAGAGAGATAAAATCATCGTATGCAGACAGGATAGAAGAGGTTCCAAACGGATTTTTCCTTGCCGATGCGGAAAAGTGGAAGCAGAAAATAGCGCCGGGCTATCGAATGGAGTATTTCTATCGCGATATGCGCCGCAAAACCGGCTACCTGATGGATGGTGAGACCCCGGAGGGAGGGGAGTGGAATTATGATGACCAAAACAGGGAGTCGCTTCCCAAAGATCATCCGGTCCCAAAAATAAAAGCGTTTGAAACTGATGAGATTACCAAAGAGGTGACGGCATTGATCGAAGAGAACTTTTCGGATCACTTTGGCAGCCTTAACCACTTTCCCTATGCGGTTACCCGCAGGCAGGCACTTGAGCTTCTGGACCATTTTGTAAAGGAACGTTTGGATGAATTCGGCCCCTATGAAGACGCTCTTAAAACCGGAGATCATCAGCTGTTTCACTCTCAGCTATCCATTTATCTTAACAATGGGTTGCTGCTGCCTGACGAAGTGTGTGAACGGGCCATTAAAGCGTATGATAAAGGAAATGCACGGCTAAACTCCGTTGAAGGATTTGTTCGTCAGATTATAGGCTGGAGAGAATTCATACGGATTTATTATGAAGCGATGATGCCGGGCATTCGGGACGCAAATCACTTTGAGTTCAAGGAGAAACTGCCCGAAATGTACTGGACCGGAGAGACCCGGATGAAGTGCATGGAAGAGAGTATCAGGCCTGTTATTGAGGAGGGGTATTCGCATCATATTCAGCGCCTGATGATTCTGAGTAATTTCAGCAATCTCACTGAAACCGATCCTCGTGAGCTGAATCGCTGGTTTTGGCTCGCCTATGTGGATGCCCATGAGTGGGTGGAACTTCCCAATGTACTTGGAATGAGCACCTTTGCCGATGGGGGAGTTTTGGCTTCAAAACCCTATGTATCTAGCGGTAACTACATAAACAAGATGAGCGACTACTGTAAAAATTGCGAATACAGCGTCACCAAAAAGACCGGAGAGAATGCGTGTCCGTTTAACTACCTTTATTGGAATTTTGTGGACAAGCAGCGAGAAACCTTTAACGACAGCGGCAGGGTCAATTTTATGGTGAATATGTTTGACAACAAAAAGTCGGATGAGGAGAAGGATAAGATCA
This sequence comes from Balneolaceae bacterium, assembly GCA_007693295.1. GTDB lineage: Bacteria > Bacteroidota > Rhodothermia > Balneolales > Balneolaceae > Rhodohalobacter. The sequence goes on from REDT01000255.1 coordinate 9,160, forward strand.
TGGAGTCGAGCGAGCGGTTTCTCAATGAGTTGAAACGTTGAGACTGAGTTCCAAAACACCGCATAAATTCTTAACTTCGCACACCAAGAAATTACAGCACCTATATGAGCAAAAATGTGAGTGAAGTTACCCTGCGTACGAAAGGAATATTACCGATTCAAAAACTGAAAGTACTGGTTGAGGCGGGTATTATTTCAGGTAAGGAAGGCTATCCGATTGAGGAGAATCAATTCCAGCCAAACTCGATTGATCTTCGCCTGGGAGAGATAGCCTATCGGGTTCGAAGCAGCTTTTTACCGGAAAATGAGTCTGTTAAACAGAAGATCGACAAGCTGCACCAATACTCCCTCTCCATTAAAGACGGCGCAGTATTGGAGCCCAACTGCGTCTACATCATTCCATTGCTTGAGAAACTAAAGCTGCCTAAATCACACTTTTCTGCCCAGAAAAAATTGTTTAACGGATCAAACAGTGACGAAATAAGACTGGTCTCTGAGGAGAACCTCACCGCAAAAGCCAATCCCAAGAGCACAACCGGGCGGCTGGATATTTTCACAAGGGTGATTACAGACTACTCTCACCGTTTTGAAGAGATTGAATCGGGGTTTGAAGGTGACCTCTATCTTGAGGTTGTGCCCAAATCGTTTCCCATAAAGGTCAGAACCGGTCAGCGATTGAATCAATTGCGAATCCGGCATGGGCACACGGTTTTATCCGACCAGGACCTGCTTCGCATTCATGGCAGTGATCCGCTGCTGTTTGATGAGGCCGGCGCTGCACTGAATCTCGACTCTGTAAAGGTAAATAACGGACTTTTTCTGAGTGTTAACCTCAAGGGGGATGAAAATGATGTTCTGGGCTATAAAGCCAAAAAACACCGGGATCTGATCGATCTGGATAACATCGATCATTACGAAATTTCTGATTTCTGGGAGCCAATTTTGTCTGTTACAGGAGATCACCTCATCCTGGAACCCGAGGCATTTTATATATTTGCATCAAAGGAGCGCTGCAGAATCCCAAAACATCTGGCAGCCGAAATGATTGCTTATGATACCGGTTCAGGTGAACTTCGCACACACTATGCCGGTTTTTTTGACAGCGGGTTTGGCGGATCTGTTGAGGATGGCGGGGCTCGTGCTGTACTGGAAGTGCGTTCTCACGATGTGCCGTTTTTGATTGAGCACGGACAGACTTTTTGCAGTATGAAGTTTGAGCCCAACAGTGAAGTACCCGACATCATGTATGGCAGAGAAATAAAGAGCAATTACCAGGGGCAAGGGCTTAAATTAGGTAAACATTTCAAGCAGTAAACCATGACAGTTGATCGGTGTATATGTTACAATTTAACCTTTGATGAGATTCAGAAAATTGCGAAAGAGAGAGGTTTTAACACTGTTAAAGAGCTGCAGATTGCAGGGATATGCTCTTTGAACTGCAAACTCTGTGAACCCTATATTGAACGGATGTTTAAAACCGGTAACACCTCTTTTAAGTACGGAGATATTTAAGAATTTAAGCAAGAGCTATGAACCTTTTCTATGCAAATCCCGAAGATGTAAGCTCTTCGTTTATCTGCTTGCGCGGACAAGAGGCAAAGCACGCCGGAAAGGTGTTGAGGCACAGGGTTGGTGATTCCATTTATATCACAGACGGGAACGGTACACGCTATCAATGCAGTATTACGCATATAAACAACGACACGGTTGACGCAAAAGTGATTCAAAGTACATTTGAGGAGAAAACTTCTCCGGAAGTTACCCTTCTGCTGGGATTGCTTAAAAAAAGAGACCGGCTCGAGTTTGCTATTGAAAAGAGTGTGGAGCTGGGAGCAGACCGGATCGTTCTATACCCCGGCGACCACAGTGAAAAGGGGAGGGTTAGGTTAGACCGTGTTGAAGCTGCGGTAAAGTCTGCCATGAAACAGTCGCTTCGATACTATCTGCCGGAAGTGATACTTGAAAAAAATCTTGAAAGCGCACTGAATAGTTTTACAGATAAAAGAACTTTAATTGCAGCGGATGAGACTATATCAGGAAATGAGGTCGCGAAACCCGGAGAAGACGGATTCCTTCTTATTGTAGGTCCTGAAGGAGGCTTTTCTAACGCGGAGAGAGAGGCAATGAAAAAGAGAGGGGTGCTTGCTTACTCTTTAGGCAGTAAAAGGCTTAGAACTGAAACGGCGGCTATTGCTATGGTAGACCGGTTTAAAAACGTTCTCTAACGAAAAATGGCTGCAACCTTATCGGCGCAGCCATTTTATAATTTAGTAAGCG
>REDT01000256.1 GCA_007693295.1 Balneolaceae bacterium
CTACTTATTAAATTGATTTAGCAATCTATAGAAATATCATAAACCAAAAGGAGACCGTATGGTTGTTGATTGGGAACGTTTAGCAGAGATGTCGGGCAAATTCATTCTTCTGATACTGGAGTATTGTATCAAATTGTCGGCACTGCTGGTAACAGGTGTCGTATTGGCTGCAGAAGGAGCATTTTGGGTAAAGCTTGGCGCCGGATTTAGCTCGGTTTCATCTTCACTCAGAAAATTGTTTGCCCTGCCATCAGAATTGGGATCAGCCTACAACCTGGTAACTGATTATAACATGTTGTCGGCCAATTTGTTTACTATGCAGCATGGCAATGATGCAATACAGAGCTTTATGGCATACCTGAACGGCGGTGTAACATATTTACAAACCGTTACTTATAATTTCGGAAGCCAGCCATTTGCTACTTTTTTTGCCGCTGTTCTTGCATTTTCCACACTCTATCTAACAAGCCGGGTATTGCGTTTTTACAGGCAAAAGGGAGAAGGTTCATACGTTAACAAAATGGAGCGTAAACTGGGTGAGTATATATTTAAGCCCCCTGAAGAACTTCTAAAGCCCGAACTTAGAAAAAAACCCGAACCTAAAAAGTTCTCCGAACCGGAAAGCAGTTCAGAAGAGGAGCAATCGGCAAAGAATAAGTATGTCCGAAAATTCGGGATGAATCAAACGAACAATGAGTATTTAGAAGATTATATTCGTCATTCACAAAATGGTGACGGATAAGAGTAAGGCATCAGACGGTTTTTATATAAAATCCCGCTTTCCTAAGCTGTCAACATTTCGTTTCTTCAATGAAACCGAAATTGATCTCTTACTATGAAAATCTGTTCTTTTCTGCTCTTTCTCTTTTTATTGAATCCTCTTCATCTATTAGCGCAAGAAACCATCGCCGAAAAAACCGCCGGTATGGAGAAGTACGAAGGCTTCTTCAACTTTTGGTGGGATGACGATACAGGGAAGATTTGGCTCGAAATAGATAAACTGGATGAAGAGTTCATCTATGTGAACTCCCTGGCCGCGGGAGTGGGTTCAAACGATATCGGTCTTGACAGAAGCCAGCTGGGAAACACCCGTATAGTGAAGTTTACCCGGGTAGGGCCTAAAGTATTGATGATTCAACCCAATTACGGCTTTCGTGCAACGTCGGGCGTAGAGCTCGAGGAGAAATCGGTTGATGAAGCTTTTGCACAGTCTGTTCTTTTTGGATTTGAAGTAGAGCTCCGGGAGGGAGACCGTGTTCTGGTCGACGCCACAAATTTCCTGATGCAGGATGCCCATGGAGTGGTTCAGCGTTTACGTGCATCCAACCAGGGCAACTATTCAATCGATACCTCCCGTTCGGCTGTCTATATACCGGGCACATTCAACTTCCCCAAAAATTCAGAATTCGAGGTAACGCTGACCTTCACAGGAACAGGTGCCGGCAACTGGCTGCGTTCGGTTGCACCAACTCCTGATGCCGTTACCGTGCGTCAGCACCACTCATTTGTTCAACTGCCTGATGATGGATATAAGCCACGTAAATTTGATCCGCGCTCGGGGTTCTTTCCGATCTCGTTCCAGGACTACAGCGCCCCTATTGGCGGCGAGTTTAATCGGAGATACATAGTGCGCCACAGGCTCGAAAAGAAAGATCCGGGCGCAGAGGTGAGCGAAGCGGTAGAGCCCATCGTATTTTATCTCGACAATGGAACACCCGAGCCGGTTCGAACGGCCCTGCTTGATGGTGCCCGATGGTGGAGTGAAGCTTTTGAAGCAGCGGGCTATAAAGATGCGTTTCAGGTGAAGATGCTTCCCGATGATGCCCATCCGCTGGATGTAAGGTATAATGTAATCAACTGGGTTCACCGGTCAACACGGGGGTGGTCGTATGGCTCGTCGGTGGTGGATCCCAGAACGGGAGAAATCATCAAAGGAAACGTACTGCTGGGATCCCTGAGGGTGCGGCAGGACTACCTGATAGCCGAAGGACTGCTAGCACCCTATGAAGAGGGAGTTGATCCCGACCCTCAAATGCTGGAGATGGCGCTCGACCGGATCCGTCAGCTCTCGGCGCATGAAATAGGCCACACTCTTGGTATAGCCCACAATTTTGCGGCAAGCGTTAATGATCTTGCATCGGTAATGGACTATCCCCACCCGATGGCTACGATAAATGCCGATGGGAGCCTGAGTCTTGAAAACGCATATGATATTGGAATAGGCGAATGGGATAAACGGGCGGTGATTTGGGGATATCAGGACTTTCCTGACGGTATAAATGAAGAGGAGGCCCTGGATGAAATTATCCGGGAAACCAATGATATGGGGCTGTTCTATATGTCGGATGAGGTGGCCAGGCCACAAGGCGGCTCCCATCCGTATGCACATCTATGGGATTATGGATCAGATCCTGTGACCCAGCTCGATCATATCCTTTCAATTCGAAACGCAGCGCTGAACCGCTTTGGCGAGCGTAATATCCGAATGGGCCGGCCACTGTCCGATTTGGAAGATGCGCTCGTACCGATCTACCTTTATCACCGCTATCAAACCGAGGCAACGGTGAAATTGATTGGCGGCGTAGATTATTCATATACGCTTAGGGGTGACGGGCAGAGCGGCCCGCGAATTGTAGATAATACAAGGCAGGAGTCGGCCCTAAATGCGATGTTAAATACCCTGAACCCTGAGATATTGGCCCTGCCGGAACATCTATTGGAGTTGATCCCGCCAAGACCCGCCCGTATTCCAACCACCCGTGAACATTTTCGGGGGTATACAGATCCCATTCTGGATCCGGTTGCCATGGCCGAAGTTGCAGCAGAGCATTCAGCTTCTTTGATTTTTAATTCACAACGGGCGGCGAGGCTGATGAACCAATCGGCAAGAAACAGCAGTTATCTAAGCCTTGATGCTACAATTGAACGTGTTTTAAATCATACGCTTTTGAGTGAACAAAAGGAGGGGTATCATGGAGCCGTTCAGCGTGGAATCAATATGGCTGTATTGCGAAGCTTAATCCATCTTGCAGCAGATGGAAACGCAGCACCGGACGTGATGGCCCTGACAGGCCTGATGCTCGAAAACCTGAAATCGGAACTGGAACAAAGAACTACATCTGCCGGACAAATGATCTGGAAAGCTCACTATAGAAAGGGTGCACAACTGATCGGAAGCTATATGGCTGAACCCGAAAAGTTCTCCGCCCCACCGGCGCCTTACACACCTCCGGGAGCACCCATTGGCAGCGGAGAGGTGAATTCACTGCATCTGTTGTGTGAGTTTTAAGAGTGTAGTGTAAGGAGAAAGAAAAACGTGAGATTACAGACCAAAAATCATATATGATCAAAGGCTTCAGGTTTAAAAAGAATGAGCGTGGCTATTCGGATAAGGCGTTCGCTTTTATGCGGAAAACAATTATCCCAACCACAAAATACCTGTTCAATCCCCGCATTACCAATCCGGAAAATATGCCGCTTACCGGCCCCTGTTTTATATACGGTAATCACTCGAACTATTTTGATCCTTTTCTCATCAATGTTGGGATGACGCGAGAACCGACTGCCGGAGTTATGACCCGGGACCAATTTTACAAGATGCTTCCCAGGATCTTTATGGACAGCATCGGCATTGTTCCCACCAGCAAGTATGTACCTGAGCCGGGAATTGTTCGAAGTGTTCTCAAGATGATTGATCAGAAAAGAATGATTGTGATCTTCCCGGAGGGAGGCCGGCGGTGGGATGGAAGGGCCAAGCCTTTGATTGAAACCACACTGAAGCTGTTTTGGAAGATGAAAATTCCCGTGCATCCTGTTCAGCTACACGGATCGTACCTTTGCTGGCCGCGATGGGCGGATAAATACCGAAAGGGGAGTATGGAGCTGCGTTTTTTGAAACCCATTCACGCCTCCGATTTTAAAGATTATGAAACCTTTTCTAGCCACTGCAGAGACCTGATTGATTTTGACGAGTATAACCCTCCGGCTGAAGCATTTCCTGTTAGCTGCAGCAAGCCTGCATCGGGGATACAGCGACTGCTGTACAGGTGTCCTGATACGGGAGTGAGCCATGCTGTATATTCGCCCGACGGGGAGCATGTATACAGCCGCTCTTCAGCCATGAGATATAGAATGGATGTGGCTTCAAGATTGATTGACAGATCCGGTGAGCGGCACTCAATTATCGATCTTTTCGATAAGATCAATAAAATACCCATGGAGTACATCAAGGACGATTTAATTCTGGAAAAAACGGGGAGTCAGCTCTATAAGATTGATAAAGAGCACCAGCTCGTAAATCTCGACAGGGCGCTGGTAGAGTTAAGAAGCGACCGGCTTGAAATATCAAGTGGTTCAACTAAACACCGGCTTACTCTTGAAGATATACGTGCTCTGTCCATTGAGCAGAATCACAAATTAACGGTAACTACACCTGAGACAACATTTCAAATGAACCTTGAAGGGAAATGTGTACTTCAGTGGCAGCTCTACATCAACCGCCTGAAAGCAGGTGAAAAACCGGTTAAAAATTTATAGATGAACTCCTGGATAATCGATATTTCGGCGGGACAATTCTTTCTCGACTTTGCCTGGCTTGGCCTTTTGCTGGTATTGGCCACTGCACTTCGCTATAAAATTCCATTTCTTCAAAAGTATCTTATACCTGCGAATCTGCTCGCCGGCACGCTTGGGCTCTTTATCGGCATGAACGGCCTGGAGTGGATTGATCTTACATCCGACAGGCTGGGCGCTTATGTATATCACTTGCTGGCACTTCTCTTTATTGCGCTTGGATTAAGGGCGCCTAAAAAGAGGCTGGGGTTGTCGTCCATCAAATTTGGACTGATTTTTCTATCTGTTTACCTGACCCAGGCAATTATTGGCCTGTTAATTGCGATGCTTCTGTTTTATACAATTATGCCGGAGTTGTTTGTCGGAATCGGTTTTTTGCCGCCCCTGGCGTTCGGCATGAATCCCGGTATTGCCTACACCATTGGTGAAAACTGGGAGTTGTTTGGGTTTGAATCAGGCGGAATTGTAGGGCTGACCTTTGCCGCATTCGGATTTCTTGTGGCGTATACGGTTGGGATCTGGCTGGTGCGAAAAGGTATTAAAAACGGAGAGGCCGCATACATCGATTCTGAAGGAGAACTCTCTGAAGATGTAAGGACCGGCATCATCAGAAAACCGAAAGCAAACTACTCGGAGCGAATTACGACTTCATCAGAGTCGATTGAGTCGTTCACCTTTCACATCGCTTTGATTGGATTGACCTATATCCTGACATTTGGAATTATGAAGGTAATGGAGTCAGGTTTGATTTGGGTTGGGGCAGAAAATGAAGTGACTACACTCTGGTCGTTTCACTTTATATTTGCCGCGATTTTTGCCATTACTGTGAGAAGGCTGATGGACACCCTTCGTATCAGTAAGGTTGTGGATGATGTTACCATGACCCGCTGCTCGAACCTCTTTATGGATTTTATGATTGTGGCGTCTGTGGCGGCCATCAGTTTCGTAGTTGTTGCAAAGTATTGGATACCTCTGCTTACTATTTCGGTAACCGTAGCAATTGCGACCTGGGCAGTTATCCGGTTTCTGACCAATGATGCATTTACAGAGTATCGTTTTGAGCGATTTGCCGCAATTTTCGGGAATATGACCGGAACCCTTCAGTCCGGGTTGGTACTGCTCAGAATTCTGGATTCCGGAATGAAATCGCCGGTAAGCTTCAATCTTGTATATGGAAGCGGCATAGCCCTTGTGTTCGGGTTCCCGCTTTTGATACTCATTAATGCCCCGGTCCACTACTTTGAAGATGTGGTTCAGGGTTTTTGGGTAGTGTTGTTCGCTCTTTTTATCTATCAACTACTCATATTTTTGGCCTGGCACTATTTCAAAAAAGCGAATTCAACCCACTAGTACCCGTACCACGGGCAGCTTGCCCGTCAAACCAAACCAGTACAACGGGCAGCCTGCCCGTTAAACCAAACCCGTACCAAGGGCAGCTTGCCCGTTAAACCAAACCCGTACCACGGGCAGCTTGCCCGTCAAACCAAACCCGTTCACAATGATCACCAAAACAGTACTATCGCTTTTTATTGCAACCCTATTCACAGCCTGCCAAAACTACGACCGTGCCGATATTCCGGGTGATGAGATCCGAACCCTGATTGAGCAGGCTGATGGAGTTGCCGGTGTTTATGTAAAAGACCTGGTTACCGGCGCCACGTTTGAGGTGAATGCGGATACAGTTTTTCCAACGGCCAGCATGATTAAAGTGCCCATCATGGTTAAAGTGTTTAACCGGATTGAGAAAGGTGAATTAGGATATCGTGATGAGCTGGAGTATGGTCCGGAGCCGGAGTATCAGTATTCGGGAGATATTATCAGCGACCTGAAGCCCGGCAGTAAAGTTGCCCTTGCTGAACTGATCCATTTGATGATGTCTGCATCAAATAACACTGCAAGCCTCTGGAATCAATACCTGGCCGGAACAGGGACGGCTATTAATGATTATATGGCTGAGCTGGGGCTTGAGCATACACGCGTAAATTCCCGTACTGACGGACGCAACGATGCCTTCAGTGAGTATGGATGGGGGCAAACCACTCCTCGTGAGATGGCCACTCTGGTTGAGAAAATTTTTAAAGGTGAGATTGTCAGTGAACATGCTTCTGAGCAGATGTTCAGAATTATGAGCCGTAACTATTGGGACCGGGTGGCCCTTTCAGAAATTCCGCCAACGGTTAATGTGGCATCTAAAAACGGATCTGTAAGCAGATCAAAATCTGAAGTGCTGCTTGTAAATGCTCCTTCGGGAGATTACCTCTTTTGCATAATCACCAAAAACCAGGAGGACACCAGGAGGGAACATGACAATGCCGGATGGGTACTGGCCAGGGAGATATCACGTATCTTGTACAATCACTTTGAGCCGGATAGTGACTGGACTCCAAATCCTGACAGTAATTTATATTGGTAGCTTAACGTGAGTTCGAGAGAAGTATATAGCGTCTAAAAGTCCCCCGTCGAAGTGGCTCATTTGTTGAACGCGGAGCGAAAAGCGAACGAAGAGAGCAGGGGATGATTTGAAATGTAACGTTAGTTAATTCGAAAAGTCACTATTGAGTATCAAATGCACTTCTTTTCATCCCCCATTGCCCTCCGCCGGCTGGCGGAGGGCCACTCTTAAACTAGTGTCATGTCAACAATAAACTGTTGGGTAATGTAGAAAAGTCCCCTCCTTTCCCACGTAGTGATCCCTTCGGGGCAAGGAGGGGCTCCTCTTTTTACCCGCGAAGCGATTTCCCCGAAGGGATCCGTCAGCTGACGGAAGGGGTAGTTGTGCCATGGGCATCCCGTTGGGGGAAAAGGCTATGAATCAATTTTTTAATCTATAGCCTTGAAATAATGCAGTGAACCACCCCCGGCCCCTCCTTAGAAAGGAGGGGAGACTCATTTTTCGAAATTTTAGAATAGAACTCAGGTTCCAACGTCAAACAAAAAAGGCCACAACTCTCGTTGCGGCCTTTTTCTATAAACTATCGCTCTTGTAATCGGTAATACTACTGAACAATCAGCTTACCAACCATTCCGCCTGCAAAGTGGCCCGGGAAGCTACAGATGTAGTCATACTCGCCGGTTTCTTCAGGAACGGTAAATGTAATAGTATCCGTTTCACCGTCACCCAGCATTGCTGTGGCGGCAATTACGCGATCTTCATATTCCGGTGCAATGTATTCATTGTCCCGTGCAGTGAGAGACGCTCTTTGGAAAGCATCAGCATCGGTTCCCAGCTCAAGCAGCGCGAAATTGTGCGACATAGCTGTTGGAGGGAGGTTACTGATTGTAGTCAGTCGTACACGAATTTCTTCGCCCGGTGATGCTTCAATCGCTTCAAGAAGTATGTATTGTCCTGCCTGTCCACCGGTAACCAATCCTTCCTGGGCTTCTCTTACCACGAATTTCATGTCATCGGTTCCGATCATTTCAATAGTTCTGACACCATCATCCACAGCCTCTTCTTGTGCTTGTTCTGCAGTTTCGTCCGGACCGCATGAGGCTAGCCCAAAAACGAGTGCGATAAAGATGGATTTAATTAATAGAGTTTTCATTATTTGTATTTGTGTAGTTATTATTGTTTATAATCTGTTGAGTAATTAACAACAAGATACGGTTTAGCATTCAAAGAATTCACGATTAAACTTCATTTAAAAGTGTTTGAATATCCTCTGTCACCGTTTCCGGGTTCAAATCACTTCCACGGTAGTGTTTCCTGATATTTCCGTTTTTGTCAATAAGGGTAACCCTGTCGGTGTGATCAATAAAATAGATGGGTGTATTATCTTCGGTAAAACGCGTCGGAGTTTTTACAGTGGCTATTTCCAGTATTTCCAAAAGTGATTCCACTTCAGACTTAGTGCCGGTTAACAACCTCCAATTCGACTGTTCGAGGCGATAATTTTCTGCATAATCATAGAGGATTTCGGGTGTGTCTCTATCCGGATCGAAGGAGATACTTACTAAAAGAAATTCCTGACTATCGGGCAGTGCCCGTTGGATATCCCTCATATTGTAGGTAATTAAAGGACAGATATCCGGGCAATGAGTATACACATATCCAACCAGCATCACTTTACCGGAATAACTTTCGGGAAATAATACTTCTGATCTATCTTGATCAATCAGATTAAATTCGGTTCCGCCCAGTGATTTTTTAATTGATAGATTATCACAGCCGGAGATAGCAGTAAGTGCTATCCCCGCTGCAAGTATCAATTTAAATAAAGGGTTAAGACTTTTCAAGCTCATCGGTAAAACTATCTTAAAGGAACCGGACTATTCGGTGAATAGGGCAGTGAACCCCCATATGTGTTCTGTATCACATCATATATAACAGGTGCATATGAAAGTACGATGAGGATGATCGCAATTATAATAAATGGTTTGAAATTTCTCAGCCAGGTTGACGGTTCGTCATGAAGGGGTTCTGATATTGGGAAAGTAACTAAAGCCCCCTCTTCGGATGATTCGCTTTTGGCAAACACTGTACCAAAGAAAGATACCAGGTACATGATAATACCAACAAACATTATCGAACCACCAATCACGCTCAGATCAATATAAAAGATCCAGTCGGGCTGGTAGAGAATACTGTCGGGGTTTGCATACGAAGCACCTGTGTTGGTACGGCGCGGCATTCCTTTCAATCCACCAATCTTCAGCCCATACGACATGATAAACAGGCCAATCGTGTATACGTATGGTGAGATCATTGCCCACCCTTTAAACTTGATCCCTTTATTCATGAATTGCCCGATCAGGTATAAACTACCTCCAAGAAACGCCAGTAATACTGGTCCGGCAACGGTTAAGTGAAAGTGACCGGGTACCCAGGCTGTATTGTGAATCACGGTATTCATCTGGTAAGAAGCGTTGATGATGCCTCCAATTCCGCCAAAAATAAAGATGATCAAACCCAGAATAAGATATGGGAAGAACCACTTCTCTTTATCGAAATAGGGTAGTTTCCACATCCAGCCGAACAGCCCTTTACCGCCTCGTTTTCTGCCTGCATGCTCAAGAGAGGCAGCCAGGGTAAAAGCGGTGATCAAACTGGGCAGCGCCACGGCAAAGGTGAAGATACCATGCAACAGTTTCCACTGTGAGCCAATTGCAGGATCCATATACTGGTGGTGTGTTCCTACCGGGATTGAAAACAGAATAAACATCATAAACACAAGCCGGCCGGCCATGTCTGAATAGAGTTTTCCGCCGGCGATTTTGGGCATGAATGAGTAGTACATCACATACGCAGGCAACAGCCAGAAATAGACCAATGGATGGCCAAAGAACCAAAACAGAGTCCGTGCAAGCATCACGTTTATCTCATCAACCAATCCGAGCGACCATGGAAGCAGCATGAACAGGATTTCAACGGCAACTGCAAGGCTGGCTATAAACCAGATAATGAAGGTGGTAAACATACCTACCACAGCAAGCGGAGTTTTTTCACCTTTATTCTCTTTTCGCCACTCCAGATACATAGGCACCCAGTTATACGATGCGACCCATGATCCCACAACCAGCAGGGTTAACCCAATATAAAAGAGAGGGTGTGCTTTTAGCGGAGGATAGAAGGTGTAGAGAACGGTAGCTTCACCAATCAGTATAACGATGGCGGCAAGAACGGAACCTACAAGCATCAATATTCCGGATGTCCATGCGATTTTACTGTTTAGATGTTTCTTCAGTGAATAGGGGATTAGAGCATTCCCCAGCGCGACAGCGAAGAACGTGGTGAATACGATTGCATTTAAAACACCATGAAAGGTTAACCCCTTGTAATAATCGCCTCCAACAAACGGATCACTTTGGATGATGCCGGCCCGGAACAGGGTTTGCATAAAACCACCATACACCCCTATAAAAAGCAGAACCATCGGGATAATGAGCAGAACAGAATTTAAATTCTTGGAGGACTTTGAAAACCGGAAGCTGTAGTTCTCCATCATAAGGCATCTCCCTCAACTTCCGGTTCATCTATACCCTCTTCGATAATAAATCTACCGGCCATGGTATGGTGTGCTGCACCACAGAACTCGTGGCAGGCATAGAGATACTCGCCGGGTTCATTAAATGTTACGCGCATATAGTTAATGGCGCCGGGAATAGCCATAAGATTGACATTCTTTCTGTCTATTTTAAAGCCGTGTATAATATCCTGCGATGTAACATAGAGATCTACCGTGGAGCCAACAGGTAATCTTACCGTCGAAGGCTGAAACGCCCACATTCTGGAAACCATCTGAAGTTCGTAGGTATCGGGGCCGGTTTGAAAGAGTGTGTCGGTAGCAAATGGTTCCATGTCTGTAATACAGGTAGGCACCTCAATATTCTGTGCTACAGATGCATACATAATAGCTCCAAAAAAGATCACTAATAGCATACCGCTGAGTGTTAGGGCAAGTTTTTCCGATTTATCCATCGATCAACCCCTCCCTAACATTTCAAAGTAGAGCGCAAACCAGGTGACAATAAAAAAGACCAAAAGCACAACAAAAAACGCAATTGCCCCCTTAGGTGTGAACTCTTCATGTTCCGTTTCCTCATTTCCCATAAATCCTCCCGTAAGAATTATTCAGTTAGTTAGTGTTTAATTAGCGTGCTAAATATAGCAACCTAAAATTAAGTCAGCAAAATCAGAATAGGGCTTGGCCTTGGCACTCTATAGGGGATTCCCCCATAGAGAGAGCCGAAATTGTTAAAGCTATGTAGTAAAAAACATCCCTGTTCCAATGTGAACAATCTGATAAAAAAAGAGATGAGAGGCAATATAATGAAGCAGAAAAATATAAAATAACTTAAGGCTGACTGATTGTGATGTTGATATCACTTAGTAGTGGCTGCAG
>REDT01000258.1 GCA_007693295.1 Balneolaceae bacterium
GCATCTTTACCCCGAGCTGCGCACGGGGCTAATGATATTAAACACCTTCGGTGTTGGGTTTCCGCATCTTCTTTCACGGTTTATCATTAGGCTACATCCTGCGACAATCATCTGAACGTCAACCGCATTTAGGCATCTACAAACGTTCAACCTTTAACTTGTAACCTGTAACTGAACCGTGTGCCGTGTGCCGCGAAGCACTGCTTCGCAACACCAACGCTTAGATTTTTTTTAAAACAGAAGAGCAAACAACCAAACGCTTCAAAACCTGAAACTCATCCTTGCCACTACCCCGTTTTCTCCATTTTCGGCATTGTAAACCGGTAATAACGAGAGATCACCTTCCGATAGCACCCCTCTTGCCCGCGTATAGGCACTCAGGCCGCTAATCACGCGGTTTAAAACCATAAGCCCTGCAACTGCCGGAAGCTGGTTTCGAACCCTGTCACTGCTTGATCTCAGCTCTCTGTATTTGATGCGATCATCAGAGCTCTCCCATCTCCATCGATTTTCGGGTCTGTCCTCAATGATCCGGTTCCAGTTTCGGCTTCTCAACTGGAAATCGTTGTACTCTTCAAGTGAATTGAAATCACCGATGGCAAGCCGGAATGCCCGGTCACGCTCCGATACATCAATTCCGGCCCTCAGGTTTGAGAGGGTCAGAAATTGATCTTCCAGCCTGTTGGCTCTTGAATAAAGTCCAAAAAGCGATCCGATTAAAACAAGATCGGCCCCCAGGTGAACCTTGCCCCGGGTCCAGTCGCCTCTATCCACGTAGTGGTGGCCCCATCCCGGTACGGCAAGAGATCTCAGAAGAGCGCCCCCGGGATCAGGATCGGAATTCGACTGCGCACTCATCTCCCCTGCCGGGATAATCAACAATAGAGAAGTGATCAAAAATATGAGTGACGTTATAGACCTGACAGCATTCCCGGTGCTCTTCCGGGTTTCTGTCAGCGTCGGTATTTTTGTAAAAGTTGTACATAGAGCGTTCTTCGCACAAAAACCAACGCTGTCAGATCCAGTGGGTGCTGACAGGTTTCGACCGATGTTATATATTTGACTTGATACTAGCCCTTTTTTCATACATTTAACATCATAATCAATCTTCCGGATAGATCGATTTTTTGGCCGCAAGCAAGGTATTCTTCATCAGCATGGCAACAGTCATGGGGCCTACCCCTCCCGGTACCGGTGTAATCCAGCTGGCTTTCTTCTTCAGGCCCTCAAAATCGCAGTCACCTACCAGTTTATACCCTTTTTCACTTGTCTCATCGGCAATCCGGTTTATACCCACGTCAATAATGACAACTCCCTCCTTCACCATTTCAGCTTTAATCAGGTTGGGCTGACCGGCTGCCACAACCAAAATATCGGCGGTGATGGTATGGATGGTAATATCCCTTGTAAACTTGTGGCAAATGGTAGTGGTAGCCTTACCGGCGCTGTTTTCACGCGACAGCATCACTGCCATCGGGGTTCCAACAATATTGCTTGCCCCCACTACCACAGCATGCTTCCCTTTGGTGGGAATGCTGTAGTACTTAAACAGTTCAAATATGCCGGCCGGTGTGCACGACTTGAACGTGGGCTGATCAACAGACAATCGTCCAACATTCATCGGATGAAACCCATCCACATCCTTCCGGTAATCAATGCTCTCAATTACATCATGTGATGAGAGATGTGACGGCAACGGCAGCTGAACCAGGATGCCGTCGATGGAGTTGTCATTATTAAATGACCTGATCACCGATTTCAGCTCCCTGGCCGATACTGTGTCGGGAAGGTGGGCGGTATCGGTATCTATACCCACTTCAGAACAAGATCGCGTTTTAGCCCTGATATAAGCCGTGGATGCCGGATCATTGCCAACCTGCAGCACTTTCAGGAATGGACGGCGGTTCCCGGCCAGTACCCAGCTCTCCACATCTTCCCGGATCTGCTTTTTAATTTCTGTAGATACTTTTTTTCCATCAATCAGTTGTGCGGACATTGGCGAGGTTCAGGATTCAGGGTTCAAGGCCTGTCAGCACCAATCCTAAATTGATCGGATTTAATCTGACAGTACTTTTAAATTAGTTCGTTTATAATAAAGAGCAGCGGCTTAAGTTCTCCATCTCTTTCTACCGATACTTAGTGAACCTTCGTGCCCTTGTGCCTTCTCCCAAAGGGATCCCGATGGGTTGGTGATTCAGAAAAGTTGCCACAAAGACTCGAAGACTCTAAGAAGCACAAAGAGCTCCATTACTGAATTTGAATTTCAGTAAAATACTATAAAACAATAATTTAGCATATTTTAAATGTGTAATTTCGGGATAACTCATCTTTCAATATCATACTTCTTCATCTTATTGTAAATATGACTTCGCTGGATATCGATAGCCTCGGCGGTAGCGGAAACATTCCAATCGTACTTTTCCAGTTTTTTAATCAGAAAGAGCCGTTCGGCCTCCTCCTTATACTGCTGAAAGGAGTCTGTATCATTAATCAGATCGTTGAGCACCTGTTTTTGCTGCTTTCTGTTTACTACCAGCTGTTCAACATCTTTTGCTGTTATTACATCTTCAGGCGCCAGAAGCGCCAGCCGCTCCACCACATTTTGCAGTTCACGGATATTTCCCGACCATGTCTGTTTTTTCAATGCCTCAAGTGCGTCATCCGAAAATGACTTGCCTGCAAAAACAATGTCCTCATCTCCCAAGCCGGCCAGATACCATTTTGCAAGGGTTGGGATGTCACCTTTTCGTTCCCTTAATGGAGGCAGGTGGATTGGAATTACGCTCAAACGATGAAAAAGATCTTCCCTGAAATTGCCCTCTTCGATCTCCTGCTGAAGCTCTTTGTTGGTAGCTGAAATAACGCGAACGTCCACTTTTACCGTCTCAGTACCACCTACCCTCATAATCTGGTTCTCCTGCAGCGCCCTCAGAACTTTTGCCTGCGCATCCGGGCTCATATCCCCGATCTCATCCAGAAACAGGGTTCCTTCATGCGCCATTTCAAACTTGCCTATTCTTTGATGAGTGGCTCCGGTAAAGGCTCCCTTTTCGTGTCCAAAAAGCTCACTTTCAAGGAGTTCGGAAGGAATGGCGGCGCAGTTAACATCTACAAATTTTTTCGAGGCACGATTGCTCAGTGTGTGAATAGAGCGGGCCACAAGCTCTTTTCCGGTTCCATTCTCTCCGGTAATGAGCACCCGGCTGTTGCTTGGCGCAATCTTCTCAATGGTTTTTTTAATTCTCTCAATTTCAGGGCTATCACCAATAATCTCTTTAACACCGTGCAGCTCCGTCCTGATCTGCCGGTTCTCCCGTTTCAGCTTGCTGCTGTCCAGAGCATTCCGAACTGTAATCAACAAACGGTTCAGGTCGGGGGGTTTCTCAAGAAAATCAAAAGCACCCTTCTTGGCGGCATCAACGGCTATCTTGATCGTGCCATGCCCTGAGATCATGATAACAGGAACTTCAGGCTTACTGCTCTTTATCTTTTCAAGTACTTCAATTCCGTCCATCCCCTTCATTTTAATATCGCAAATAACCAGATCGATCGGTTTATTTGCAACAGCAGAAAGAGCCTCTTCGCCATTCTCGGCCTCTTCCACTCCATAGTTTTCAAACTCAAGAATATCACGCAAAATATTGCGGATGCTCTTTTCATCATCTGTAATGAGTATAAGGGGTTTATCGGCCATGCTTAGTAACTGTTGTAGAGATAGTCAAGAACTCTTTCATGCACCCAATCCACGTGTGCTGTTCGAACCGTGTAGTTATTGGTAACAATAGTTACAGCTATTCTGTTACCCGATTTTGTTCGAAGATAACCAGTTAAGGAGCGAACTCCAGACACAAAACCTGTTTTTCCATAGAAGTTTCCATTTACGCTGCTGTTTCTGAACCGATGGCCCAGGGTTCCGTTCATTCCGCCAATAGAGAGTGACTCAAAAAGCACGTCAAACCACGGTTTATCTTGAATCGTAATCAGGTAGCGGTTCATGTCGGATGCTTTTACAAGTGTAGCCGGGGCCATACCCGATGCGTCGCGCATGGATACCGAGAGCGTATCAAAGCCTGTGGTGTGCATAAAATCTTTAATCACCTTGAGCCCAAGGTCCGTAGATCCCTGAACTCCGAATCTCTCAGCCGCCATCGTTTTGGAGAGCATTTCTGTATAAAAATTATCACTCTCGCGGTTCAGCCACTGCACCATTCGGCCTACTGATTCAGAGGTGTGTATATCTAAAATGCTGAGGCCTTCATCGCTCCAGGAGTAGTAGTCGTTATCCACAAGAAGCTGTCCGCTAACTCTTATTCCTGCATCATTCAGAAACCTGGCAAACGTATCGATAAAGTATAGAGAAGGCGCCATGATAGAGAGCGGTTCCGTTTCATAGTAGCCGCGGGGCAGCGTGCTTCGTAAAATAATGGTATTGGTGCCTAAAACCCTCCGGTACGACTCGTTGAAACGGGTGCCCGACGGTGTTACTACCTGCTCATTTATAAATTCAACATAGGGTGTATTGAATGGAAACCACTGTATGGATGGTGTGGAACCGATCTCACCATCAGCCCTCACCTCAAGGTTTACAACATTCGAATTAAATGAGAGCGCATTGATTTCAGGAGCATAGTAGTATGAGAGGTCATCCCACTCCCACCCTCTTGGATAGGGAACATCATCAAACATGCCGTCGAACGCGACCAGGTTACCGTCGATATGCGCGATACCTAACGAATCGAGCACCTGATACCATTTCTCAAACAGGAAAAGAGGGTCGCCATTGTAGAACTCACCGTTGATTGAAGGGTCGCCGGCTCCTTTAATAATCAGGTCGCCCCGCCAGCGATCTCCATCCTGGTAGCCCCGGCCGTAAAGCACGGTTTGGAAGGTGTAATCCGGCCCAAGATTATCAAGAAATGCCCCGGAGCTGACAAGCTTAAGGTTTGATGCCGGCCGGATGAGTTTATCCCCATTCAGATCTTCAAGCACGTTTCCGGTGCTGTCGCGTACCTGCACCACCCAAAAAGCATTATTGGCCTGACTGCGGTCAATAATATACTCTATCTGTGATGAAACCTGCGCATATACAGCCCCCCGGGCTGATAAAACAGACACTAGCACGCAAAATATGAGGAGAACTGCATTTTTAAATTTCATGCAGAAAGGTATCAATTTCCGAAGTAGCGTTCTTCTTCTTTGTGAAAGGTATCGTAGATTTCCTGTGAAGTTTCACATTTCTCCAGCTCTTCCCTGAATGTGGTGCTGTTCATCAAACGGGAAATACGGCTTAATAGCTTGATATGTGCGCTATTTTTTGCTTCCGGGCCTACAAGTAAAAAAACCAGCTGAACCGGTTTTCCATCAATGGAGTCATAATCAATGGGTTCATCCAGAATAGCGAAACTTGCGTAGTTGCACTCAATCGACTTTACTTTTCCATGAGGAATAGCAAGATTTTTCCCTACCCCGGTCGACATAATCTCTTCTCTTTCTAAAACAGATTTACGAATCTCCTCGAGTTGACCTTCATCCAGCTGCTCTGAAAGCGTGTTAACCATTTTGTTTATCAAATCTTCCTTAGAGCTCACTTTCAGATTGGCCAGAATGGTTGATTTGTTCAAAAGTGAATAGATATTCATAAATATGTTTTCAGACTCATCATTTTACATCATGCCAATATAGGGAGCAATTGGCATATTCTTCAAAAGAAAAAGTAAATTCACTTTAATCCCCTCACTAATTTTTTAGTACCTTAATACGCTCTGCCGAAACGATCACACCCATGCTGAAATCATCAGTTACCATACTTAAAAAAGAGATTACCCAGGAACTGCGCACGAAGTACGCAATCAATACGCTGCTTGCTTTTACCGGAGCGGCACTTCTTTTGGTACTGTTTACCTTACGCGCCGATCAGCTCGACCCCACTCCAAAGAGCGGTCTGGTCTGGATCATTATCCTCTTTGCGGCAATGACGGGAATGATGCGATCTTTTGTACAAGAAACAGAGAAGAAAACCTGGGACCTGCTGCAGCTCAATGCAAAAGCCACGGATGTGTATGTTGGAAAGCTCTTTTACAATTTTCTTTTTCTGCTGCTTCTCCACATTTTTACCTTCTTTTTTTACATGATTATGATGAACCTGCCGGTTGTAAGTCCGTCTTACCTGATCTACTCAATCTTTTTTGGAGCGGCGGGGCTCTCGTCAGTTACCACCATGACTTCGGCAATGATTGCAAAAGCGGATCGAAAAGGCGCCGTTTTTTCAGTACTTTGTATACCACTGCTGGTGCCTCTTCTGTTGATTTTAACGCAAACGACCAAAATTGCACTGGTTGACGGAACAGACGGTTCAGAGCTTAATGATCTGGCTGCTCTAATCGGATACTGCGGGGCAACCATCGCTGCCGGCGTGCTTTTATTTGATTTTATTTGGGAAGAATAGATGAGCTATATAACAAAAGATATCACTTTTGGTGACCGAAGGCTGGTGGGCCAAAAAAGTGCCCGCCTTCAGGCAGAGCGGATGCTGCAGTCAGAAAGACTCAGCCATGCCTATCTCCTTACAGGGCCTGATGGCGTTGGGAAAACTGCTTTTGCCCTTGCAATAGCGGAGATTGTAAACGGCGTGGATCACCTTACCGACCTGAAGGGAGCTGGCGTATCAAAAAAGTCGAGCTGGTATACCCACCCCGATATTCATGTTTTTCTGCCGCTGCCCTCCAACCTGGGCACAACAGAACTCCAGGTTCGGCTTGAAATGCTCTCAAAAGATCCGTACGAAATTGTTGATTTTAGCCTGCGCCCTGCCCTTACCGATCCCGATTCATCCAAAAATCGAAGGGCCTTTTACTCCATTGAGTACTACCATAAAGAGATCCGTCCCAAAACCGTTTATAAGCCAAATGAAGGCCGGCGGGTTGTGGTGATACTTACGGGAATTGATACCATGCGCAAAGAGTCGGCCAACGCTTTTTTAAAGCTTCTTGAGGAGCCCTCTGATAACATTCTGTTTATTCTGACCGCGTCCAAAACCGATCAGCTGCTTCCCACCATTATCTCCAGGTGCCAGCATATACGGCTCAGCCCGCTTACCGACGAGGAGATTAAGGAGGGATTGGTGAAGCATGATGGAAAATCTGAAGAGGATGCATCATTTCTGGCCCGTCTTTCGGATGGCAACTACTCGCTCACCCGCTTTTATGACGTAGAGGCGCTGCAGCAAACCCGAAAAGAGACGATTGAGTTTTTGCGATACTCTTATACCCAGGATGTTCCTGTATTGCTGAAGATCATTAAAGAGTGGAACAGCAGCCTGAATACGGAAAACCAGATTGCCCTCTGCAATACGCTTGAACAGCTCCTGCGCGATATTATGGTCTACAGGGCCTCACGCAATGAAGCATTAATCATTAATATCGACCAGATTGAGGTTATTAAAAAGTTTTGCGACTCGATGGAAAACGCCCGTTTGGAGGATATGATAGATCATCTTCAGCAATTGAAGAGATTACTTTATCAAAACGTACAGTTTAAATATATTTTCACAGCACTTGCTTTAAGGTTCGCACATTTAATGAGAGGTCTTGAGCCGGTAATCTCAAAAGAAGAGAACTGGCGACATCTTCCCGCTCTATTTGAATAAAACCAGATGACACAAACAACACTCTCTTTCACTAAAATGCAGGGAGCAGGAAATGATTTTATCCTGTTTGACAATCGTTCTCTAAAAATGCCGGACGAGCGTATGACAGAAATTGCGCCTTTTCTTTGCAACAGAAAGTTCGGGATTGGCAGCGACGGGCTCATTGCTCTCAGTTTTGATGAAACCAAAAAGGCCGACCTGGTTATGCAGTATAAAAATCCTGATGGAAGCGATGCCGGTATGTGCGGCAATGGGGCCCGGTGTTTTGCCGCTTTTGCCACAACCCTTGGGTCTCCTAAAAAATTTACGTTTCGTGTGCACGATAAGATTTATCGTGCTTCGGTTAAAAAAAAGGGCGTGGTGATCAATTTTCCACTGGAAACAGCCGTTATAGAAAAGAAGGCTGCCGGTATGGCGCTTTTGGACGTATACACGAATACCGAGCATATTGTATGTGCGATGCAGCCTGAACAGCTTGAAGATGAACCCAAGCTGATAGCTGAGGGAAGATATCTCAGAAACCACGATAATTTCAAACCGAAGGGCACCAATGTAAACTTTATTGCAGGCATAGATGCCAATAATCTTTGCCTGCAAACATATGAGAGGGGCGTTGAAAATCTCACTTTAGCCTGCGGCACGGGTGCAATTTCATCGGCGCTGGCGTGGCATCACCTGCAACAATCCGGTGATGGCAAATTTAAGTACAGGGTTAAAGTGAGAGGCGGCACGCTTTTGGTACACTTTTCGTTTAACAAAGAGAACAAGAGATACAGCAAAATCAAATTGGAAGGTCCCGCTAATTTTGTATTTGAAGGGCAATATTACCTCTGAAAATCACATACCTGTTTTGATAAAATATTTAATATCGATCTCATGGTTTATACCACTCGTTTTTCTAAGTGGTTGTACGCTGTTTGAAAAAAGCGCGGAGTATACCCGGGAGCCCCCGGCAGTTACCGGATTAGAAAATATATTCAATCCTCCTAATCAATTGTTTCTCAGTGAGTATGTGTTTTCACCTCAACTTTTTATAAAAGAAAATGTTAACACAGCTCCGATCATCAGGCTAAACAGCGACCAGCAGCTTCAGCTTCGATTTGAAACCCTTGGGTTTGATTCGCGCCAGTTTCGCATCAGTTTTTCGCACCATAATCCCGACTGGTCTCGCTCGCCCCTTCCCCCTGAAAGATTTATAGACGGGTTCGCCATGCTGAACCTGAGTGGTGGCCAGTTGAGCCGCGACAGGCAGCCGGGATACAGGCAGTTCATTTATAATTTTCCAAACCGCGATTTCTCTTTCCGGCACAGCGGCAATTACATGATACGTATTGAAGATACCGATACCGGAAACCTGCTCTTTACCATGCCTTTTTATGTTTATGAAAATGAAGGAGTAATCAGATCCTCCGTAGACAGGCAGCTCACTCCACGGCAGGATCTCAGAACAAGACACTACCCGATTAGCAGATATGAACCTCCCGAATTCCTGGACCAGCCGCAGTTCGACCTTCAATTTTATTATGTTCAAAACCGCTTTTGGGGCAGAGCCGAAAGGTCGAATGAACTCGACTTTTCAGCCCTCGATCATGTTCAGTTTGAAATGAGGCGTGAAAGCAGTTTTGTGGGAGATTATGAATTCAGATGGCTCTCGCTCGACAGAATATCACAACAGGTTGAACAAGTGGCTGAAGTTGACCTGACTGCAGAAATCCCTGTTGTTATTCTGAATGACGACTCTGAAGGGTTTTCAGTTCATCCTCCCCGAAACATAAATGCAAGAACCGGGTTTCCCGATCCGGGCCTGGACGCACGCTATGCAAATGTGTTTTTCAGGCTCGATCACGATCAGGAAATTCCCCCCGGCGCCGAAATACACGTTGTGGGAGACTTTAATAACTGGACGATACACTCCGGTTCAAAAATGAATTACCTCAGCGATATCGATAGATGGCAGGGTTCTGCGGTTATAAAAACAGGAAGCTATCACTACAAATATGTCCTGATTGATAACAACAGGATTGATGACCTCGCTTTCGACAGCCGGTTTACATTTACCCCGCAGGAGTATCATGCATTCGTATACATGAGAGATCAGACCCGCCAATCTTACCGGCTTCTTCAGGTAAACCACTTTTTTTCGAATTAAAGAGTGATAAAATTTCATTTAATACACACATAAAACCGTTATTTTTCGCAGATGTTGAAACTATTTTTCAACAGGATTAGAATTTTAGATACCCAATGAGAATATTTAAATTTTTTGCCGCTTTTTTTCTGACTGCAGTCGTTATTTTCGGTTTTATTTTTGGAATGAACTGGAAGTCGTTCAGCACCTTTATCGATAACCGCGAGGCGATGGCGGAAGGAAGCGAGTGGGTGGAAAAAACCTATTCACTCAGAGGCCTCAGCGAATACATAGCCGAAAACCCTCAGAATGTCTCGATTGCCAGCTATGTAATTGGGGCTCCCGACTCTTTGATCTTATACCAACCCGATGACTCCAGGGTGATGGGAACAACAACCAATTTCCTGATTCTTCTGGCCTACGCCCTGGAACTGGATAACGGCACCTATTCCGATGATGAGATGATTGACTGGAATGAGGTATCCAGGTACCAGCTCCCCGAGGTAGATCAGTCTGTTCATCGTCAATCGTTCCGTGCAGCTCAAAATCGCGGCTGGATTGAGGGTTCAACAATCTCACTTCAGAATGCACTCAGGCTTTTAGCTGAATTTAATGACCTTGCTCTTTCCGACTTTCTTTGGTGGAAACTGGACGGGGCCATTTGGGATCAATTACACGGAAATTTTAACCTGGATAACACGGAAATGCCGCTGCCCTTTTCCGGGCTCTATCTTGCAATATCGCCGGGCATTCAGGAGCTCCCTAATGATGAGATTATCGAAACATGGACTGATGCACCCCATGATGAGTGGCGCAAACATGTGGAAAATCTCTCCCACAGATTTGTTACTGACGATGAGGAGAGAGAGCGTATTTCTGAATACCTCAGAAGAAACCGGCTTGGAAACTCCTTTATTGAAGAGCGAAATGCCTTAATTCTGTTCCCGAAAACCACGGCTAACGAGATGGCCAATCTTCTTAAAGATATCTGGAATTACAGCTCCGTAAATGAGGCTGTAGGCGACCAAATGAAAAACTGGATGCGCTGGCCTCTTGAACAGCAAAGGGAGATACGAAGAGATTTTGCAGACTATGGCGCCATGTTTGACAACCGTCTCGGCATTCTGAATGGCATTGATTTTGGAACATCCTCTTACACCGGAGATACAACTGTTCAAGCCATCTTTTTTGACCGGCTGCCGATTGCATTCTGGTTTCACATGTCGAGCAATCACATGCACCAGGATTTTCAGCAGCGGCTCATTTACGACCCGGCCATGATAGAGCGAATGAAACGAGTTATGCAACAGCACAATGAAATGGTTAATTTAGAACCCTGAAAAGAATCACCCGAACGAATTTTCCCGAAGGACTAGTGTTAAGTAAGTGTAATTTGTCAGTGTTAATATGTAGAGCTATAGATTCTCCCCTCCTTATGAAGGAGGGGCCGGGGGTGGTTGGACCGGAATTTTTTCTGGTAAAAATATTGTAAAAATGAACATGATCCATTTGAACCACCCCTAAATCCCCTCCTTGGAAAGGAGGGGACTTTTCTAATCACCCGATACTAAATCTTTGACATGACACTAG
>REDT01000103.1 GCA_007693295.1 Balneolaceae bacterium
TAAAAACTGTTTTGATACAATAAAAGTATCATCTGATACAAACAAATGTTCTTTACCGATCGGTGATCCCTACGGGATCGGGTTGTTCTATCAATCGTTAAATCGGACTTCGGATATCGCAAATCGCATATCCTTCGATTTAGATGCCTTGGTCTGAATCGAATCTTTTAGGAGATTTCCTCCTGTACTTTTGCCTTGATGCAAAAGTACCAAAAAATCAAGGCTGTGAATTCACGAAACGATCGGGGTAGCTGCTCGGAACGAATCCAAGGCCCCGCCTTGATAACTCCGATGCCTTAGTTAATTAATTACCCTGC
Source organism: Balneolaceae bacterium (assembly GCA_007693295.1). GTDB lineage: Bacteria > Bacteroidota > Rhodothermia > Balneolales > Balneolaceae > Rhodohalobacter. The sequence goes on from REDT01000103.1 coordinate 318, forward strand.
GTGGCTATGGATTCGTAAAGCACCGTTCCGCTTCCCCTCACCGTGAATTCAAGGCCGATTTCATCTTTAATCTTGAGCACTCGATAGGTCGGGCTGTCTTGCACCATGAACCCTGTGCCTTGCACCTTGAAACCAAAACGTCTTCAAGGACCCCGCCTAGATGGTCGGGACCGGAAAAACGCGGGGAAAGCCGGGAGTGCTGTCAGGTCTACAATTCTACAATTCTACAGTTCTACAGTTCTACGATTCTACAAACACAGTTGTCAACAATACTCAACTCGATTTTTACCATCATTTACTTGTACCTCATCTCTGAAGTCGGTTTATTCAATAATGCCAAAAAATATTAACTCTATCACCTATTGTACTATGGTACGTTCATTAATTCTCATAATCTGTTTTCTGCCGTTTATATTTATTGACGCACAGGCACAGGACACCTATATGGTTCCATCTCAGGAACTGGTTGACCTTGTGGACGGTGCGCGAAACCCATCGGTAAGTTTTTCACCCGATCGCGCTACGCTGCTGCTTCAGGATGTTCCGTCGCTGCCATCGATTGCCGAACTTGCACAACCGGAACTTCGCCTGGCCGGGATCCGGATTAATCCCAACACCAACGGCCCCAGCCGGTCGGGTTATGTAACCGGATTTACCCTGAGGGACATGGAAACAGGCAATGACCGGGTTGTAAATGGTCTTCCCGAAAACCCGGTGATGACCAATGTGAGCTGGGCACCCGACGGTGCAAACTTTGTATTTCTGCTGAATAAGGCAGATAAACTGGAACTCTGGGTTGTAAACGTTTCTACAGCCATTGCCCGTAAATTGACGGACGGCAGCGTGAACAACACCTACTACGGATCTCCATTAAACTGGAGCCGCGACGGAGACAGCCTGATTGTTAATATGGTGCCGGAAGGCAGGGGTGATGTACCTCAAAAAGATATGATACCAACCGGACCCGTGATCCAGGAGAACCTGGGTGAAACCCGGCCCGCACGTACCTTTCAGGATCTGCTGCAGGATAGCCATGACGAAAATTTATTCGACTACTACTTCACTTCGCAACTGGTTGAAGTGGCGCTTAACGGTAATACAAAGCTGATTGGATCTCCTGCAATTTACAGATCGGTCAACTTATCACCCGATGGAAACTACCTGCTGGTGAATATGACGGAGAAGCCCTATTCGTACAGTGTACCCGCTTCCCGCTTTCCTCAAAACATGCAGATTTGGGACAGAAGCGGAAACATGGTGCATCAATTTGCCAAGCTTCCGCTGGCCGATCGGGTACCCATTGCATTTTCAGCCACAACGGAAGGCCCGAGGTCAGTTAGCTGGAGAAACGACGCTCCGGCAACGCTGGGCTGGGTGGAAGCTCTCGATGGTGGCGATCCCTCCGTGGATGTACCCAAGAGAGACCGGCTTTATTTGCTGGATGCACCGTTTAATGGTGAGCCGGTAAACCTTTTTGAGATGGAGTACCGATACTCGGGATTACAGTGGAGCGATGAGGGTTTTGCGCTGGTGAATGAGTTCTGGCGTGATGACCGCCATATGCGAAGCTGGAAAATCAATCCTGACAATCCCGGCCAAACAGCTGAACTGGTTATGGACCGCTCAACGGAAGACCGCTATGGTGATCCCGGTTCGCCTCAAATGCGGCGTTCAGAATACGGTACATGGGTTTTGAATACGATAGATGATGGACAATCTCTGCTGATGACCGGAATTGGAGCCACACCGGAGGGCAACCGTCCGTTTCTTTCAAAATTCAACATCTCAACGGGCGAATCTACCGAGCTCTGGAGATCTGAAAGTCCGTATTACGAAAGCATTGTTACCCTTCTTGAAGAAGACGGTTCGCGGGTCATAACGCGCAGGGAGTCAGTAAATACTCAGCCAAACTTTTTTATTCGCGACATGCATAGTGGTAACCTGGATCAAATCACCCATTTTGATCACCCAACCCCGCAGCTTAAGGATGTATACAAGGAGTTTATCCAGTATGAGCGCGCAGATGGCGTTCAGCTTTCGGCCACTCTCTACCTGCCGCCGGCTTATGACAAGGATTCTGATGGGAAACTGCCGGTTCTTGTATGGGCCTACCCGCGGGAGTTCAGAAGCGCGGATGCTGCCGGACAGGTTGCCGATTCACCCTACAGATTTGCAGGCATGAGCCACTGGGGCCCTCATTTTGCCCTCACGCAAGGCTTTGCGGTAGTTGAAAACGCCACCATGCCGATTGTAGGCGAGGGAGACGCCAATCCCAACGACACCTTTGTTGAGCAGCTGATTACGAGTTCTGAAGCGGTTTTAGACGAACTTGAACGAAGAGGAGTAGGCGACCGGAACAGGGCTGCCATTGGCGGACACAGCTATGGAGCGTTTATGACGGCCAACCTGCTTGCACACTCACGAATTTTCCGTGCCGGAATTGCCCGAAGCGGCGCTTACAACAGAACCCTGACTCCCTTTGGATTCCAGGCAGAACCGAGAAACTTCTGGGATGCTTCAGACATCTACCTGAGCATGTCGCCGTTTATGCATGCCGCTGGTATTGAAGATCCTATCCTCTTCATACACGGTATGGAGGATAACAACTCTGGCACCTTCCCAATGCAGAGCGAACGCATGTATGCTGCCGTTAGCGGCCTGGGCGGTACAACCCGGCTGGTGATGCTGCCTGAAGAGAGCCACGGCTACCGTTCCCGCGAATCGGTACTTCACATGCTCTGGGAACAGTCGGAGTGGATTAACAGATACGTGAGAGATGTTGAGGAAGTGGTATCTGAGTAGTAAGTATTGATTGTAAAATCGAAGCCACGAGCGGGACGAAAAAAATAGCACGAGCGAGACGCTCGCGCTATTTTTTTTGGCTAAGGCACTGCACTCTGCAGCCACTCTTCCGGGTTTACGTCCTGGCTTCCCTGCCGGATCATGAAGAAGAGAACTTCACCGATAAGGTTGTCCTCATCTCCTGAAAGCCCGATCACGTCGCCGCGGCTCAGTACTTGGTTTCTGCGAACATAGATATCGCTCAGATTTCCATATACCGTGTAAAAACCGCCGTGATGAACCAATACGGCTTCGCCAATGTGTGGAATTACCTGGACCCCGATTACATACCCATCATTAACAACCCGTACGGTTGAGCGGGGCGCTACGGAGATCTCTACCCCGGGATTGTTGGTTTGAGTGTTAAAAACCGGGTGTATTCTGAGCCCGAATTTTTGGGTGATGGTGCCGTTATCCACCGGCCAGGGGAGCCGGCCTTTACTCTCTCTGAAATTACTTTCAATAGCGAGCAGCTCATCATCGCTGAGGGCGCCGCCACGCCGAACCACGCGTGTACCTGCAGCCTCCTCTCTCCGCACCCTTGCCTCTTCTGCCACAAGATTATCAAGGGCTTTACTCAGCTCCTCAAGCTGGCGTTGCCGAATATCAACCTGCTCCTGCAGATTGTCTCTGTCGCGGCGCAGAAGCTCAACGCTTCGGCTTTGTAACTGTTTCTTCTGTTCAAGTTCTTCTGTTTCATGCCGGATGGAAGAGATAGCCTCCCTGTTTCGCTGCCTGGATTCATCCAGGTCAGATTTGGTGTCTTCCAGCTCACTCTGGGCCTCTTCAATCTGGCTGACCTGGCTTTGGCGGTGTTCATCAAATTTCCCAAGATAGAATGAACGCACGATTAACTGGTTGAACGACGTGGAACTCAGCAAGAGGGCCAATTCCGTGGTACGTCCGTTTTTATACAGAAATGTGAGGGTGCTCTTGTATTGTTCGATCAAAGTTCTCAGCCGGTCTTCCAGCTCTTTGAGGTTGCCCTCAATAAGCTGAATCTCTTCGTTAATCTGGCTCTGTTCGCGGTTCATCTGGCGGATCCTCTCCTGCTGCAGCGTAATAACCCTGCTGAGCTCTTCAAACTGCCTGAGCATCTGCTCATATCGTTCGGTAGCAAACCCAAGCCGCTCATTGTAGGTGGCTATCTGCTCTTCTAAGTTCTCAATCTGCGAACGGGTTGATTGCTGCCGCTGCGTAATCTCTGCCCGCCTGTCTTCATACGAACTTTGTGCGGAAGTGAATTCCACTGTGATAAGAGAGAGTACAATGATGGTGAATAAATACCGATAGATCATAACCTGTAAATTGGGATATCGTCAGGGAGATCGATACGCAATGGTGGCAAGGATTTGTTAACCTCAAGTCGCTGAACCAAAAATGTTGCTCTCGATTTACCGTCACTGCTAAAAATGGTAATTTTTCTGGGCAGATAAAAGTCTTCAATTTGAGCATAACCTTCATATTCAATCCGGCTGTAAGCGGCATCTGAGCGGGTTTGAACCACGTTTTGAATCAGTCCGCTCGATCGGGAGATGGTTACCTGAGCATCATCATCGAGAATGGCGGTATAGTGCTGGCGATCCTCAAAAATTTGATTTACGTTCTCTTCATCAAAAGAGAAATTGAACAAATCGAGCATATTCAGCGATGCAAGAGAGCCAATGCTGGTAAGGTTACTCTGTTTGAGGGATACTTTTTCTGCGTAGTTGTCCACCTTGTTGTAGATCAGCAGCGAATCGCTGTCTACCAGAATTTGTCCGCCCTCAATACCCACGCTGGTACGTACGGTAATCAGGCTTGCCTCCCTGCCTGACTGAAACTGCAGGGTAACGCGCTCGCTGTTGCCCGGTTCACTGATAATAGCGCGGCCGCTGCCGGTTAAACTCTGCAGGGTTTCGCTGTAATTGGGCACCTTTTGCACCAGCTCTTCAGACGAGATGGTGGCCGGTTCCATATCCTCAATAGAAATTACGGATCGCGGAGTGCTGCAGGCGCTGAATATCAGCACAAACAGAATCAATGTGATATGGAGAGTTACGGTTTTCAAATTGAATGCAGATGTTATTTATTATTGGATATTTGCCGGCAGCGTAAACCTACCTGATACGCTCTTCCAGGTAGTCTCTATCGGGGTCCATTTCCAAAGCTTTTTTCCACCAGTTGCGGGCCTCCTCTTCTTCGTCGAGCGCCTTGTACACATCGCCCATATGTTCATACACTTCAGCACTGGCATCACCCGTTTCGATCGACATTTTTATATACTTCCGGGCATCCTCATAGTTCCCTTTCTTAAAGTGGATCCAGCCTATGGTGTCGAGATAGGCTGCATTGCCGGGTTCAAGGGCGATGGCTCTCTCAGCCATCTGCTGCGCATAGTCGAGCCGTTCCCCTCTTACCGAGAGATAATAGGCGTAATTGTTCATGGCGTTGTGGTTGTTCGAGTCGAGCCGGAGAGCCGTTTCATACGCTTCAACTGCTTCCTCCCACTTATCCAGGTCGGTTTTCACATCACCGAGTGAGCCATAGACGATAGATCTGAAATTGCGGCGGGCAGGAGCATTGGTTGCTTCTGAAAGCCATTTTTCAGCCATTTCCGGCCGGTCATTCAGCATATAGGAAGCTCCGGTAAAAAATTGAATAAAGGCGTTGTTGGGTGCCTGTTCATTGGCTTCTGAGGAGAGCTCAATAACTTCGTCATATCGCTGCATTGAGAAGAGAATCTGCATGCGCTGGCTCCAGGCTTCACTCTCTTCGGGAACGGTTTCGTTAACCCGCTTCAGGGTTTCAAGCGCAGGTTCAAGTTCATTTCTCTGCAGGTAAAATTCTGCGGCAATCAGCTGAGCCGGGCCATAACTGGGCTCACTGTTGCTGAATGTTCTGATGGCAGATTCTGCCTGTTCGGCTAAAACGGGCTCGTTGGGATACCGCTGCTGCTGATGGTAGATAAAACTTACGAGTTCCATTTTTTGAGTGGGATTGATCAGGGGATCCTCAATCATCGAAATAAAGGTTTCCCCCAGGTTTTGCCACTCCTTGTTATTGATAAAGATTTCGGCCAGTAAAATAAGTGTTTGCGGATCGCGCGGGTTTCTGTCGCGGGCATCAAGCAGCGTTTCCCGTGCCGACTCCTCATCGCCCAGCTCAAGGTAGTACTGGCTGATGGTGTGAAGCGTTGTGAGGTTGCCCGGATTAATCTCTCTCATCTTTTCCAGCTCCTTCAGGGCAGCGTCACGCTTTTGAAGCGCATTAAAGTTTTGAAATTTCCTCAGGTGAATTTCAAATTCGGGCCCCCTTATCTCAAGGATCCGGTCGAACAGCTCATTGGCTTTCAGCAGCTCTCCAAATTCAATATAGGTGTTGGCTTTCATGTAGAGGATGTCCACATCTCGCGGATGGTGCTTCAAGGCATTATTAAAGGCCTCCATTGCCGATTCCGCGCGTCCTGATTGCCGGTAGATATCGGCCAGCTGCAGGTGGTACCATTTATTTTCCGGATCGGCCGTTGCGGCCAGTTGCCCGTAATAGGCAGCATTGCTGAAATCGCCCATTGCCAGGTATACATCCGAAAGGGCATAATTGATGCCGGCATCATCGGAAAGTGTAAGATGGGCAGCTGTAAGATTATCGAGGGCGCGCTCGTAATCTTCGTTCTCGAAATCGTTAATCCCCTGGATGAAATACTCAACAGCACGTGCTTTTTCATCAGGAGTAACTTCAGCATTCTGTCCAAAAAGGGTAAGTGGAGCCAGCAGCAGTAAAGCGAGATATACCGGGAAAAAGATTTTCATAGTCATAAGATAATCAAAAACATGAAAACGTGGGTATGTTCGGGTTTGGTATATTTACTGAGTAGCTTAAAACCCTTTAAATAGCAGGGCAGTGATAAATCCAAATACCATTGTACTTTTGCCTTGATGCAAAAGTACCAAAAAATCAAGGCGGTGAATTCCCGAAACCGTTCGCTTCGGCTCCGCAGAACGAATCCAAGGCCCCGCCTTGTTAACTACCAACTCATAGTAAGATCAAACCCTGCGTGGCTTAGGATTCGTAATGCACTGCTCCACCTAACGAACCGGGAATTCAAGGCCGGGTAAGCTTCGAGCAGTAATTGGGTTCCCTTATTATTGGATAGGCTCAAAATACCTTCGGTCATGATTGGAGCAGCTCATTTTTTGTAAGCGTTAGCGAATGAGAATAATCTTGGCTGCTATCCTAAATAAATCTGTCTTCTAATCCCTCAGGACAACCAATAAATCATCCCCGGTTAAACATCTTCACTCATGATATCGCCTTTCGGAGAATATTCAGCTGACTGAAAGCCTTGAGCATTCTTGAGCCGTACCAGCTAAACCACTCTCCGTTTACAAGAACTACGCTGGAACCGGGACAGAATTCGCTCACTTCAGCGATGTGTTTCTCTTTAAATGGATAGGGTTCACTGCTCAGCAGAATCAGTTCCGGCTTTTTAAGTGACAGCTCATGGAGGGTGGTTTTGGGATACCGGGTTTGGCTACCGTACACATTCTTAAGCTTCCAGTGATCGAGCACAGAGTGGATATAGGTGTCGCGCCCTACGCTCATCCATGGATCGCGCCAGATAAAGTAGGCGGTACTCATTGGGGGTTCATCGGGCACCTGTTCCATCTGTTGCCGGATCTTTGATATCAGTTCTTTTGCCTGATCCTGCACGCCGCATGTCCACCCAATATCGTGAATGGCAAAAAGCGCCTCGTCGATCGTATCAATCTCCGTAACCATCACCTCAAAATCTTTCTGAAGCTCTTCCACATCCTCTTTTCGGTTCTCCTCCTTGTTGGCGATAATAAGATCGGGGGCCAGTTTACGAATTTTGTCAAGGCGTGGATTCTTGGTTCCGCCCACAACAGGTACTTTTTCAACGAACTCTCCGGGATGTATGCAAAAACGGGTGCGGCCAACCACACTCCGGCCCAGCCCGAGATCAAACAGCAGCTCGGTGAGAGAGGGAACAAGGCTGACAATTCTGGTTGGGGACATTTTCTATCTGCTAAGGTTTTCAAAAAATATAAAGCTTTTACTGCGGAATATTTTATGGATTCACAATGGAACTGACCGTGTTCGTTTGAAGAAATCATTGAATTATGCATATTCAGTGGGTCGTTTCAAACCTATAAAACTTTTTTCTCATGAATTATATCAACACCATGCGCCTACCCTCAACTCTTTTAGTAGTAAGCACTCTTATTCTTCTTTATGCGGGCACACTGACGGCTCAGCAAGTTTATGATGACGCTGTTCCCGAGCTCTCAACGTTCAGTATTGTTGCCTGTGATGCCGGGGAAGGATTTTGGGGCGTGGGAGTTCAATCGCGCGTGGTGAGTGCCGGATCCATTGTTCCGGCGGCAAAAGCAGGGGTTGGCGCCATTGCAACACAGGCACTGGCCAACGTGAGTTATAAAGAAGAAGGGTTGAGGCTTCTTGAAAAGGGGCTGAGCGCCGAAGAGGTGAAAGCACATTTTTTGGAAACGGATCCCGGTTCGGCCAGGCGTCAATTTTCAATTATCGACAGCGAGTGCCGCGTGGCAACTCATACGGGCGAGTCAACCAGCAGCTGGACCGGCCATCGGATTGGTGACGGGTACAGCGTTCAGGGGAATATTCTTACGGGCGAAGAGGTGCTCATCGCTATGTCCCAAGCGTTTGAAGAGGCTGCAACTGAGGGGTGGCCATTTGGCGAGCGCATTCTTCATGCCCTTAAAGCCGGACAGGATGCCGGCGGGGATTCGCGAGGTAGACAGGGTGCGGGTTTACTGGTTGTAAAAGAGGGTGCGGGCTACCAGGGTGGCGATGACCGCTACGCAGATCTCCGCGTGGAAGATCACGTGGAGCCGATTCTGGAACTTGAACGCGTGTATAACATATGGATGAGGCTGTTTCATCCGTCCGATCATTACGTGCCAAACGGAAGAGAAGCAGTTTTTGTGCCATCGGGTCCGCATATTTGCGAGCTCAGGAGAATGCTGACTACGCTTGGCTACGACTCGTTCGACGGTTCGGCAGGCTCATGCAGTTTTGATGAGCAGGTGATTCCGGCGCTGAAAAAGTTCCAGCGGGATCACGACCTCAGAGAAGGGGCATATCTAAATGAAACTGTCTCAAAAAGATTGAGGGAAGCGGTAAGGGATTTGAATTGATAACATGAAACCTGAGTTTGATTAATAGAATCTTGATTTAGGGGTGGTTTAATCGGGGAATTCAGCACACTAAAGGCTAAAAACCTTAAGGCTACCACCCCTGCCCCCTCCTTACACAGGAGGGGAACGCATTAATCATCATTTTAGAATCAAACTCAAGTTTGGAATGAATAGTCTGGATTTTGCTCTGCGGGTATCAGGCCAAAATGAGTGATCGTTTTCTGTTGAAGACGGTACTAAGACCGCAAAAAAGTTGATCCAGCATGTAGTCAAAACGTTCTATATCCTGTTCGAGCAGTGTGATTCTAAGGCCTGATACCCGCGAATTAAAACCGCTTATTGGAACGGTGCAGATACCGGTACCGGCAAGCAGGTAGTACGCCAGGTGGAGGTCGGGATTTGAATCAAGCCCTTTCGTCCATTTCAGGTAAAGAGATTTTTCGACCTCCGGCAGAGCTTCAGGGTCAAGATCGTTTTTATTCAGACCGTTTTTAAAGTGGAGTGTAGCATAAAATGCTCCCTGACATCCGCTGCACTCCACGTCGTCGAGCTGCTGTACTCTCTTTTTCAGCAAAGACATTTTTGAGAAAAGATCGTCCCTTCGCTTTGCTAAAAACTGTTCATAAGCTTGATTTGTCATGATTTCGGGAATCACCTTTTGTGGAAGGGTAGTGCTGCAAACTTCGGTCATTTTACACTGATCCAGCCTTATACAGAGATCATTAAAAACAGAATCATTATCCCGGTTATAATATTCTATCCACCCACAACGGCTACCGGGCCACGGAATCTCCTTTGATATGCCTTTCATTGCCAGGGCAGGAACGTCTCCAATTACCTCAGCAAGGCGCACCATTTCTCCATTATATACAAGGTTTTCGTAAATCTCATCAGCTATTATAAACAGATCAAACTCCCTTGCTATGTTCACAATAGCTTTGAGTGATTTTTCTGAATGAATCATCCCTGTAGGATTATCCGGATTAATGATAAGAATAGCCGATATCGCAGGGTTCATTCGCACAATTTCACGAATTTCATCAGGGTCAGGCTGCCAGTTGTTTTCAGGGTGGAGTGGATAAGTTACCGGCTGATCACAAATACGCAACTTTTCTGCACCGGTATGGGCAGGATACGTTGGCGACGGCATCAATACCCTGGCCTCTTTTGAAAGCAGGCTATACAATCGGGCAATGGCATCTCCTAAACCGTTAAAAAAGGTAATGTCTTCTGAATTGATTTGAACTCCATTCAGCGAGTTCGTTTTAGAAGCGAGAAATTCACGGGTTTCAGGAAGTCCTTTGGAATCGCAATATCCGAATGTGCTGTTGTCTTGAATTTGATTTGATATAATTTCTTTCATCCATCCCGGAAGAGCCATCCCTTTTTGCACCGGATCTCCGATGTTTTCCCAAATCACAGGATAGCCAAGGTTCATTCTTTCAAACCCTTTTCCTACAATCTGCCTGATGCCGTAGTTAATTTCAGGTAGTCCACGGGGTAACAGTGGATTTCTCATAACAGTGTGATGATATTTAATTGTGTGTAATTGACACAATAATATTTTTATTTAGGCATAAATACAATTAAGTATTAATAATTAATATTAAAATTGTAAAATGTTTAATTTTATTTAATGAATCTTTCCTTATTGCTTCGTGGACCTTCGATCCGCCAGCTGGCGGATCGAAGCAACACGAAGTAAACTTTAATTATTAAGGCATCCATAAATCAAATGCATCTTTTTGGACAGCCTCAGAAACTATGTCTCAATATATCACCGGACAATTTACACTTGACATAACACTAGCAGTTAAAACCGATTCAACAACTGCATTGCCTGGGATGTGTAGTGTCCGCCAAAC